>NZ_BQXK01000012.1:0-189202 GCF_030158995.1 Acidovorax sp. SUPP2825 | reverse complement strand
AGGTACGGCGACACCAGGGCCACCAGTTCGGCCCACGGTACGACCTTCTCCATCTCATCCAGGAATTCCCGCCGCCGCGTTCGCTTCGCCGTCATTCCCAAGCCCAGGCTGTGCTGCTTCATGTGACTTATCGTCTCAGGGCTTCATCTCCATGCCAAGCATGTCGTGGGGCGATTTATGCAGACCTTTCTTAGCAATCAAAAGTTTTTTTATAGCCCGCGTACCTGCCACATAGGCAATACGCATCTCATGCCTGCGGTCAATCTCGACATCTATGGCTGCCCCCCCCCCCGTCAACACCGCCACCACCTCCCACTCCAACCCCTTACTCGCATGCATGGTCATCACCTTGATCGTGTCCTCCTCCGGCCGGTAATCCCCTGACCTCTTGCGCATCCGGTGCGGCAGCCCTTTTCGCACCAAAGCCGCCGAGCATTCCTCCATCTCGCTGTAATGCCGGCACAGCACCGCCATATCGCCCCACGCATGCCCCTGCGCATGCTGGTCCGCCAGCAGCTCCGCCACCCGTGCCGCGCGCTCCGGCAGCGTGGGCAGGTCGATCACGATGGGCTCCGGCCCCTCTCGCCCGCAGCTCATGGGCTGCAGCAGCGGGATGCCGTCTTCCCCGCCCACGGCGTCTTCGGGCTGGAGCAGGCCGCCGGCCATGCGGTGGGCCAGTTGCAGGATCTGCCGCGTGTTGCGGTAGTTGATCTTCAGGATGGTGGTGCGGCCCTGGGCCTGGATGCCGACGCTTTTCAGGCTGAAGCTCTTCTTGTCGGCGCGGTCGTAGATGCTCTGCGCGTCGTCGTACAGCAGCAGCAGGCTGTTGGTGGCCGGGTCCACCATCTGCGTAACGAGCTTGAGCCATTCGGGCGCGAAGTCGTGGCCCTCGTCGATGAGGATGGCGTGGTACTGGCCGGCCGGAATGTGGCCCGCGTCCACGCCGTGGATGACGCGCTGCACGTACTCGGCCATGAGCTGGTCCACGGGCCAACGCTGCGTGCCATCAGGCAGCAGGTGGTAGGCCACCAGTTGGTCACGGCACCACTTGTGGAAGTGGCGCACGTGCACGCGGTCTTGCAGTCCCTTGGCCTGGAAGGTGGCCGCCAGCTTCACGCCCAGCGGCTCGTTGTAGCAGAGGATGAGGATGGGCTTGGTGCCCGCCGTTTGCGTCTGCGCCAGGTGTTCGGCGCGGTAGCCGAGGATCATGGTCTTGCCGGAGCCGGCCACGCCGTGGATGACGCGGTGGCCGTCGCCCAGGCTGCGGGCGAGCTGCTCTTGCTGCAGGTCCATCACCCGCATGATGCCGGGCAGGCGGGCGTCTTCGTCGTCGCTGTCGTCACCCGCTCCGTTGGCGCCCGGCCCGAACAGGCTTTGCTGCTGGGGCACGCGCACTTCGGGGAACAGGATCCACCGCACGCGGTCGAGCTGCGGCAGGGAGATGGCGCTCTTGCGGCCGAAAGTGTGCGGGTACATGGCCCACAGGCGCTGCTGGAAGGCCTCGGCGTCCACGTCTTCGAACATCTCGTCCTTGCAGATGGCCAGGTGGGACGGAATCGCCTCGCCCAGGCCCGCGCCCTCGAATTGCTTGCGGGTGATATGGGTGAACACCACGCCGTGGCCCCAGGGGAAGGCGAGCTTGCCTTGGTAGGGGCCTTCGCCCTGCACCAGTTGCGGGTCGCGCTCCAGCGCATTGACGACCTGGATCGCGCAGTGGCGCGCCTGCTGCAGCGGGCTCATGACGACCTTGAGCTGGCCCTCGGGCGCGATCTCGAAGCGTTCGCGCGTGGCGTTGCGGATGGTGTCCAGGCGCCAGTCCTTCACTTCCAGGATGAGTGCGCCGCGGCGGGGGTGCAGCACCACGAAGTCGGGCCGCGTCTGCTTGGGGCCGATGGGCACGTCCCACCAGAGCAGGTAGTCGTCCTCCAGCTTCTGCTCCAGCCGCTCGGCCAAGCGGCGCTCGCCCGAGGTCATGCGGCCCGCGCAGGCGCCCAGCGCCGGTATCAAGGTTGCCATTCCATCCCCCCAGCCCTCCCGATTTATGTATCTGTCTGTTGCAGCTTATAGCGGGAGTGGCTGATTTCTAACTGACGGAAACCCCTGAATGGCGTTGGGATAAAGCGTCATCGCGCAGATGGAGCCATGAGAAAAAATGGCCTCCAGCGCATATATTTCTAGGGCGTATAGCTATTGATTTAATAGCAAACCAAATACGAGGCCGAGTGGGAAGAAATGGGCCAAAAACGCGATGGATCAGGCGTGTCGCGCTGATCTCGCAGGCAGCACTCAGCAAGTACCTGCAGGAGGGCTGGCGCCCGTGCGGAGTCCGCCGCACACGGGCGAGCCGGTCTTCGGCCCCCAGGGCGGGTGCCACGCGCCGGCAGGCCACCGGCCGGCGCGCTGCCGGCGGTCGCCTGTCAAAAGGCGACCAGCCGGCTGGCTTACTTGTTCACGAACGCATTGCGCGCCGCCACCGCCAGGTCCGGGTAGTTGGCAAACATGCCGTCCATGCCCATGTCCAGGTAGCTGCGGAACTCGGTGGCGGCCGTGGAGGCGTTGGCCTGGGCGAAGGTCCAGCCGTGCAACTTGAGGCCGGCGGCGTGGGCCTGGTCGATGTAGTCCTTGGTGATCGGGTACGCGGCGGTGTTGATGACCACGCCGATGCCTTCGGTGAAGCCGGCCACCTCCTTGAACGTGAGCTGCGTGACGGTGCTGCCGGAGATCACGCCCATGCGCGGCGTGCCGTCGGCGGCCTTGGCGGCCACGCCCAGCAGGATGAGGGGCATCTTGCTGTTCTGCGCGGTCTGCTTGGTGCGCAGGCTGCGCAGCGTGGCGTCGCTGAACGACTGGATGTAGACCTTGCTGTCGGCGTTGTAGCCGTTGTCCTTCAGCGTTTTGAGGATGCCGTCTTCCATCACCGGGTCGGCCTGCTTGGCCTCGGGGTACAGGCCCACTTCGCGGCCCACGGCGGTGGATTGCTTCTTGGCGAAGTCCACCACTTCCTGGAAGGTGGGCACCTGGAAGGGGTTGGCAGCGCTGGGCGCAAAGCCGGGGTAGCTGGTCTTGCCGGTGCCGGTGGGCACCTGGAAGGGGTTGGCAGCGCTGGGCGCAAAGCCGGGGTAGCTGGTCTTGCCGGTGCCGGTGGGCACCACGGTCAGGGTGCGGATTTCCGCCAGGGTGAAGTCGGCCACCTTGTAGCCGCCGTTGCGCTGCGCGAACAGCGTGGAAATGTTGGTGGTGCGGTTGAGCGTCTCGTCGTGGATGGCGACGAGGGCGCCGTCCTTGGTGATCTGCAGGTCGGGCTCGATGAAGTCGGCGCCCATGCGGATGGCCAGTTCATAGCCGGCCAGGGTGTGCTCGGGCAGGTAGCCGCTGGCGCCGCGGTGGGCGATGACCTGGGGCTGGGCGGGCGGCGCGTCGTCGTTGCCGCCGCAGGCGGTGAGCGACAGGGCGGACAGGCACAGGGCAAAGGCCAGCAGGGAGAGTCGTTTCATGGGAGCGTCTTCTTTCTGGTGTCGACAACAGCGTCGATGAGCGAAGGCCGCACTCTAGAAGTGACACATGGCAAACCCGTGGCAAGTGCGTGACAGGTGGACGGCACGGGGCCGCCACGGGGCGGCGCCCGTGCCCGGAACGGGCCGCTGCGCCTTGCCCCGCGCGGGTTACCCGCGCTGCGGAATCTCCAGTCCGCGCGCCACGGCGGGCCGGGCCACAAAGGCATCCAGCACGCGCTGCACCTGCGGGAAATCGCCAAAACCCACCAGTTCGCGCGCTTCGTAGAAGCCGACCAGATTGCGCACCCAGGGGAAGACGGCAATGTCGGCGATGGAGTAGTCGTCGCCCAGGATCCACGCGCGCCCGGCCAGGCGCTGCTCCAGCACGCCCAGCAGGCGCTTGGATTCGGCCACGTAGCGGTCGCGCGGGCGCTTGTCCTCGTAGTCCTTGCCGGCGAATTTATGGAAGAACCCGAGTTGGCCGAACATGGGGCCGACGCCGCCCATCTGCCACATGACCCACTGCAGGGCCTCGTAGCGCGCGGCCGGGTCCTGCGGCAGGAAGCGGCCGGTCTTCTCGGCCAGGTAGACCAGGATGGCGCCCGATTCGAACAGCGCCAGCGGCCGCCCGCCCGGGCCATCGGGGTCGAGGATGGCGGGGATCTTGTTGTTGGGATTGAGCGAGAGGAACTCGGGTGAGAACTGGTCGTTGGTGTCGAAACGCACCAGGTGCGGCTCGTACGGCAGGCCCAGCTCCTCCAGCAGGATGGAGACCTTCACGCCGTTGGGCGTGGGCAGCGAATACAGCTGCAGCCGCTCGGGGTGGCGCGCCGGCCACTTGGCGGCGATGGGGTGGGTGATGGAGCGAGCGGTGGCGGTGCCGGGTGCGGAGGGCGTCGTCGTCATGGTTTTTGCGGGCCTCGGGTGAGCGGCCGGGGTGGCCGGACGGGGATCGAACAGGCGTCGAACCGGGGCGTTCATTACACCCCCGGGGCCCGCAGCGGCGCTGGCGCCGCGCGCAGTAACCCCAAGGCCGCTCAGCCCTTCACCAGTCCGCTGTCCACGATGAGGTTCTGCCCGGTCACGGCGCGCGACCAGGGCGAGAGGAAGAACAGCACCGCGTCGGCGAATTCGGCCGGCGTGGTCACGCGGCGCAGCGGGGTCATGCCGGCGATGAGGTCGAACACCGCCTCGGGCGTGGCGCGGCTGGCGTCGGTGGTGCGCAGCAGGCCGCCCGACACCATGTTCACGGTGATGCCGTGCGGCCCCAGGTCGTTGGCCGCCGTGCGGGTGAGCGACAGCAGCGCGGCCTTGGCGGCGGTGTAGTCGTGGTAGGGCACCACGGGGTTCTGGAACAGGTTGGTGCCCACGTTCACGATGCGCCCGAAACCCTGCGCGCGCATCGCGGGCAGCGCGGCCTGCAGGGTGTTCAGCGCGCCCTTCACGGCGCCGTCGATCTGCTGCTGAAAGCGCTCCCAGGCGATGTCGCCGATCTGCGGGCGCGCGTCGCCGTCGAAGCGGAACTGCGCGAGCGCGTTGTTGACCACCGCGCTGATGGGCCGGCCGGTGCGCTCGTGCGCCTGGGCGAAGAGGCGCTGCACGGCGGCGGCATCGGTCACGTCGGCCTGCAGGGCGATGGCGCGCGGGCCCAGCTCCTGGGCGAGTGCCTGCGCTGCGGTGTCGCTGGTGAGGTAGTTGATGACCACGCCGGCGCCTTCGCGCGCCAGCGCCCGGGTGATCGATTCGCCCAGGCCCCGGGCACCGCCGGTGACCAGGACCCATTGTTCGGACAGTTGCATGGTGGTGTCGCTCGCGTGGTGTGAAAAAAGGACCGGGGCAGGGCGTGGTCAGGCCGACGCGGCATACCCCAGCGGTTGCAGAAAGGCGCCGGGCTGCGCGCGGTGGCACAGCAGCGTGAGCTGCTGGCGCGCCCGGGTCATGCCGACGTAGAGGGTGTTCTTCTCCTGCGCGTAGGGCGCCTGCGGCACGGGGAACACGCCCTGCTCCAGGAACGGGATCACCACGTGGTCGAACTCCAGGCCCTTCACGTCCTCGATGTTGGCCAAGACCAGGCTGGCGGTGCTACGCAGCTCGCGCTGGCGCTGCTCGGCGCGGTTCAGGTGCAGGAAATAATCGCGCGCGCTGGCAAAGCCTTTCGCCGCCTCGCACAGGCCGGCCAGGTTGGCGAGCGCGTCCTCGCGCCGCTGGCGCGAGACGAACACCTCGCGGATCACGGTGTCGATCTGCAGGGCCTGCAGCAGGCGCGGCAGGGTGTCCTGGCCGCCCGCCTCGCGCGCCACCTCCAGGGCCTTGCGCAGGCGCCGCTGCATGGCGGGCTCGACGTTGGCCACGATCTGGTGGGTGAAGAAGTTCTGCAGGAACAGCGGGTTGTCGGTCACGCTGCGGATGGCGTCCTCCAGCAGGGCCTGCTGCGACTCGTGCTCGCGCCCGGCCACGACGATGCGCGCGCCGCAGAAGAACACCAGCGCCCGCATGAGCTTGTCGCGGGTGCGCGGCTCGGAGACGCTGTCGAAGTTGTCGGTGGCCACGGCCAGCAGGCCGCGCACCAGCAGCACCTCGGGCCGCAGCAGGTAGCTGTCGAAGCCGCTCACGGTGTAGGGCACGTTGTCGGCCAGCAGCCGGTTCTCGATGCCCACCGACTGGTTGGAGTGGCGCAGCAGCACGGCAAAGCCCGCCATGCGGGCGCGGGGCCGGGCGCGCCACTGCTGGGCCGCCTGCGCGACGAGGTCCACGCATTGGGCGGCATCGTCGTAGGGCCGCAGTTCCACCGCGGTGTCGTGCCCGGCGAGCGAGTCGTAGGGCTTGGCCGCCAGCCGCCCGGCCTTGGCGGCGAGCTTCTTGCCGAAGCGGTGGCTGGGCGTGAGGCGCAGGCGCGCCACCGGGCGGCCGGTGTGCGCGGTGATGGCATCGCCCATGAAGGCGGCATCGGCTCCGTGGGCGCCGTAGATGACCTGGTCGCGATCGCCCACGCCGCAGAAGGTGCACTGCGTGGTGTCCAGCAGCTCGCGCAGCACGCGGAACGCGGCCTCGTTCATGTCGTGCATCTCGTCGACCAGCACGGCCTGCACGCCGCGCGGCCAGCGCGGCAGGCTGGCCGCGGTGTCGCCGCCGTGCAGGCGCCGGGCCAGGTCGTAGGTGGCATCGAAGGGGCCGCGAAACAGCGGCTCGTCGGCCAGCTCGCGCCGGCGGATGCGCTCGTAGGCCAGGAACACCTTGAGCTGCGTGTAGCCCACGCCGATGGCGGCCGCGTGCTCGGGCGAGGCCGGGCCGCCCTCGCGCTCCAGCTCGTCCTTCATCGTGCCTTTGAGCCACACGCTGGTCGCCAGGAACTCCTCCACGAAGCCGGTGTCGCCCAGCGTGGGCAGCAGCAACTCCTCGCGCCAGCGCTCGTGCTCGTTGTCTTCCACGCGCTGCACGGCCTGCCAGACGAAGGGGCGCAGTTCCTCCAGGTGCCGGTGGTGCGGCACGGGGGCCTCGTACTGGTCGGCCAGCATTTCGGCGCAGAAGGCATCGAACGTGGCGATGCGAAAGCGCTGCGCCACGGGCGCGGGCACGCCGACCTTGCGCAGCGCGGCCTGCAGCGCCTGGCAGGCGGTGGCGGTGTGCGTAAGGGCCAGGCAGCGCTCGGGCGCCACGCCGCGCGCCCAGGCCTGTCCCATGCGCAGGGCGAGCGTGGTGGTCTTGGCCGCGCCGGCGTTGGCCTCGATGACCAGCGTGCGCTCGGCGGACTGCTGGATCGCCAGCTGCTCGGCCGTGGGGTCGATCTGCCTGGCCTGGAAAAGGGGAACGGTGGGGGTGGTGATCGCCAAGGGAATCTTTTCAGGCAGGGCCCCGGCGCGGGCGCAGGGCGCGAAGCGGCAAGGGCGCCAGGGGGCGAAGGCCTCAGCGCCGGCGCTCGGCGCTCACGTCGATTTCGCCGAAGACGGTGATGCCGTTCGAGCCCTGGCCGCCGATGCCGTGCGTGCCGCGCGCGGGCGCCTCGGACGGCGCGCCGCCCGCGCAGCCGGCCAGCAGGCCCACGAAGGCCAGGGCCGCCAGGCAGCGGGCGAAGCGGGCGAGCGCGTTCATGCCTCGCCCCCCAGGTGCTTGCCCAGGATGCCGGCCAGCTCGAACATGGTGACCTGGTCCTTGCCGAACACGGGGCGCAGCTTGGCGTCGGCGTTGATGGCGCGCTTGTTGGTGGCGTCCTGCAGGCCGTTGGCCTTGATGTAGTCCCACATCTTCTTCACGGCCTCGGGCCGGGCGACCGGTTCCGGCCCGATCACCGCCGCCAATGCGGCGCTGGGGGCCTTGCCGGCCGCGGGCTTGCGCGGCGCCTTGGGTGCGGCCGGGGCCTTCTTGGCGGCGGCTTTGGCAGCGGTCTTGGCGGCAGGCTTCGCCGCCTTCTTGGCCGCGGCCGACGTCTTGGCGGCCGCGCCTGCGCCGGCCTTTGCAGCGAACGTCTTGCGCGGCGGGAATTTGCTCTCGCGCTGCTCGAACTCGAAGTTCACCTTGCCCGCCTCCTTGTCCCAGGCGAGGAACGCCTTGAACGCCCGGCGCGTGCGCATGCTCACGAACTTGTCGAGCAGGTCGGTCTTGCCGGTGGCCAGCAGCTTGCTCATCTGCGCGCGCTCCACGGGCTGCTGCAAGATGATCTTGCCGCTCTTGAAGGTGCAGCTGGGCGTGGGCTGCGCCGCCGTGGGCACGGCCTTGCTGCACACGTAGTTGCTGCCGTGCTCGTACACGGGCGCGCCGCACACCGGGCAGGCGCCCAGGCTTTCCTGGTCCGAGAAATCGACCAGTTCGCCCGATTCCTCGGCGTTCCTGTCGTCGCCGAAGTCGAACTCCAGCTTGTAGTTGTGCGCCTCGTCGTCATAGACGATGCCCACCTCGGCCGTGAAGGGCCAGCCGGCCTTGGAGCGAAAGCCCTCCAGCGGGCCGATTTTCTTGTCGCGCAGCAGCTGGTCGGCCTCGGCGGTCTCGAAGGTGCGGCCGGCCGGCGACTTGCCGAACGAGAAGCCGCAGGCGTCCGAGCCGTCGCCCGCCTTGCCCACGCAGGCGTATCGGCGGTAGTTCTCCTTCACCACGCCACCGCAGTTGGGGCACGGCGCGGAGAGCGTGGCGTAGTCGCCGGGAATGGTGTCGCGGTCGTATTCCTTGGCCTTCTTGACCATGCGCTCGGTCATCCGGGCGATGTCGGCCATGAAGGCCTCGCGGCTGAGCAGGCCCTTTTCCATCTGCGAGAGCTTGAACTCCCAGTCGCCCGTGAGGTCGGCGCGGCACAGTTCCTCGACCTCCAGCCCACGCAGCAAGGTCATGAGCTGGAAGGCCTTGGCCGTGGGGATCAGCTCGCGGCCCTCGCGCAGCATGTACTTTTCGGTCAGCAGCCCTTCGATGATGGCCGCGCGCGTGGCCGGGGTGCCCAGGCCCTTTTCCTGCATGGCCGAGCGCAGCTCCTCATCGTCGATCTGCTTGCCGGCGCTTTCCATGGCGCCCAGCAGCGTGGCTTCGGAGTAGCGCGCGGGCGGCTTGGTCTTGAGGCCCTTGGGCTCCACGAAGTCGGTGCGCACCATCTCGCCGGGCTGCACGGGCACGAGGTTCTGGCCCTTGTCGCCTTCCTTGGCGCCCTCCACCTCGTCGGCGGCCTCCTTGCCGTAGATGGCCAGCCAGCCGGGCCGCACCAGCACCTTGCCTTCGGTCTTGAAATGATGGTTGACCACTTGGCTCACCCGCGTGGTGACCATGTATTCAGCACTCGGGAAGAACACCGCCATGAAGCGGCGCACCACCAGGTCGTACAGCTTCTGCTCGGCCTCGGACAGCCCGCTCGGGGCCTGCAGCGTGGGGATGATGGCGAAGTGATCGCTGACCTTGCTGTTGTCGAAGATGCGCTTGTTGGGCCTCACATAGTTGCCGTCCAGCGCCTGCTGCGCAAAGGGCGCCAGGTGGCGCATGCCGCTCGTGGCCAGCATGCCGAAGGTATCGCGCGCCACGGGCAGGTAGTCCTCGGGCAGGGCGCGCGAGTCGGTCCGCGGGTAGGTCAGGGCCTTGTGGCGCTCGTACAGGCTTTGCGCCAGGGCCAGCGTGGTCTTGGCGCTGAAGCCGAACTTGCCGTTGGCCTCGCGCTGCAGGCTGGTCAGGTCGAACAGCAGGGGCGAGGACTGCGAGGTGGGCTTGGATTCCTCGGTGACGCTGGCCGCCTTGCCGCGCACCGCATCGGCGATGGCCACGGCGTCGGCATGGTTCCAGATCCGGTCGGCCTTCGCCTCGGGGTCTTCGCTCTTCTTCCACTGGGGGTTGAACCACTTGCCCAGGTACTCGCCCGCCTCGGCATGGAAGCCCGCGTGCACTTCCCAATAGTCGCGGCTCACGAACTTGCGGATCTTTTCCTCGCGCTCGACCACCAGCGACAGCGTGGGCGTCTGCACCCGGCCCACGGTGGTGAGGAAGAACCCGCCGTCGCGCGAGTTGAAGGCCGTCATGGCCCGCGTGCCGTTGATGCCCACCAGCCAGTCGGCCTCGGAGCGGCTGCGCGCGGCGTGGGCCAAGCCCTGCATCTGCTGCTCGGAGCGCAGCGCCTCGAAGCCGTCGCGGATGGCCTGCGGCGTCATCGACTGCAGCCACAGGCGCTTGACCGGCTTGCCCAGTCCCTTGCCGTCGGGCTTGGAGCCACCGGCGTACTGCTCGATCAGCCGGAAGATCAGCTCGCCCTCGCGGCCCGCGTCGCAGGCGTTGATGAGTTGGGTGACGTCCTTGCGCTTGGCCTGGCGCACCACGGCCGACAGGCGGCTCTTGGTCTTGTCCACCGGCTTCAGGTCGAAATACGGCGGGATCACGGGCAGGTGGGCGAAGCTCCACTTGCCGCGCTTGACGTCGAATTCCTCGGGCGCCTGGATCTCCACCAGGTGGCCCACCGCGCTGGTGACCACGTAGCGGTCGTTCTCGAAGTGGTCCTCGTGCTTGTCGAACTTGCCCGCCACGGGGGTGAGCGCGCGCACGATGTCCTGGGCCACCGAGGGTTTTTCTGCAATTACCAGTGTCTTGGTCATGTTGTGGGTTTCGCCGTTGAAAGGCGCTTCTACAATCCGCTTCTCACACGCGTACACGCGCACGCGCCTGTGTGCCTATTCAAACTAACAGAGTTTTGCCATGCCCCGCACCGCATCGCCCGCAGCCCCCCCGTCCGCACCGGGGCGCCGCCTCCAGACCCGGCGCTCGGGCGTGCATGGCAAGGGCGTCTTCGCCGTGCAGGATATCGCCGAAGGCGAAGTGCTCATCGAGTACACGGGCGAGGTCATCAGCTGGCAGGAGGCCCAGGACCGGCACCCGCACGATCCCGCGCAGCCCAACCATACCTTTTACTTCCACGTGGATGAAGACCACGTGATCGACGCAAAGTTCGGCGGCAATTCATCGCGCTGGATCAATCACAGCTGCGACCCCAACTGCTTCGCCGACGAGCGCGGCGGCCGGATCTTCATCACCGCCCTGCGCAACATCGCCGCGGGCGACGAGCTGAACTACGACTACGGCCTCATCATCGAAGAGCGCTATACCCCCAAGCTCAAGGCCGAATACCCCTGCTGGTGCGGCAGCGCCAACTGCCGGGGCACGCTGCTGGCGCCCAAGCGCGGCTGGGCGCCGCCGGGCATGGCGCCTGAAAAGCCGGCCAAGGCGAACAAGGCCACCAAGGACGCCGAGCGCGGCAAGGCCATCCGCAAGGCCAACAAGGCATCGCCCGCCACCGAAACCGCCGCGCCGCCCCCGTCGGGCCGCCAGGCGCGGAGCCCCCGTCGGTGACCGGCCGCTCCCCCGACGCCCCCATCCGCTGGCCCGCCGAGGCCATCTGGGAAGCCGTGGCCCCCGTGCTGCCGGGCTTCACCGTGGAGGTGCTGCCGAGCATCGACTCCACCAATACCGAACTCATGCGCCGCGCCCGCGCGGGCCTGACCGAGCCCACCCTGCTCGTGGCCGAGCTGCAGACCGCCGGCCGCGGGCGGCTGGGCCGGCCCTGGCGTGGCGCGGTGGGCGATGCGCTCATGTTCTCGCTGGGCATGCCGCTGGCACCGGCGGACTGGTCGGGCCTGTCGCTCGCCGTGGGGGTGAGCGTGGCCGAGAGCCTGCAGCCCACGCCGCTGGCGGGTGCCGCGCGCATCGGCCTCAAATGGCCCAACGACCTGTGGCTGAACGGCGATCGCAAGCTGGCCGGCATCCTGGTGGAAACGGCGAGCCTCGTCGCGCCCGGCTGGGAAGCGCATGCCGCCCCCGCCACGCGCTACGTGGTGGCCGGCATCGGCATCAACGTGCAGCCGCCGCAGGCGGACGGCATGAACACCCCGCCCGGCAGCCTGCAGGACGTGGAGCCCGGCCTGGATGCGCCCACGGCGCTGCAGCGCATCGCCGCGCCGCTGGTCGCCATGCTGCAATCGTTCGAGGCCTATGGCTTCGCGCCGGTGCAGGCCCGGTTCCACCACCGCGACGTGCTGAGCGGCCGCGCGGTGACGCTGAGCGATGGCACCACGGGCACGGCCCACGGCGTGGGCGAGGATGGCGCGCTGCTGGTGCACACGGCGCAGGGCATGCAGGCCGTGACCAGCTCCGAGATCAGCGTGCGGCCCGCCGGCCCGTCGGCGCCCCGCTGACCGAGAAAGGCCCACCCATGCTGCGCGCCGCCGTCCTGGTTCTGCTGCTGGCCAATGCCGGCTACTACGCGTGGGCGCAGGGGCTGCTGCGCTCCTGGGGCTGGGCACCGCCCGAGCAGTCCGAGCCCCAGCGCCTGGAGCAGCAGATCCAGCCCGAAAACCTGCGCCTGGGCCGCGCCAACGGAGCGGGCACCAACGCAAACGCGAACGGGGGCGAAGCGCCTGCGGCCCCCGCCACCCCGCCCGCACCCGCCTCCACCCCCGCACCCAGCACCAGCGAGGCCGCGCCCGCATCGGCCCCACCCGTGGCCGCCGCCGAACCCGCGCCCTGCCTGCAGGCGGGCACGTTCGAGAAGGGGCAGCTCGATGCGCTGCGCACCGCCACGGCCGGCCTGCCGGCGGGCAGCTGGACGCTGGAGCCGATCTCGCTCACCGGCCGCTGGATGGTCTACATGGGCCGCTTCGCCGACGAGGACACGCTGGAGAAGAAACGCGCCGAACTGCGCGCCCGCAAGGTGCCGTACGACCGCCCGGGCGCGGCGCTGGAGCCGGGCCTGTCGCTGGGCCGCTTTTCCACGGAAGAGGCCGCCGAGCGGGCCCTGGCCACGCTGGGCACGCAGGGCGTGCGCACCGCCCGCGTGGTGCAGGAACGCACCGATGCCACGGGCTACGTGCTGCGCCTGCCGGCCGCCACCGCGGCCCTGCGCACCCAGGCGGAAGGGCAGTTGCGCGGCCTGCTGGCCAGCCGGCCGTTCCGCGCCTGCGGCTGACCGGCCGGCCACGCCGGCCTTTTTCCAGGCTCAGGCCAGCAGCCGCAGGCTGCCGGGGCACAGCGTCTGCACCAGCTCTTCCATGCCTTCGACCAGGGCGCTCACCAGGGCATTGGGGCCTTCGGCGGGCAGGTCTTCGGCGAACACGATGGCTTGGCTCAGCACCGACTCCTCCAGCACCACGGGCGGCAGGCCGTGCTGCTGCAGCGCCCAGTCCATGGCCATGAGGGCGGCCGGGCCGTTGCCCTCGTCGAAGGGGCGCAGGCTGACCAGGGCCTGGTACAGGCGCGCGGCCCGCTCCACGGCCTCCAGGCGGGTCAGCGCGGGATAGACCGCATCGGCCGGAGAGATCCAGGCCGACAGCGTTTCCAGGTGGCGCGTCAGCGAAGCCGCCATGGGATAGGCGCGCTGCTCGCCGGCACCCGGCGTGAGAAAGCGGGGGGCGAGCACGCCCGGGTCGCCGAAGACGGTGGAGCCCGAGGTGCCCGCAGCCAGCCGCTGGAATTCGCGCGTGCGCGCCCGGGGCCCGCCGGCCGGGCAGCCGTTCAGGCGCCAGCCGATCTCCAGCAGCCGCTCGGGTGTGATGGACTGGCCCGCATGCAACCAGGTGCCCACGGCCTGGGCGGCGTCGGCCCAGGCGTCTTCCGTGCCCACGCCATCGGTGCGCAGCACCAGCGACAGGCCGCTGCGCCAGGCGTTCACCTCGGCGCGCAGGCCCGCGTTCTTGCGCAGCACGCCCAGGCATTCCTGCCAGCCGACGGCCACGCCATCCAGCCGCGCGGCCAGGCGCGCCTGCTGCGGCGGGTTCCAACGGGGGGCCTGCAGCAGGTTGGACAGCAGCGCCACGGGCGTGCCCGTCAGATCGACGGCGGGATGGTCCCGCACGGCGGCCGGCACGTTGTGCAGCTGCAGGTTGTGCGACAGGTCCAGCAGCTGCAGCACGGGCATGCGGGCCATGGCCTCGGGCACGTTCTGCAGGCCGCAATGCGTGAGGATCACGGTCGCCAGCCGCGGGGCCTGCGCCAGCGATTCGGGCAGCTCGCGCAGGCTGAAGTTGGCCGACAGGTCCAGCATTTCGAGGTGCTGCAGCCAGGCCAGCGCCTGCGGTACCTCGGTGACCACGCAGTTGCGCGCCGTGAGGGTGCGCAGACCCCGGCACAGCGCCAGGGTCTCGGGCAGGAGGTGAAAGCACGTGTTGTCCGACACGTCCAGGTGCTTGAGATGGCGCAGGCGGTCCAGCCCGGGCGGCAGGGAGGACAGGCGCAGCAAGCGCAGGTCCAGTTGCCACCCTTCCTCGCCCAGGGCGTGGCAGGCCAGCACGCGCTTGACGGCCTCCTGGCGGCGTTCAGCGAACGTGGCGGCGGTTTCGCCGTCGTCGTCCAGGTCCGCTTCGGGGGTGCGCAGGCGGCCGAGCATGCGGGCCCACAGGCCCTGCTGGCGGGGCGGCGGCCGGTTGGGATCGGCATCGCACCATTCCTGCAATTCGCGCATCCAGCGCTCCATTTCGGGGGTGTCGGTGCCAGCGCGGCCGGCGGCCCGGGCAGCGCCGTGCCCCTGGCCTGCGTGGTGGCGGCGCAGGAAGCGGAAGGCCGATGCGCCCTCGCTGGTCGCGGCGCTGCCCTCGGCACCGGGGCTGTGAGGTACGCGGGCAAGGACGTCGGTGGTCGCGTTCATGGCATGGGCACGCGGGCAAACGCGTGGTGAAAGGTTGGTGATGGAACAAAACCCGTCCAACTGCGACGGGATGTATCCAATCTACGGACCCCGCCCCCAGCGCCATGGTGCGGATGCGATGCCTTGGCCGCGCATGCGAAATTTCAGCGCGGCAGCAGGGTGCAAAGGGCTTCCTCCATGCCCTGCATCACGGCGTCGAAAAGCGCATGAGGCACGCCGCCGGCTGGGGCCGAGGCGAAAACCGCCGCATCGGTCAACGCGCCGTCGGCCACCGTCCCGTCCTTCGCCACCTGCCCGGTCATGGCTTCGGCGTCCAGCGCGACGGGCGGCAACCCATGCTGCTGCAGGGCCCAGTCCATCGCCATCAGCGCGGCCGGGCCATTGCCCTCCTCGAAGGGGCGCAGGCTCTCCACCGCCCGGTACAGCAGCGTGGCCCGCTCCATGGCCGCCAGCGGAGAAGCCGGCGCGTCGCCCTGGGCCAGCCAGGTGTCCAGCGCCGCGAGATGGCCGGGCAGTGCGCGGACTGGGGGATAGTCGAGGTGGCTGGCGGTGAGGCCCTGCGCATCGGCCGGGATGCGCTGGAACTCCATCGCCCGCAGCTGCGCCCCGCCGGCGGGGCGGCCGTTCAGGCGACAGCTGATCTCCTGCAGGCGCTCGGTCGTGATCGGCAGGCCCTGGCTCAGCCAGCCCCGCACGGCCGCGTCCGCATCGGCCCAGGCGGCTTCGGTGCCCGCGCCGTCGATGCGCAACGCCTGAGAAAGCGCACTGCGCGCCTGATCCATCGCCGCACGCGATGCGCTGCCGTCCCGCAGCGAGGCCTGCCAGGCGCTCGAGAGTTGTCCCACACGGGTCTCCAGCGCAGCGCGCTGCTCGGAGGTCCATGGCACGGGCTGCAGCAAGCGGTCCGTGAGCGCCACCGGCGTGCCCTGCAGTGCGAGCGCAACGTGGCTCTCGCGCAGGCCGGGCGGCAGCGTGTGCAGGTCGCGGTTGTGCGACACATCCACGGTCTGCAGCGCCGGCATGTTCGCCATGCCCGGCGGCAGGTGGCTCACGTCGCAATGCGGCACGCGCAGCTCCCGCAGGCGGGGGGCTTGCGCCATGGCCTGCGGCAATGCCTTGAGAAAAGGGTTGGCCGACAGATCGAGCGTTTCGAGGTTCGGCAACTGGAACAGGGAGGGCGGCACGTGGCTGACAAAGCCGTTGCAGGCAGTGAGGCTGCGCAGGTTCCGGCACCCGGCCAGCCCTTCGGGCAGGGATTGCAGGCCGGTGTTGTTCGACAGGTCCAGCGCCTCCAGATGCGACAGCCGTTCCAGGCCCGGCGGCAGGCTGGAGAGTCCCAGCCCGCTCAGGTCGAGCGTGCGGCCATCGGCGCCTTGCGCATGGCATTCGAGCAAGCGCTGCATCGCCACCTCCCGGCGCTCCGCGAGCAGGGGAAGGCCATCGTCCGCCTTCTCCGCCCTGGCCTTGCGCCCCAGCGCCCGCAGGCGCCCGAACAGCCCATGGTGGCCCGACACGGCCCGGTGCGGATCGGCGTCGCACCAGCGTTGCAGCTCCTGCTTCCACCGAACCGCGTCGAAGGACGCTGCGCGCGGCGGTATCGCCCCCGGTGCAGCGGCCGCCGCGCGCGATCGCAGCGCCTGGGCGTGCGTGTCGGCAGAAGCCGGCGTGGAGCGCGAGGGGGGCGATGGCACCGCAGCGGGAGGCGGGGCTTCGGAGCGGTGCGTGAACGGCTCCTGTTTGAACAGGGTGGAAAGCGATGGCATGGCAGGGCGGACACGCGGCAAGCGCGTCGCGGGCAGGGGGTGGGCAGGCCCGCAGGGCGGGCCAGGGGACACGCAATCTACGAAGTCGGCCGGCTCCGCTCCGCCCGGAATGCGAATGCAATGCCCGCCATGCGAAGCGACCCGCGCGCAAGCCGCGCCGCCTCCCCTTTTGAAAAAAGCGCAGCGCGCCCCTGCCGCTTTCAATGCCGCGTCAATGCCGCCTTACTGCCGCGGATCGGTCGCCAGCAGCCACTCCACCAGCGCGCGCAGATCGGACTGCAGCCGCGCGAAACCGGCCGGCTCGATGGCCAGCGTGCGCTCGTCCATGTAGAGCTTGCGGTTGATCTCCACCTGGATGCTGTGGCGGTGGGTCGCCGGGTGGCCGTAGCGGCGCACCAGCTCCACGCCCTTGTAGGGGTGGTTGTAGTCCACGCTGTAGCCGCGCTCGCGCAGAAAGGCGCAGATCGCCTGCGACAGCGCCGGGCTGGCGGTGGTGCCGTCGCGGTCGCCGATCACGAAATCCGCATGGTGCAGGCCCGGGTGCAGCGTGGCGTGGCTGGCGGCCACGGCGGGCATGGAGTGGCAGTTGATGTGGATGCTGTAGCCGTGGCGTGCGTGGGCTGCGTCGATCGCCCGGGCCACGGCCGCGTGGTAGGGGCGCCAGCAGCGGTCGATGCGCGCGCGCGCCTCGGCCACGGAGAGCAGCCGGTCGTAGATGGGCACGCCCTCGTCGGTGAACTTCCAGATCAGCCCCTTGCCCAGCCGCACCTTCTGCAGCACGACGGGATCGGTGGTGACGGGATCGGTCCACGCGGTGTCGAACCCGGCCTCGAACATGCTGGCATCGACCTCGGTGGTGTCGCGGTTGGCGTCCAGGTAGATGCGGGGAAAGTGCGCTTCCACCCAGGCCGCGCCCAGCGCGGGGGCGAAGGCGTAGAGCTTCTCGACGTGCGTGTCCTCGGCGCGGCGCAGCGTGGGCAGGTCGATGGCGGCGCGGAAGTCGTCGGGGTAGGTGGTGCCGCTGTGCGGCGAATCGAGCACCAGGGCCGTGCGGCCGGGCACGGCGGAGAACAGGGCCGCACCCACGGCGGGCGCGCCCGCCGCCCCCGGCTCGGCGGCCTGCAGCCGGTGCCGGCGTTGGATCAGTTGCAGCGCTGCATGCATCGGCGCACTCCTGCGAGGTCAGTCGAGCTGGATCTTGGCATAGGCGGCCACTTTCTTCATCTTGTCGATCTCCCGCACGATCTGCTGCGAGAAGTCCGCGGGCGAGGTGCCCGAAGCATAGAGTCCCTGCCCGGCCAGGCGCTCGCGCACCGCCGGCTCCCGCGGGGCCGCGGCCACGGCTTGCTGCACGCGCAGCACGGCGGCGGCGGGGGTGGACGCCGGCGCCACCAGGCCGAACCACGAGGGCTCGTTGGCCTGGGGAAAGCCCAGCTGCGCATAGGTGGGCACGTCGGGCAGCACGTCCAGCCGCTCGGGCCAGGACACGGCCAGGGCCTTGAGCTTGCCGGACTTGACGTGCGGCAGCGACGAGGCGACCTGGTCGAAATACACCGGCACCTGCCCGCCCACCACGTCGTTGATCGCCGGGCCGGTACCGCGGTAGGGAATGTGAACCATGGAAGTGCCCGTGCTGCTCTTGAACAGCTCGCCCCACATGTGGCCGATGGTGCCGTTGCCCGGGGTGGCGTAGGACACCTTGCCGGGGTTGGCCTTGAGGTACTTCACCAGCTCGGCGAAATCCTTGACCGGCAGGACCTTGGGGTTGACCACGATCACGCCGGGGGCCTTGACGATCTCGGTCACGCCGGCGAAGTCCTTGACGGGGTCGTAGGGCAGCTTGGAGAACACGGCCGGGTTCACGCCGTGGGTGGACAGCGTGGCCACACCCAGCGTGAGCCCGTCGCCCGCGGCGCGCCCCACCTCGGCCATGCCGATGGAGCCGCCTGCGCCGGCGCGGTTCTCGATCACCACGGGCTGGCCCAGCAGGCGCTGCAGCGGCTCCTGCAGGGCGCGGCCGGCGATGTCGGTGGCGCCGCCGGGCGGGAAGGGCACGATGATGCGCAGGGGCTTGTCTTGCGCGAAAGACATTCCAGGAAGGACAGTTGCGGCAGCTACGGCTGCGATCCATTGACGGCGTTGCATGGAGATTTTCCTCGGAAGATGGACAGAGATTACCGAACTCGGTGCCCATTGAAAAGCAATTGATGTGCCTGTTAATATTCCATTTGAGAATGTTTTAAGAACCCGAACGCCATGTCCTTGCGCCGACTCAACCCCCCGCTGCACCTGCTGCGGGCCTTTTGCACGGTAGCGCGTTTCGGCGGCGTCTCCCGCGCGGCCGAGGCCCTGCACCTGACGCAGAGCGCGGTCAGCAAGCAGGTGCAGGAACTGGAGCGCTGGGTGGGCATTGCCCTGTTCGAGCGCAGCCGCAAGCGCCTGACCCTCACCCCCGCCGGCGAACGCTACGAAAAGGCGGTGCGCTCGCTGCTCGCCCGGCTGGAGGCGGCCACGCTGGAGCTCATCACCAGCAGCGACGGCGGCGGCGCACTGCACCTGTCCGCCCTGCCCACCTTCGCCGCCAAGTGGCTGATTCCGCGGCTGCCGCAGTTCCAGCAGCAGCACCCGCAGATCACGCTGCATTTCGTGCCCTTCGTGCACGGCTACGACTTCGCCAACCCCGACCTGGACTGCTCCATCCTCTTCGGCGACGGCCACTGGCCCGGCGCCCGCGCGCACTACCTGGCCGGCAACGACGTCGCGCTGATCGCACCGCCCGCCGGCGCGGGCGACGCCGCGCCCCTTCAGGCCCCGCGCGACGTGGTGCGCAGCGCCCTGCTTCGCCATGTGTCGGTGCCCGACGCGTGGGAGCGCTGGAGCGAGGTCCACGGCGTGCCCGGGCTCGATGCGCTGGCCGGCCCGCAATTCGACCAGTTCGAAAGCATGATCCGCGCCGTCTCGGTGGGCATGGGCGTCGCCCTGGTGCCGCGCTGCCTGGTGCACGACGAGATCGCCGCGGGCGTGGTGGCCGAGCCCCTGGCCCAGGGCGGCTACACCAGCGCGCTGGGCTACTGGTTCTGCTACCCCGAGGCCCGCGCGCAGCTGGCCACGCTGGATCGGTTCCGCCAATGGCTGCTTGACTTGGCGGCCGGCCCGCACGCTGCGCGGGCGGACTGACAACCGCCCCGCGCCGGGGTTCGAGCAAAAACGGCGCCATGCCCTAGTACTGATTGCCCTCTTTGCTATACAAAATATAGCAAACACTGCTTTCTGCGCCATGGGCCACGCCCCGCACCGCCGCACCACCTACCCAATCGGGTAGTGGTGCCCTCGCCGAACGCATGCTGGAATCCGGCCTTGACCCGGGCACACACCGGGCGGGAGGAACGATGAAAACCACGGGAACACCGGCAGGGAAAGCCACGCACGACGATGGCATCCGGTTCATTGCGCAGCGGGAATCCAACGCCAGAACCTACGCGCGCACCTTCGACCGCATGATGGCGCGCGGCAGCCTCTCCAGGGTGTGGGACGTGGAGGGGCGCGAATACATCGACCTGCTGGCCTGCGCCGGCGCCCTGCCGCTGGGCCACAACCACCCGCAGGTGATGGAGCAGGTGCAGTCCTTCCTGCAGTCGGGCCACATCCTCCAGGGGCTGGACATCGCGACCCCGGCCAAGCTGGAGTTCCTTGAGCAACTGTTCCAGACCCTGCCCGCCTCCTTCGCGGACGAGGCCCGCATCCAGTTCTGCGGCCCCACCGGGTCGGACGCCGTGGAAGCGGCCCTGAAGCTCTTTCGGATCGCCACCGGGCGCCAGAGCGTCATCGCCTTCCACGGCGGCTACCACGGCATGACCTCCGGCTCGCTGGCGCTCATGGGCAACCTCGGCCCGAAGAACCCCTTGCCGGGCCTGCCGGGCCACACGCACTTCTTTCCCTACCCCTCGGACCGCCGCTGCCCGTTCGGCGTGGGCGGCACCCAGGGCGAAGACCTGTCGCTGCAGTACCTGGACAACGTGCTGCGCGACCCGGAAAGCGGCATCACCCAGCCGGCGCTGGTCATCCTGGAAGCGGTCCAGGGCGAGGGTGGCTGCATTCCCGCATCGCCCCGGTGGCTCAGGAAGCTCCGCGAGATCACGCACCGCCACGGCATCCCCCTGGTCATCGACGAAGTGCAGACCGGCTTCGGCCGCACGGGAACCATGTTCGCGTACGAAGCGGCGAACATCGTTCCCGATGCCGTGGTGCTGTCCAAGGCCCTGGGCGGCGGCTTCCCGCTGGCCGTGCTGGCCTACCACCGCCGCTACGACCAATGGCTGCCCGGCGCCCACGCCGGCACGTTCCGCGGCAACCAGATCGGCCTGGTGGCGGGCGCGGCCACCATGCAGATCCTGCGCGACCAGGACCTTCCCCAGCGCGCCGCATCGCGCGGCGCCTACCTGCAACGCAAGCTGCGGGAGCTGGCCGAGGACCTGCCCTGCATCGGCGACATCCGCGGCCGCGGCCTCATGGTGGGGGCCGAGGTCATCTCGGCACCGGAGGCCGGCACGCCTGGCGTGCTGGACGGCGCGCTCGCCAAGGCGATCAAGCGCGAGTGCTTCCTGCAAGGCGTGATCCTCGAGACCGGCGGGCGCCACGGGGCCGTGATGCGGTTCCTGCCCGCGCTCACCATCACCGAGCCGGAGATCGACGAGGCCATGGGCCGCATCCGCAACGCCATCGAGCGCTGCCTCGAACGCGACGCCCTGACGGCCTGAGCCCCCCACCCCGCCTTTCCCCACCTTCCTGCCAGGAGACGAGACCTTGGATTTCAAGAAGCAACACTACGCACGCTTCAGCGTACCCCCGCTGTCCGAACAGGCCATGCGCGAATTCGACACGCTGGCGTTCGACCCCTACACCGGCGGCAAGCAGCGGTACCGCCGCTTCTCGCAATTCAAGATCGGTTTCGAGGGCGGCGAGTGGCGCACCGAGCTGCTGCCCCACCGCCCCTTCATTCAGTCGAAGAACTACAACGGCGTGGTCGGCGGCGTGCAGCGCCAGTTCGAGCCCATCCGCTTCGACCCCACGCCGCAGGTGGCGGCGGGCGCGATCGCGGCGCAACTCGATACCCGGCAGGTGTTTCAGATCAACGTGCACCACGTGCGCGTGCTCGCCAACGCGGACATCCCGGGCGTGACCGTTCCCGAAGGCCCCCACCGCGACGGCCACGACTTCGTGATGAACGCCATCTTCGCGCGGCACAACATCACCGGCGGGGTCAGCCAGCTCATGCCCACGGGCGGCGGCCCGTGCTTCTTCGAAGACATCCTGCAGGAGAACGAAGCCATCATCGTGGCCGACGACCAGATGTGGCACAACGCCACGCACATCCTGCCCAAGACCGAGGCCGGCGGCCACCGGGACATCCTGATCATCTCGTTCAACGCCTGGGAGCGCCGGCGCTACGGCGAGGAATTCGAGCGCCGGCAAGGGGCCATCGCCATCGACGAGGCCGTGCCCGCCTGATGCCGCAGCCGGTCCCTGCCCCATGACGCCCGTCACCGGCAAGCGCCCGCTCACGGCCTTGCTGTGGGCGATCAACCTGTCGTCGATCTCCGCCAGCGTGCTGGTGTACATCTATCTGGCGCACCATGCGCTGCGCGATCTGGACAGTCTCCTGGTTTCGGAGTTCGTCCTCTTCGCGCCCATGGTGGTGCCGGTGCTGCTGGCGTTCCAGCTGAACCAGCTGACGGGCCGGATGGAAGTGCGCCGGCTCCTGCGCCTGGCCAACGTGGCCGCCGCCGCGGCGTGCCTTGCGCTGTTCCTGGCCACCGACCTGGGGCCGGCCATGGTGCTGCTGGGCGCCACGGTGATCGGCGCGCTGGATGCCGTGCAGCGGGTGGCCCGCATCGTCGTCATCAAACGGTACTTCTCGCCCGAAGAGGTTCGGTTCACCGTGCCCCTGACGCTGACCGCGCAGTTCATTGCCGGGGCCGTGGCGGGCGCCATCCTGGCCTTCTTTCCCACCCAGATCACGGCGCTGGGCGCGGCCGTCGCCACCACGGCGCTGTTCGCCTGCGCGGCACTGTGCACCTGGCTGATCCCGCCCGCAGCCACCACCACGGAGGCACCGGCCGCACCGGCCAGCCTGTGGCAGGGGCTGCGCATGCTGCGGGACATCGCGCCACTGCGCCAGGCCATGGTCGGCTTCGTGCTGTTGGGCGCCTTCTTCCAGGGCTTCTACAACATCTCGCGGGTGGCCCTGCCGGCGCACCACCTGGGCCTGTCGCAGCAGTACGTCGGGCTGCTGCAGATCGTCGCCAGCCTGGCCGCGGTGACGGGCGCGCTGTACTTCTACGTGCAGAGCCGGCGCGGCCAGGCATTCCACCTGCGCTACATCTGCCCGGCCTGCGCGGCGGCGATGGTGGGCGCCTGCCTGTGGCATTCGCCGGCCGTGAGCTACCCGCTCTACTTCGCCTACTTCTTCCTGTTCGAGCTGGCATTCTTCCGGCTGCAGGCGGACATCATGGCCGCCACGCCCCGGGACCAGATGCCGGTGGTCGCCACCCTGCAATACGCCCTGGTGTACGCCGGCATGATGCTGGCCATCTTTTTCGGGGCCTTCTCGGTCCAGTGGTTCGGCATGCCGATCACGGCGGCGCTCTTCGCGGCGGGCTTCGGCCTGGCCCACCTTCTCCGGCGGCTGGCAGCGGACCGCGTGCCGCCGGCGCCCTCCCTTGAAAGAAACCGATGACCGAACGACATGTCGTCTTCGTGGACAGCACCCTGTCCGGATTGCTGGCCTTCGAAACCGCGAAGAAGCTCGGCTGCCGGGCCACCCTGATCGAGCCGCTCGATTCGTCGTTCCTGGCCATCTCGACCCGGGACCGCAGCCGCATCGACCCCCACCTGCTGCACCTCGACGAGCACCGGACCGTGCCCACGATCGCGGTGGACGCGCTGTTGGCCGAACTGCGGGACATCGCCGCGCGGCACCCCATCCACGCGCTCGTCACCACCTCGGAGGCGGCCATCCTGCCCGTGGCCGAGGCGGCGCATGCCCTGGGCCTGCCCACGCCGGCACCGCAGGCGCTGCGGGACGCGGTGTTCAAGGACCGCTGCCGCCACGCACTGGCCCGCGCGGGCCTGCGCGTTCCCCATTACGAGGTGCTGACCGAGGCGCAGCTGCTGGCCGGCCAGGGCCGCACCCTCCGCGCGCCGCTGGTGGTCAAGCCGACGCGGGGCTTCGGCAAGCAGTTCTCGGCGGTCTGCCAAACCGAAGCGCAGTGGGATGCCTTCGTCGCGGCGCTGGCGCGCGAGCGCGCCGCGTCGGACCCGATGGTCAACCAGATCGTCAACCACCACTACATCGTCGAGGAGTACGTGACGGGCTCGCTGCATTCGACCGAGGTCATCCTGAAAAATGGCCGCCTGCAGTGCTTTGCCACCACCACCCGCTACCGCTCCCGGCACAACGACCTGCTGGAGATGGGGTATTCGATGCCCTCCGGGCTGGCACCGCGCCAGGCCCGGCGGCTGGAGCAGTACGTGGGCGACGTGTGCCGGTGCCTGGGCCTGGACTTCGGCCTCTTTCACGTGGAGACGCTGTACGCGGAGGACGGCCCGTGCCTGGTGGAAGTCAACGGCCGCATGATGGGCGGCGTGGGCCCGCAGGTGTACCAGGCCCTGTCCGGGCGCGACGCCTTCGACCTGCTCTTGCGCACCTACCTGGGCGAAGCGGTCGAGACCGACCCGCAGGCCATGGACGGGGCCGCCACGGTGGTGCTCATCGGGGCGAAGAACGAAGGCGTGGTGTCTTGCGCCTTCACCCAGGACCGCCTGGACGCCCTGCTGGCGCGCCACGGCATTTCGTTTTGCACGCTGCGCCTGGCTCCCGGCATGCCGCTGCGGCGCTTCGACGGCAATGTCTCCGTGCTGGGGCATGCGATCGTGCACGGGCCCGATCCGCGGGCCTCGGCGGTGCGGGGCGATGCGTTCCTGCGCGACCTGGATGCGCTGCTGGGCGTGGAACTGGCGAAGTACCTCGAAACCCCGGGCCACATCGGCGCGCTGGACCCCACGGCCCTGCTCGCCACCCTTTGAATGAACCGGGGCCGGCCGGACCGGGCCCGTCCCGCCCGTCACTCCCCGCGCACCTCGGCCACCATGCGTTCCAGCCGCGCGGCATCGACGACCACCAGCGCGCGGCCGTCCTTTTGCAGCACGCCGGCTTTGACCAGCACGCCCAGTTCGCGCGTGACCTGCTCGCGGTTGGTACTGATCTGGCTGGCCAGTTCGGCGTGGGCAGGCGCGGGCTCGATGCGGGCCTGGTTGCCCTGCACGCCCGCCGCGCGCGCCAGGCGCAGCAGCTCGGCATGCAGGCGGTTGTGCACGCCCAGGGTGCTCAGGTCGATCACGCGGTCGGACAACTGGCGCACCAGAGAGGCCAGGTAATGCATCACCCGCTGCGCGACCAGGGGCTCGTCGCGCAGCAGGGCCAGGAACCCTTCGCGCGAGAGGCTGGCCACCAGGGTGGCGTCCAGCGTCACGACGTCGGCCGAGCGCGGGCCGCCGTCGATGGCCGCGATCACGCCGATGTGCTCGCCCGGTTCGCAGTCACGGAAGGTGACCTGCCGGCCGCTGGCCGAATAGGTGGTGATGCGCAGGCGGCCCGCCACCAGGAAGAACACGTCGCCGCCCTCGGCCGCGCGCGACAGCAGCGGCTTGCGCGCCGGCAACTGGTGCCAGTCGCACTGCTGCGCCAGCCGGTCCAGGCACGCATCGCCCAAACCCTCGAACAAGGGAATGCGGCGCAGGGCGAGGCTGGATCGGGCGGGGGGAGCGTTCATGCGGGCAAGGCCGTGGCCGGGAAAGAAACAAGGAGGGCCCGGGCGGCGCCAGGGCATGCGGGAAGGCCGGCGGGCCCGACCGGGTGCCGCATTATGCTCAGCGCCGCCCCACTGATCGGCCGGGGCGGATTCCATCGACCCACCACACGCCTTCTTCCGTGCCCGCGCCCCTGCCCCGCCTGACCCTGCCCTCCCAGCGCAACCTGCGCTGGGCCAGCGGCGTGGTCCTGTGGCTCTATGTGGCGCTGCACCTGGCCACGCACGCCACCGGGCTGGTGTCGCTGGCCGCGGCCGAAGCCACGCGGCGTGCCGTGCATGGCGCCTGGGCCACGCTGCCGGGCACCGTGCTGCTCTATGGCGCGGTGGCCGTCCACCTGGCCATGGCGGGCACCGCCGTGTGGCAGCGCCGCAGCCTGCGCATGCCGGCCGTGGAGGCGCTGCGCCTGCTGCTCGGGCTGCTGCTGCCGCTGCTGCTGGCGGCGCATTTCTCGGGCACGCGCTACCTGGGCGAAATAGACGGGCTGGAGCCCTCCTACGTGCGCATCGTGCGGGCCATCTGGAGCCCGGAGGGGCTGTGGCTGCAGCTGGCGCTGCTGCTGGCGGCCTGGACGCACGGCTGCCTGGGCCTGCACCTGGCGCTGCGCATCCGCCCCCGGTGGCAGCGCCTGCAGCCGGTGCTGCTGGCCGCCGCCGTGCTGCTGCCCGTGCTGGCGGCGCTCGGCGTGGTGTCCATGGGCCGCGAGATCGCCTGGGCGGCGCTGGGCGCCCCCTCGCCGTCCGCGCAGGCCGCCCAGGCATCGCGCGCACTGACCGAGGGCCTGCGCACCGGCTGGATCGCGCTGGTGGCGGCGCTGCTGCTGGCGCGCTGGGCCTTCGGCGTACTGCGCGAGCGCGGGGGCCGGGGACGCATCAGCCTGCGCTACCCCGACCGCACGGTGCAGGTGCCGCGCGGCTTCAGCGTGCTGGAGGCCAGCCGGGAGCACGGTATCGGCCACCTTTCGGTGTGTGGCGGCCGGGCGCGCTGCTCCACCTGCCGCGTGCGCGTGCAGGGCCCGGTCGAGCACCTGCCCGCCCCCCGGCGCGACGAGCGGCGCACCCTGCAGCGCGTGAACGCCCCGCCCGGCGTGCGGCTGGCCTGCCAGTTGCGCCCGCGCGGCGACATCGCGGTGACGCCGCTGTTCCAGCCCGGCGCGGCGGCCGCGGCCCGGCCCCTGGGGCGCGAGCGCCAGGTCGCCGTGATGTTCGTGGACCTGCGGCGCTGGTCGGGCCTGGCAGAGCGGCAGTGGCCCTTCGACCTGGCCTGGGTGCTGGACCAGTATTTCGACCGGGTGGGCGCCGCGGTGCGCGACAGCGGCGGCCTGGCCAACCAGTTCATCGGCGACAGCGTGATGGCGATCTTCGGGCTGGACACCGACCTGCCCACCGCCTGCGCCCAGGCGGTGCGCGCGGCCGCCCTCATCGAGCAGCGCATGGACGCCTGGGGCGGCTCGTTCACCGACCAGTTCGGGCAGCCGCTGGACTTCGGCATGGGTCTGCACGCCGGCACGGTGGCGGTGGGCGAGGTGGGCTTTCAGGACACGACCACGTTCACGGCCGTGGGCGAGGTCGTCAACACCGCCAGCCGCCTGCAGGACCATTCGAAGGTGGTGGCAGCCCGGCTCGTGCTGTCGCTGGAGGCCGCGCGCCTGGCGGGCGTGGCCGATGCGCTGGGCCCGCCCGAGCCCGTCACCGTGCGCGGCCGGTCGGCGCCGCTGCAGGTGCTGTACGTGGCCCATCCCGCGCAGCAGTGGGGGGAGCCGCGCTTCGGCGGCGGCGCGCCATAGCCTTCAACGGTTTTGTTGCCCCAATGAAATGCATTGCTGCGAATTCCAGACTTCAGAAGAATATCGCGTCAACGCGGCAGCAAGAATCCTTCGCTGAAAGCGGCAATCTGAAAGAAGATTGTTTTGCGCGACAAAGTCATTCGCATTGATAATTGTTGGAGAATAGCTAGAATGCCTCAGGAGGATAAATTTTTGCCAACCCAACGCTTCGCCAAGCGCCCTGCCGTTACCGCACTCGTGGTCTTGTGCTTGATTGCAATCATCGCTTGCCTGGTGATTACTGAAAAGACAAGATCAGGCGGCATGGATGGCCAAGCTGCGGTCGTGCCGGTTTCAGGCGGATTAAGGGGTTCAGCGTTTCCCTGGGAAAGAGCTCAGACCGGCGAGCAATCCAGCGGCGTTGAACAGGGATTGGATTCCGAAGCGCAAGCGATTTCAGCTGAAAAGCTGAATGTCGCTGACTGGATGACGGGAATGGACAAGCCCAAAAGCCCTGTTCATGAGATTTTTTCCAAATATAGCGCGAAGAGTGCCCACACCAATGCAGAAAAGGGTGAAATGATAAGCGGGCTCAGCTATTGCGCGAATCGCCGAACAGTTGGACAAGTTGCAGGAGCACAAAGATCTCGCGGTTCGGTGGATGATGCAAATAGTCTGTTGGATGTGCACCAGGACTATCTCAAGTATTGCGGCAGCCTCAATGATTCGGCTTTTTCGCTTCGCAAGAGCATTCTTGCAGAGTTGGCGGAGCGTGGTGATGCTGACGCAAGGATGTCGTACTTCGAGGCCGGCCCCCTCGGTCGGTGGCCGACGCCCAATGAGTACATACCATTAACGCAGGATGAGATAGCCAGCTGGAATAAGACGGCTGTGCAGTTTTTAGAACAGGCAACCAGGGAGGGTGATTCGCGATCCTACAAGACTCTTGCTTCGATGTATGGCGCGAGCAAAGATGATCCGATTTTAGGGAGCCTTTCCAATCAGAGCACTTCTTACGCATATGAATTGCTATGGATTTCATCGATTCAGAGCAATCGTGAAACGCCCAAGGAGTTGAAAGATAGTTTGAACAACTATATGAGCCATGTTATAAGCAAATTCACTCCAGAGCAAAAGCGCGAAGGAATGAAGAAAGCAGCTCAAATTCAGTCGAATCTAAAATGAAAAATGGAGGGCATTATGATTGCAAAAAATAAGTCTGTATTCTGGTTGGCTGTTGGTTTTTTTTGCAGCCATGCTATGCGTAGCGGCTGACTATGGTTCATATTTATGCAGGGGTTGCGCAGCCCCAATGAATCCGATTGATGCCCGGCTTTTTATTTCGGTTTATGTAAATCCACGCGTCCCGTTATGGCAGGCCAATGATACCGTGACTATTTGTAATGGCGTGGAATGCGTGAAGTACCTGACACCGACCGCAGGTGCGACTACTTGGACTCCTATTGAGAAGAAGCCAGATTCCGGTCGAGGATATAGTGGTGAGGGCGTACCGGTCGGAGGATATTCTCCCCCGCCTGAAGGGCCCACACCAGTTTGGTATCCCTATCCGCCAGGTGGCAGTGATCCGGGGGGCGTTGTCATCGTCGGCCCCACGGAACCGTGGTGTCCGCCACATGATTTGATTAACTGCGTCTAGCCGATGAGGCTCTGAGCGTTGGGCAAACCGGCTCTGTTGCACAAACGCAGCCCGTCGAACTGACAGTCCGGGCCGGTCAATGAGCCCAAAGGGCGCAAACTGCGCTATGAGACGAGGAGTTGGCCGGCGTGCAACGCAGCGCTCAAGCGAGAAGGTCGGTAGCGCTTCCGATCCGGCCACCCGCGTAACGCGATGTTGCAGTGCGACATTTTTCCCTCGGAAGCGCGGCCCTGTCGGACGCGGCGGCGGCCCTGGGCGCACGGACCGGTAGGCGACAGACCTACACAAAACTGTGCGTTTTCGCACAGACCTGTCGGGTCCGGCGGCGCAAACTGGCTTCCATGCAGACGCAATCCGGCGCTGCAGTCCAGTTGAATCGATCCCAAGGAAGGAATCACTACCATGAACCGCAAACACCTCATCGCCATCGCCGCCATCGCCTTTGCCGGTGCCGCCTCCGCCGCCCCCGTGTCGCAAGAAGACCAGTTCGGCGCCCAGCCCGTCGAGCAAGGCCAGCCACTGACCCGCGCTGAAGTCGTGGCCGACCTGAACCTGTGGAACCGCGCCGGCCTGAACCAGTTCGAAGCCGCCGACCGCACGCCCGATGCCGATCCCGCCTACCAGATGCGCCTGGCCCAGTACCAGCGCGAACGCAGCGGCCCCGAGTACCTGGCCGAAGTGCAGCGCGTCGGCGGCGGCCACAACGTCGCCGGCATGGCCTCCAGCACCACGATGAACTGATGCCCCGCGCATCCCGGCGCGCCCACGGCGCGCCACACCCCCGAGCCCCCGTGCGCGAAGCACCGGGGCTTTTTTCATGGGCGGTGCTTTTCACCCCGCCGTGGACCGACGCGTTCCCGCTGTGCGTTTACGCACATACCCGGCCCGGCGAAACAACGAAACTGGCAGTCAGGCAGGCACCCCGCGCTGCCCTTTGTCACCCCTGTTTTCAAGCCCAAGGAACGCACCCCATGAACACCCAGCACCTGATCGCCATTGCCACCATCGCCTTCGCCGGCGCCACGGTGTCCGCCGCCCACGCCGCGCCATCGCAGGAAGACCGTTTAGGCGACGAGCCCGTGGCCACCCGCAGCACGCTCACCCGTGCTGCGGTGGAGGCCGACACCCGCCTGTGGCAGCGCGCCGGGCTGGGCCAGGCCAACGAGGGCGACCGCTCCGAAGCGGTGGACGAAGCCAGCCCGCAGCGCCTGGCCGAATACCAGCGCCTGCGCAGCGGCAGCGCCTTCCAGGCCGAACTGCGCCGCGCCCAGGGCGCCCAGCCTGTGGCCGGCGCCGCGGCCAGCGAGACCAGCCACTGAACGGGCGTCGCGCTCCCGGCACGCCGCGGCGCGCGGCCGGTCAGGCCGCCGGCAGCGGCGGATGGGCGGGAAACTGCACGCTGAACCGGGCGCCCGGCGGCACTTGGCCGGGGTGCGCGTCTTCCAGCTGCACGGTGGCGCTGTGCTGGCGCGCGATCTCCAGCACGATCGGCAGGCCCAGGCCCGAGCCGTCCGCGTCGTTGCCCAGCACGCGGTAGAACGGGCGGAACACCAGCTCGCGCTCGGCCAGCGGCACGCCGGGGCCGGAATCTTCGACCTGCAGCAGCAGCACGTGGCCGAAGGTGTCGGCCAGCACCCGCGCAGTGATGACCCCCGGCGCCCCGGGCCGCGAGGGCGTGTAGTTGATCGCGTTGTCCAGCAGGTTGCGCGCCAGCTCCTTGAGCAGCGTGGGATTGCCCTCCATCCACACGCCGGGCGCACCGGGCTCGGCACCCTCGTACCCCAGGTCGATGTGCTTGTCCAGGGCGCGCGGCACGCAGTCGCGCACCACCTCGATCACCAGCCGCGCCAGGTCCACCGGCTGCCGCGCCAGGGCCGTTCCGCTGCCTTCCGCGCGGGCCAGGGCCAGCAGCTGGTTCACCGTGTGCGTGGCGCGGATGCTGGAGCGGCCGATCTGCTGCAGCGATCGCTTCAATTCCTCGGTGCTGGTGCCTTCGCGCTGCGCCAAGTCGGCTTGCATGCGCAGCCCGGCCAGCGGCGTCTTGAGCTGGTGGGCCGCATCGGCCAGAAAGCGCTTTTGCGTGGCCAGCGAATCGCTCAGCCGGCCGAGCAGGTCGTTCACCGAATCCACCAGCGGCGCCACCTCCAGCGGCACCGCCTTGTGGTCGAGCGGCGAAAGGTCGTCGGGCTTGCGGGCGCGGATGCGCTCCTCCAGCAGGCTCAAGGGCTGGATGCCGCGCGCCAGGGCCAGCCACACCAGCAGCACGGCCAGCGGCAGGATCACGAACTGCGGCAGCATCACGCCCTTGATGATTTCCGTGGCCAGCACGCTGCGCTTTTCGCGCGTTTCGGCCACCTGCACCAGCGCGGCCGGCGCACCCGGCAGCGGCACCCGGACCCAGATGGACGCCACGCGGATCTCGATGCCGCGCAGCTCGGCATCGCGCAGGCGCACCTCGCCCGAGAGCGGGCGCTCGTCCTCGGGTGCGGGCGGGCGCGGCAGATCGCGCTCGCCGGAAAGGAACTCGCCCGTGGGCGAGACCACCTGGTAATAAACGATGTCGGATTCGTCGGCGCGCAGGATTTCGCTGGCCGGCTGCGGCAGGTTGAACTGCGCCTTGTCGCCCTGCACCGTGACCAGTTGCGCCAGGGCGTGGGCGTTGTACTCCAGCGCGCGGTCGAAGGGCTTGTTGGCCAGGCCCTGCGCCACCAGCCAGGTGAGCGCCAGGCTCACGGGCCACAGCAGCAGGAGCGGCGTGAGCATCCAGTCCAGGATCTCGCCGAAGAGGGAGCGCTGCTCGCGCTGGAAGATTTTCAAGACGGGGCGCCGGTGGGGGAATTCAAGCCAAAAGGGCCGTCAGCGCAATCATCACTAAGGCATATCGCTATTAATTCAATAGCATTCAGGTGGCGATCTTCTCGAGGCAGTAGCCCAGGCCGCGCACCGTGGCGATGCGGATCGGGCCGCGCTCGATCTTCTTGCGCAGGCGGTGGATGTACACCTCGATGGCGTTGTTGCTCACCTCTTCGCCCCACTCGCACAGGCGCTCGACCAGTTGCTCCTTGGACACCAGCCGCCCGGCGCGCTGCAGCAGCACCTCCAGCAGGCCCAGTTCGCGCGCCGACAGCTCCACCAGCTTGCCGTCGATGGTGGCCATGCGGCCGGCCTGGTCGTACACCAGCGGGCCGTGGCGGATGGCGCTGGTGGTGCCGCCCATGCCGCGCCGCGTGAGTGCGCGCACGCGCGCCTCGAGTTCCTGCAGGCTGAAGGGCTTGGCCATGTAGTCGTCGGCCCCGAAATCCAGGCCCTTCACGCGCTCTTCCACGCTGTCGGCAGCGGTGAGGATCAGCACCGGCAGGGCCGAGCCCCGTCCGCGCAGGCGCTTGAGCACCTCCAGCCCGTGCACGCGCGGCAGGCCCAGGTCCAGGATCAGCAGGTCGAACGCGTGGTTGGTCATCAGGGCCGCATCGGCTTCGCTGCCGCTGGACACGTGATCGACCGCTGCACCGGAGCCGCGCAGGGTGCGCAGCAGCCCGTCGGCCAGCACCTGGTCGTCTTCGGCAATGAGGATGCGCATGGGGGTTGTCTCCTGGGAGCGCGGCCGGTGGCGGGGCCGCTGCATTGGAGACCGATTCTAGAGGCCCGCCCCGCCAGGCGGCGGGGGAGCGCGTGGGGGAAATCCCGCGCCGCGCCCTCCCCGTGCAGGTGGTGCTATGCCGGCAGGGGCAGTGTGCGGCCGTGGGCTGCGAGGCGCCCGGCCGGCTGCGGCACCGACCGCGCACGGGACGTTGCCGAAGACGCGGCGGCCGCCGTATGCGCCCCGTCGATCTTGAAGACCGACACCGCATCGACCAGTTGTTCGGCCTGCGACTTCAGGCTCGATGCCGCCGCCGCGCTTTCCTCGACCAGCGCGGCGTTCTGCTGCGTGACCTGATCCATCTGCGCCACGGCCTCGCCCACCTGGCCGATGCCTTCGCTCTGCTCGCGCGTGGCGATGCTCATCTCCGCCACGATGGTGGCCACCCGCTGGATGGACTGCACCACTTCCTTCATCGTGTCGCCCGCGCGGTTGGCCTGCGCCGAGCCCTCGCCGACGCGCTCCACGCTCGTGGCGATCAGGCCCTTGATCTCCTTGGCCGCATCGGCGCTGCGCTGGGCCAGCGTGCGCACCTCGGAGGCCACCACGGCGAAGCCGCGGCCCTGTTCGCCGGCGCGGGCGGCTTCCACCGCCGCATTGAGCGCCAGGATGTTGGTCTGGAACGCGATGCCGTCCACCACGCCGATGATGTCGGCGATGCGCTGGGAGGCGGCGTCGATGCTCTTCATCGTCTCCACCATCACCTCCACCGCGTCGCCGCTGCGCTGCGCCACCGTGGACGCGTCCGCCGCCAGCTGGCTGGCCTTCTGGGCGCCGTCGGCGTTCTGGCGCACGGTGGAGCTCAGCTCCTCCATGGACGCGGCGGTCTCTTCCAGGGCCGAGGCCTGCTGTTCAGTGCGGGCCGACAGGTCCTGGTTGCCCTGCTCGATCTGCGAGCTGGCCGTGGCCACGCCCTCGGCGCTGCCGTGGACGGCACCGACCACGCTCGCCAGGCTGGCGCGCATGTCGCTCAGGGCCTGCATCAGCTGCGCGGATTCGTCCTTGCCGTGCACGGGGATGTCCATCGTCAGGTCGCCAGCAGCCACGCCCCGCGCCACTCCGACGGCCGAGGCCAGCGGCCGCGTGATGTGCCGCGTGATCCACCAGGCCAGCACCGAGGCGATCGCCACCGCAGCGATCAGCAGGGCCAGCAGCGTGGCCTGCGCACGGTGGAACGTGGCCACCGCATCGTCGTGCGCAGAGTCACCGCCGCGGCGATTCACGCGGGCCAGTTCGCCCAGCGTGGCGGCCAGGGCATCGAAGCTCTTTTCCGAATCGGTGAAGAAGATCCGCAGCGTCTCGTCATGCGCCTGCGGCGGCTGGTCCAGCATGCGGCGCTGCACCGCGAGGTACTGATCGCGCTAGGCCTGGTAGGCCTCGTAGCCCTTGCGCTCTTCGCCCGGATTGACCAGCGGTGCATACACGGCCTCGGCCTCGGCCAGTTGCTGGCGCCGCACCTTGAGTTCTTCCTTGAGCTTGTTCAGGTTGCTCTGGTCCGTCGGCAGGAAGGCCTCGCTCTCGGTGCGCCGCAGGCGGTTGGCGGCGATGCGCACGTTGCCGATGGCCTCGATGCTGGGCAGCCAGTTCGTGGCCAGGTCTTCGGCGCTGGCGTTGATGCGCAGCATCTGGCCCCAGGCCATCCAGGCCAGGGCGACGGTGATCAGCGTGGTGATGCTGAAGGCGAGCGCCAGCTTGGCGCCGATGCGGAGGTTGTGCAGGTTCATGATAAAGACCATCTATTGCGTTTGGTATCTCGATTAACATTTAGACACCTTAGAACAGGCTTAAAAACCAGTTCCGCGACGCAAAAAATGACAAAAATGAGATGTCGCACTTATCATTTTTGCAGCTTTCAAGCCGACAGCCCGTCACCCCCCGCGTACGCTTCCAGTCCGATCGCCACCACCGTGGCGACCTCGTCGCCCACCTCCATGCGGAATTCCGCCTCCGCCTGCGCCACCGCGTCGCGGAACGCCTGCAGCCACGCCAGGCCCGCGGCAGTGAAGCAGACGCGGCGCGCCCGGGCATCGCGCGGGTCGGGTTCCCGCACCACCAGGCCCCAGGCGACGCACTGGTCCACCAAATCGGCCATCGACTGCTTCGTCATGCCGGCCCGCTGCGCCAGATCGGTCAGCCGGTCGCCATCGAGCGAAAGGTGGCGCGTGATGTGGACGTGCGCCGCACTCACCTGATCGCGCGCGGCGAGGTTGGAAAGCGCCAGCGGCACTTCCACGTTGTGGGCCATGAGTTCGAGCACCCGGGCATCGAACCGGCGCATGGCATGCCCGAGCAGGCGGCCCAGGTGGGTCTGGCGCCAGCCGTCGTCGAGGGGGGGAAAGGGTGGGGTTTCGGCCATGGCATATTGTCAGGGAAACTGACTTAAAACACCGTTTACGCGCCAAGACAGCTCGCATAAACTACTGTTCAAGCATCCAGCCTGTGACTACCCACAGCCGGACAGAGACACCCCAACCCATTGTTTTTCAAGGACTTTCCATGGACTTCGCCGTCAAGGGGACCCACCCCGCCCAGCCCGTCAACACCGAAAAGGCCAAGGCCCTCCAGGCCGCGCTGGCCCAGATCGAGAAGCAGTTCGGCAAGGGCACGATCATGCGCCTGGGCGAAGGCGAGGTGATCGAGGACATCCAGGTCGTCTCCACCGGCTCGCTGGGCCTGGATATCGCGCTGGGCGTGGGCGGCCTGCCCCGCGGCCGCGTGGTCGAGATCTACGGCCCGGAATCGTCCGGCAAGACGACGCTCACGCTGCAGGTGATCGCCGAGATGCAAAAGCAGGGCGGCCAGTGCGCCTTCGTCGATGCCGAGCACGCGCTCGACGTGCAATACGCCCAAAAGCTCGGCGTGCAGCTGTCCGATCTGCTGATCAGCCAGCCCGACACCGGCGAGCAGGCCCTGGAGATCGTGGACAGCCTCGTGCGTTCGGGCGCCGTGGACCTGATCGTGATCGACTCGGTCGCCGCGCTCACCCCCAAGGCCGAAATCGAAGGCGAAATGGGCGATGCGCTGCCCGGCCTGCAGGCCCGCCTGATGAGCCAGGCGCTGCGCAAGCTCACCGCCACCATCAAGAAGACCAACTGCATGGTCATCTTCATCAACCAGATCCGCATGAAGATCGGCGTGATGTTCGGCAGCCCTGAAACCACCACGGGCGGCAACGCGCTCAAGTTCTACGCCTCGGTGCGTTTGGACATCCGCCGCACCGGCACGATCAAGAAGGGCGACGAGGCCGTGGGCAACGAAACCAAGGTCAAGGTCGTGAAGAACAAGGTCAGCCCGCCGTTCAAGACGGCCGAGTTCGACATCCTGTTCGGCGAGGGCATCAGCCGCGAGGGCGAGATCATCGACATGGGCGTGAACGCGAAGATCATCGAAAAGAGCGGCGCCTGGTACGCCTACAACGGCGAGAAGATCGGCCAGGGCCGCGACAACTCGCGGGAGTTCCTGCGCGAGAACGCCGACCTCGCCCGCGAGATCGAGAACAAGGTGCGCGAGAGCCTGGGCATCGCCCTGCTGCCCGCCAGCCTGGAAGCCCCCGCCGCCGCCCCGGCCAAGGAAGCGGCCGAGAAGTAAGCCTTGGCCGATTGCAGGCCATGCCCGGCTCCAGCGCTTGATTGACAGGCGCTGGATGCTTCCACTTTCATAGCACCATGGGATTTGCGACGCTTTCGCTCAAGGGCCGGGCGCTGCGCCTGCTGGCACAGCGCGAACACTCCCGCGCCGAACTGGCCACCAAGCTGGCCCGCCACGTGCAGGAGGGCGACGACCTGAACGCCGTGCTCGACGACCTGCAGGCCAAGGATTTCATCAGCGCGCAGCGCGTGGCCGATTCGGTGGTGAACCGCCGCGCCGCCCGCCTGGGCACGCAGCGCCTGGTGCAGGAACTGCGCGGCAAGGGACTGGACGACGCCCTGGTGCGCGCCACCGCAGAGCGCCTTCGCGCCACCGAGCTGGAGCGCGCGCAGGCCGTGTGGCGCCAGCGCTTCGGCGCCCCGGGCGAGACGCCACAGGAGCGCGCGCGCCAGATGCGCTTCATGGCCGCGCGGGGCTTTGCCGGCGACATCGTGCGCCGCGTGGTGCGGGGCGACGGCAGCGGGAACGACGACGGCGATTGATGGCGCTGATTCCGGGCCCGCGCCGATCCTGGGCCCGCGAGGCCGGCCGGCTCAGTCCAGCAGCCGTTCCGGGTTGGCGTCGATCTTGGCCAGCGCGTCGCGCGTGGCCCGCATCGTGAGCGCTTCCTCTTCCTGCGCCACCAGCAGGCCGGACTGCAGATAAGCGCCCAGGCGCTTGAGCTGCAGCAGGTAGCTGCTGCCATCGGGCGCGGCGAACAGGTGCAGCTGCTTGCGCTGGCTTTGCCACACGTACTGCACCTGCGCCGACGCGCCGTTGTGGTCCAGCGTGAACCAGGCCCCGGGCTGCAGCTCCTGCGCCCAGGCCACCATGCCCGGCTCCACGGGCGCGCCGTTGTCGGCGATCACGTGGATGGACGAGGCATCGATGCCCAGCATCAGCTCGATGTTGTCGGCGTTGAGCGGCATTTCGCCCAGCGTCGCATCGCTGATGTAGTCCTCCAGATTGGCCAGGCGGCGCGCCATGGCATCGATGTGCGCCTGCGGGATGGAGGCCGTCTTGGACAGGAAGGCATCGGCCAGCGTGTCGGTCAGCACCTTCACCTGCGCATCCTGCTCCGGCCCGTTCACGCCGAGCAGCGCCAGGCCCTGGCGCAGGTGCTGCAGCAGCGGCGGCAGGCTCTGGATGACCTTGGCGCGGTCCGCCCGGTGGGGCTTGGCGCTGGCGGCCCAGACCAGGTCGGCCGCGGTGCGCTTGAGCGCCACGGTGTCCGGGTGCTGCGCGCCGTCGCGCACCGCCGACATGGCCAGCACCTCGGCCCAGGTCTTGAAGAGGAAATCGCGGATCTCTTCGCGCACCGGCATGTCCCGCAGCATGGTGCGCAGCTCGATCGTGTACTGGATGGCCAGCGTTTCGCGCTGCTCCACCTGCTGCGCCACGCTGACGAGCTTGGAGGTGGCCTGCTTGGCCGTGAGGAACTTGGCCAGGAATTTCTCGAACTCGTCATAGACGAGCTGGAACACGCGCTGCCCGGTTTCGGGGTACTGCTCGATCACCTGCACCACGCGGCGGATCTCGCCCTCCAGCGCGCTGCCGTTGATGGCGGTGGCGTCGAACCCCATCACCACGCCGCCCAGGCGGTCGATCAGGCGGCGCGCCGGGTGGGCGACGTCGCTGAAGAATTCGGGCTCGGCCAGCGCCACGCGCAGCACCGGCACCTGCAGTCGCGCGAACCACACGCGCACGGCCGGCGGAATGCGGTCTTCGCTCAGGATGCTCTGGAACATCAGCGCCACCACCTCGATGATGGCCTTTTCGCCGGGGGTGGAGGCCTTGGCCTTGAGTTCTGTGGAGCGCTCGCGCACCGCGCCCACCAGCTGCACCACGGCGGCCGGGCTGTAGTCCTCGACCAGCGTGGCCACGCCGCTGTAGTACGTCTGCGCCTGCGCCCGGTGGGCCGACAGGGCCTGCGCCAGCGCGGCGGAGGCCGGCGGCGCGTTCACCATGTCGAAGCCCGTGGCGGGCTGCACCAGCAGGCGGCGCAACTGGCCCATCACGCCCTGGGCCCGCTGGCGCGCGCGCGCCAGCGGCGTCATGAACGCCTGCATGCCGGCACCGAAGGCCGTTCCCTGCGCGCCCATGCGCCCGGGCGCCGGCATGCCCCCCTGGGACGGCATGCCGTGCATGCTCGCCTGGGCGGACTCCCGGGCGAAGGCCTGCGCCGATTGCTGCAGGGCCTGCGACGCCAGGCCCGCGGGAGAGGACGCCCCCCCCGCCGTGCGGCGCACCTTGGAGCGCAGGTCGTTGTCGGGCTTCACGCCCTGCTCGGTGCAGAACGCGTTGACGGCCTGGTATTCGCGCAAGACCAGTTCGCCCAGCTGGCGCTGCAGGGGGTCGATGGCGGTCTGCAGATCGCCCCGCTCCATGCCGGCCTCCACCCACTGGTCGACGAACAGCAGGCAGACCGTTTCGGGGCGCAGGATGTCGCGGCCGTCCAGCTCCTGGCCTTCCAGGTGCTGAATGAACTGCCGCAGGGTGTCGAAGGCGTTGCCCGTGTGCTCCATCACCGTGAGCGCCATGCGCGAGGCGATGATCTGGTTCTCGACGACGTCGTCGCTGAGCAGTTCGAAACCGCCCCCGGCGGGCAGCGCCCCCCGGGTGGTGCTGACCAGGGGCAGCATGGCCTCGGACAGGGCGCGGGTGCAGCCGGCGATCCAGGCCTGGTGGCGCTGCTGGTAGCGCATCCACAGGTCGCGGCGCGTCTGCATCTCGCGCTGCGTGGCCGTCAGGCCCATGAGCTGGGTCAGGAAATCCTGCAGTTCGTTGTCGAGGCCGGGCAGCCCCGCCACCAGGCCCTCCACGAACCGCTGCCGGGCCAGGCGGGCCAGGCGCCGGGGCGCGGTGGGGGGGCGGAGTTCTTCCATACGCCGTCGATTATGGGGCGCCCCGGGGCGTCGCGGTCAGACCGCTGCGCCGGCGTTCGGATCGTTCGGGTCGCCGTCCTTCTTGGGCGGCGCCTTCACCAGGTCTTCGCGCTTGACGCCCAGCCACATGGCGATGGCGGCGGCCACGAACACCGACGAATAGATGCCGAACAGAATCCCGATGGTCAGCGCCAGCGCGAAGTAGTGCAGGCTGGGGCCGCCGAAGAAGAACATCGACAGCACCACGGCCTCCGTGGAGGCATGGGTGATGATCGTGCGGCTCATGGTGCTGGTGATCGCGTGGTCGATGACCTCGTGCGTGCTCATCTTGCGGTATTTGCGGAAGGCCTCGCGGATCCGGTCGAAGATCACGACCGACTCGTTCACCGAGTAGCCCAGCACGGCCAGCACCCCCGCCAGCACCGCCAGCGAGAACTCCCACTGGAAGAACGCGAAGAAGCCCAGGATGATCACCACGTCGTGCAGGTTGGCGATCACCGCCGCCACGCCGAACTTCCACTCGAAGCGGAACGCCAGGTAGATCACGATACCGATCACCACCATGCCCAGTGCCATCAGGCCGCCGTGCACCAGTTCCTCGCCCACCTGCGGGCCCACGAACTCGGTGCGGCGCAGCGTGACGTCGGGGTCGGCCGCCTTGAGGGCGCCCAGGACCTGCTCGCTTTGCTGCGCGGAGGTCACGCCCTTTTGCACCGGCAGGCGGATCATCACGTCGCGCGCCGTGCCGAAGTTCTGCACGGTCACGTCGGAGTAACCCAGGCCGGACACGGTGCTGCGCACCTTGCCGATGTCGGCGCTCTGGGTGTAGGCCACTTCCATGACCGTGCCGCCGGTGAACTCCACCGACAGGTGCAGGCCCCGCGTGATCAGGAAGAACACGGCCAGCGCGAAAGTGATGAAGGAGATCGCGTTGAGAACCAACGCGTACTTCATGAACGGGATGTCTTTTCGGATGCGGAAGAATTCCATGGTCCCTCTCCTTCAGTTGGACTTGACCACGGCGGACGTGGTGCTGTCGGGTTCGGGCTTCCACACCTGTCCGATGGACACGCTCTTGAGCTTCTTCTTGCGGCCGTACCAGAGGTTGACCAGGCCGCGCGAGAAGAACACGGCCGAGAACATGCTGGTCAGGATGCCGATGCAGTGCACCACGGCGAAGCCGCGCACCGGGCCGGAGCCGAAGGCCAGCAGCGCGAGACCTGCGATCAGCGTGGTCACGTTCGAGTCGAGAATCGTCGCCCAGGCGCGCTCGTAGCCCGCGTGGATGGCCGCCTGCGGCGACACGCCCGCGCGCAGTTCCTCGCGGATGCGCTCGTTGATCAGCACGTTGGAGTCGATGGCCACACCCAGCGCCAGCGCCATGGCGGCGATGCCGGGCAGGGTCAGGGTGGCCTGCAGCATCGACAGGATGGCCAGCAGCATCAGCACGTTCACCGACAGCGCGATGGACGAGATCACGCCGAACAGCGCGTAGTAGATGCACATGAAGACCGAGATCGCCACGAAGCCCCACACCACGCTGTGGATGCCGCGCTCGATGTTGTCGGCGCCCAGGCTCGGGCCGATGGTGTACTCCTCGATGATGTCCATGGGCGCGGCCAGCGAGCCGGCGCGCAGCAGCAGCGAGGTGTCGTTGGCCTCGGCCGTGGTCATGCGCCCGGAGATCTGCACCCGACCGCCGCTGATCTCGCTGCGGATCACGGGGGCCGTGACCACTTCGCCCTTGCCCTTTTCGAACAGGACGATGGCCATGCGCTTGCCCACGTTCTCGCGGGTGATGTCCTTGAAGATGCGCGCGCCCTTGGCGTCTAGCGTGAGGTTGACCGTGGGCTCCTGCGTCTGGCCGTCGAAGCCGGGCTGCGCGTCGGTGAGGTTCTCGCCCGTGAGGATGACCTGCTTCTTGACGATGATGGACTGGCCGTTGCGGTCCAGGTACTTTTCGTCGCCGAAGGGCACGGGGCCGGAGCCCAACTCGGCCGAGCGCGCCTCGGCGCTTTCGTCGACCATGCGCACTTCCAGCGTGGCCGTGCGGCCCAGGATGTCCTTGGCCTTGGCGGTGTCCTGCACGCCGGGCAGCTGCACCACGATGCGGTCCAGGCCCTGCTGCTGGATCACGGGCTCGGCCACGCCGAGTTCGTTGATCCGGTTGTGCAGCGTGGTCATGTTCTGCTTGAGCGCCTGGTCCTGCACCTTGCGCAGCGCCTCGGGCTTGATGGTGGCGCGCACGCGCACGCCCTGGCCGTCGGGGTTGCTGGTGGCCACCAGGTCGGGAAACTGGTCGGTGATCACGTTGCGCGTGGCCGTGGCGGTCGCCTCGTCGCGCAGGCGGATGTCCACCGCCTGGCCGTCGCGGCTGATGCCGCCGTGGCGGATGTTCTTGTCGCGCAGCGTGGTGCGCAGGTCGCCGGCGAGCGATTCGGCCTTCTTGGTGAGGGCCGCCTGCATGTCCACCTGCAGCATGAAGTGCACGCCGCCGCGCAGGTCCAGCCCCAGGTACATGGGGCGCGCATGCAGCGCGCCGAGCCAGTCGGGGGAGCGCGAGACGAGGTTCAGCGCGACGATGTACGGCGGATCGGCCGGATCGGGCACCAGGGCCTTCTGGATCGCGTCCTTGGCCTTGAGCTGGCTGTCGGGCGAGTCGAAGCGCGCGCGCACCGAATTGCCATCGAAGCTCACGGCATCGGGCACGACGCCCGCGGCCTTCAGGGCCTCTTCGACGCGGCGCTGCACGGCGGCATCGACCTTCAGCGTCGCCTTGGCCGACGACACCTGCACGGCAGGGGCCTCGCCAAAGAAATTGGGCAGGGTGTACAGGGCCCCCACCAGCAGCGCGATCACGAGGATCGCGTACTTCCAGACCGGGTAACGGTTCATGATCGCGCTCTTAACTCTCAGGTCGCGGCGCAGGCCCTCAGGGCCGGCCGCCAGATCGGAACGGCTCGCGCCATCGCTTGGACTTACTTGACCGTGCCCTTGGGCAGGACCTGCGCCACGGCGCTGCGCTGGATCTGCACTTCCACGCCGGAGGCGATCTCGATGTGCAGGAAGCCTTCGGACAGGCGCGTGACCCGGCCGACGATGCCGCCGGCGGTGGCCACCTCATCGCCCTTGGCGATGGCCTCGATCATGTTGCGATGCTCTTTCTGGCGCTTCATCTGGGGGCGGATCATGACGAAGTACAGGACCACGAACATCAGCACCAGCGGGAGCATGCCCGTCAGGGAGGACATGATGTCGCTGCCACCGGCGGCGGCGGCAGGGGCGGTCTGGGCGAAAGCGGAAGAGATAAACACGGCAACAGGCTCCATTCAAATGGATGGTCGTTTCAGACACCCGCCCACGGCGCGACGCGGCGCCAGCCGGGAGGGCAACAGGCGATTGTATGCGGCGCCCCCTGGCAAAGCCCATGCCAAAACCCGCGTCCGCGGGGGTCTTGGCGTGGCGAGGCCGGCCCATGGGCCGGCCTTCGATGGGGCATGAAAACACCGCTCAGCACAATAACCACTAAGGCATATTGCTATATTTTCAATAGCAATCCATTTCCCACTCACATGCCGGGAAAGGGGCTTTCGCCCCCTCAGGCCGTCTGGCGCAGCGCCTCCTGCGGGTGGCGCCACTGGTTCATCAGCACCGCCCACTTGGCGCGGGCGGCCTTCAGGTGGCGCTCCTTCACGTGGCCGTAGCCCCGGATGTCTTCGGGAATGCGGGCGATGTCGGCGGCCAGCGGCAGGTTGTCGGCGGTCAGGCCGGCCAGCAGCTCGTCGATGCAGGCGCGGTACTCGGCGATCAGGGCGCGCTCGGTGCGGCGCTCCTCGGTGCGGCCGAACGGATCGAGCGCCGTGCCGCGCAGGCCTTTCAGCTTGGCGAGCACGCCGAAGGCCTTGCGCATCCACGGGCCGAAGGGCTGCTTGAGCAGTTCGCCCTTGTCGTTCTTCTTCGCGGTCAGCGGGGGCGCCAGGTGGTGCACCAGCTTGTAGTCGCCTTCGAACATGCCCTCGATCTTGGCGGTGAACGCCGCATCGGTGTGCAGGCGCGCGACCTCGTACTCGTCCTTGTACGCCATGAGCTTGAACAGGTAGCGGGCCACGGCCTCGGACAGGCGCGTCCCCTTGCCGCCGGTGCGCGCCTCGGCGGCCTGCACCTTCTCCACGAAGGCCTTGTACTCGGCCGCATAGGCCGCGTTCTGGTAGCCGGTGAGGAACTGCTCGCGCTTGGCCACCACTTCCGCCAGGCCCGGCTTCTTGACGAACTGGATCACCTGCGCGGCCTTGAACAGGGCCTGCACGGCGGCCAGGTCATGGGCGCAGCGGCGGCCCCATTCGAAGGCGGCCTTGTTGTTGTCCACCTGCACGCCGTTCAGCTCCATGGCGCGCATGAGCGCGGCATGCGACAGCGGCACGCGGCCCTTTTGCCAGGTGTAGCCCAGCATCAGGGGGTTGGTGTAGATGCTGTCGCCCAGCATCTGCATGGCGACCTCCTCGGCATCGAAGCTGGCCAGCAGTTCTTCGCCCACGGCGGAGGCGATGGCCGTGTCGCAGTCGGTGCCCGGAAACTGCCAGTCCGGGTTGTGCACGAACGACGCGGTGGGCGAGCCGTGGGTGTTGAGCGCCACGAAGGTGCGGCCCGGCTGCATCGCGGCCATGGTGGTCTTGTGCGAGGCGACGATGGAGTCGCAGCCGATGATGAGGTCGGCCTTGGCCGTGTCCACCTTGGTGGTGTAGATGGCGTCCGGCCGGTTGGCGATCTGGATGTGGCTCCAGGTCGCGCCGCCCTTTTGCGCCAGGCCCGCCGCGTCCTGCGTGATGACGCCCTTGCCTTCCAGGTGCGCCGCCATGCCCAGCAGCGAGCCGATGGTGATCACGCCCGTGCCGCCCACGCCGGCCACGACGATGCCCCAGGCGCTCTCGGCCACCGGCAGCACCGGCTCGGGAATGGGGGGCATCGCGGAGAGGTCGCCCTTCTTTTCCTTCTTGGGTTTTTTCAGCGTGCCGCCCTCGACGGTGACGAAGCTCGGGCAAAAGCCCTTCACGCACGAGTAGTCCTTGTTGCAGGTGCTCTGGTTGATGCGGCGCTTGCGGCCGAACTCGGTCTCCAGCGGCTCCACCGACAGGCAGTTCGATTGCACCGAGCAGTCGCCGCAGCCCTCGCACACCAGCTCGTTGATGACCACGGTCTTGCTGGGCGTGGCCAGGGTGCCGCGCTTCCTGCGGCGGCGCTTTTCGGTCGCGCAGGTCTGGTCGTAGATGATGGCCGTGCAGCCGGGGATCTCGCGGAACTCGCGCTGGATCCGGTCCAGCTCGTCGCGGTGGTGCGCCGTCACGCCCTCGGCCAGCGCCACGCCGTCGTACTTGGCCGGCTCGTCGGTCACGATCACCAGCCTGGCGATGCCCTCGGCCTTCAGGCTGGCCATGATCTGCAGCACCGAGTGCCCCTCGGGCCGCTCGCCCACCTGCTGGCCGCCCGTCATGGCGACAGCGTCGTTGTAGAGCACCTTGTAGGTGATGTTGGTGCCCGCCGCGATGCTCTGGCGGATGGCCAGCAGCCCGCTGTGGAAGTAGGTGCCGTCGCCCAGATTGGCGAAGACGTGCTTTTCCGTGGTGAAGGGCTGCTGGCCCACCCAGGTCACGCCCTCGCCGCCCATCTGCGTGAAGGTGGACGTGTTGCGGTCGGGCATCCAGTTGACCATGTAGTGGCAGCCGATGCCGGCCACCGCGCGCGAGCCCTCGGGCACGCGGGTGCTGGTGTTGTGCGGGCAGCCGCTGCAGAACCACGGCGTGCGGTCGCCCGTGTCCACCTTGGATTCGGCCAGGCCGCGCTCGCGCGCATCGATCACCGACAGGCGCGCATCCATGCGGGCCACGATGTCGGCCGGCACGCCCAGCTTCTTCAGGCGCTTGGCGATGGCGCGCGCGATGATGGCGGGCGTCAAGTCCGCCTTGGGGCGCAGCAGCCAGTTCTGGCTCGGGTTGGGCATGCTCCATTCGCCGCCGGAGTTGTCGCCCTCCACCTCGTCGAACTTGCCCAGCACATTGGGGCGCACGTCGGCGCGCCAGTTGTAGAGCTCTTCCTTGATCTGGTATTCGATGACCTGGCGCTTTTCCTCCACCACCAGGATCTCCTGCAGGCCTTGCGCGAAGTCGCGGGTGATGGTGGCCTCCAGCGGCCACACCACGTTCACCTTGTGCAGGCGGATGCCCAGCTGGCGGCAGACGTCGTCCTCCAGCCCCAGGTCGATGAGCGCCTGGCGCGTGTCGTTGTACGCCTTGCCGCTCGCGATGATGCCGAAGCGGTCCTGCGGGCCCTGGATCACGTTGTAGTTCAGCTTGTTGGCGCGGATGTACGCCAGCGCCGCGTACCACTTGTAGTCCATGAGGCGCGCCTCCTGCTCCAGCGGCGCGTCGGGCCAGCGGATGTGCAGGCCGCCGGGCGGCATGGCGAAGTCCTCGGGCAGGACGATCTTCACCCGGTCCGGGTCCACCGAGATGCTGCTGGAGGACTCCACCACCTCCTGGATGGTCTTCATGCCCGACCACACGCCCGAAAAGCGGCTCATGGCGAAGGCGTGCAGGCCCATGTCCAGGATGTCCTGCACGCTGCTCGGGAAGAACACCGGCAGGCCGCAGGCCTTGAAGATGTGGTCGCTCTGGTGCGGCGCGGTGCTGCTCTTGCTGATGTGGTCGTCGCCCGCGATGGCGATCACGCCGCCGTGCCGGGAGGTGCCGGCCATGTTGGCGTGCTTGAATACGTCCGAGCACCGGTCCACGCCCGGGCCCTTGCCGTACCAGATGCCGAACACGCCGTCGTATTTCTTCGTCGTGGGGTACAGGTCGAGCTGCTGCGTGCCCCACACGGCGGTGGCACCCAGCTCTTCGTTCACGCCGGGCTGGAACACGATGTGGTTCTTGGCCAGGTGCTTCTTGGCCGACCACAGCGCCTGGTCGTAGGTGCCCAACGGGCTGCCGCGGTAGCCGCTGATGAAGCCCGCGGTGTTCAGGCCCGCGATCGCATCGCGCTGGCGCTGCAGCATGGGCAGGCGCACCAGGGCCTGCACGCCGCTCATGAAGGCACGGCCTTGATCTAGGGCGTATTTGTCTTCGAGCGTGACCGTTTCAATGGCGCGGCGGATGTGCTCGGGCAGGGGGGCGTTCATAGCACGGCTCCTTCGCCAGCACGCTCGATGCCAAATCCGCAGCGTGCGGCTGCGCCGCCCCCCACGTACTTGTGGCGCAACCCGCAGTGCGGGTTGTCATCCAGCGTGACCGTTTCAATGGCGCGGCGAATGGGCTCGGGCAGGGGGGCGTTCATCGGGGGAATCTCCAGTGGGGTCGTTGGCCGTCGCCTCGTGAGCGCGGTTTCAGCGGGGTGCCCTGGGCTCGGACGCACCGCCTTGTCAGGGCAGTGTAGGCAGGACGGCCGGATATGTCCTTTCGTTTTCATGCCGTGTTTACCCTCGCTTTAGAAAGGATCTTTCGCAAAATAATCACGGAATGAACACTTTGGACAAATTCGACCTGGCGATCCTCGGCGAGCTGCAGGCCGACGCCCGGCTGACCAACGCCGAGCTGGCCCAGCGGGTGGGCCTGTCGGCCGCGCCGTGCTGGCGCCGCGTGCGCGCGCTGGAGGAGTCGGGCTTCATCAAGGGCTACCACGCCGAGATCGACCGCCACAAGATCGGGCTGGGCGTGCTGGCCTTCGTGCGGCTGGACGCCGACCGCAGCACCGGGGGCCTCACGCGCGAGATGGAGGCCGCCATCGCCCAGATCCCCGAGGTGGTGGCCTGCCACTACATCAGCGGCACGGGAACGTTCGAGCTGCAGGTGGTGGCGCGCGACCTGGACAGCTTCTCGCACTTCGCCCGCAACGTGCTGCTGAACCTGCCGAACGTGAAGGACATGCACACCAGCTTCTCGCTGGGCGAGGTCAAGGCCAGCGGCGCCCTGCCGCTAGCGCACCTCGGCTCCACCGGCAATAAGCTACAAAAACAATAGCGCAATGCCCTAGTACCGATTGCGCTGGAGGCCTTTTCGGCTTCAAGCCCGTCGGCTCGCTTTTCCGCGCCGCCATCCGGGACGTCGGCGCCCCGCCCGGCACGCCCCGCCCGCACTGCGCACAATCGAGACCATCTATGCCCCCTTTGCCGCCCCACGAGAGCCCGCCCCGCCCCACCCCGTTCCCGCCCCTGGACGACAGTCCCCCGGCCACCGCCGCCGCGGGCCAGGCGCACACCGCCGAGGCCGCGGCCGCTGCGCAGCTGGACCAGGACGCCGCCCGGCGCGCCAGCCTCTCGCCGTTCGCGCCGCTGCAGGTGCCCGTGTTCCGCATGCTCTGGCTCACCTGGCTGGCCGCCAACACCTGCATGTGGATGAACGACGTGGCGGCCGCGTGGCTCATGACCACGCTCACCACCTCGCCCGTGCTGGTGGCGCTGGTGCAGACGGCTTCCACCCTGCCCGTGTTCCTGCTGGGCCTGCCCAGCGGCGCGCTGGCCGACATCCTGGACCGGCGGCGCTACTTCATCGCCACGCAGTTCTGGGTGGCCGTGGTGGCGCTGGTGCTGTGCGTGGCCATCCTGATGGGCGGCATGACGGCGCCGCTGCTGCTCGCCCTGACCTTCGCCAACGGCATCGGCCTGGCGATGCGCTGGCCGGTGTTCGCCGCCATCGTGCCGGAGCTGGTCAGCCGCCAGCAACTGCCGGCGGCGCTGGCGCTCAATGGCGTGGCCATGAACGCCTCGCGCATCATCGGCCCGCTGCTGGCCGGCGCCATCATCGCGAGCGTGGGCAGCGCCTGGGTGTTCGTGCTGAACGCGCTGCTGTCGGTGGTGGCGGGCTTCACCATCATGCGCTGGCGCCGCACGCACGTGCCCAGCCCACTGGGGCGCGAGCGGCTCACGAGCGCCATGCGCGTGGGCGTGCAGTTCGTGCGCGAGTCGCCCCGCATGCGCGCCGTGCTGTGGCGCATCTCGGTTTTCTTTTTGCACGCCACCGCGCTGCTGGCCCTGCTGCCCCTGGTGGCCCGCGACCTGGAGGGCGGCGGTGCCGGCACCTTCACGCTGCTGCTGGCCTCGATGGGCGCCGGGGCCATCGCGGCCGCGTTGTTCCTGCCGCGCCTGCGCCAGGCCATGTCGCGCGACACGCTGGTCTCGCGCGGCGCGCTGCTGCAGGCCGCCTCCACGGCCGTGATCGCCATCGCGCCCAACGTGTACGTGGCCGTGCCCGCCATGGTGCTGGGCGGCATGGCGTGGATCACCACGGCCAACTCGCTCAGCGTGTCGGCCCAGCTCGCGCTGCCCAACTGGGTGCGCGCGCGCGGCATGTCGATCTACCAGATGGCCATCATGGGCGCCACCGCGGCGGGCGCAGCGCTGTGGGGCCAGGTGGCCTCGCTCACCACCGTCCACATGAGCCTGGCGCTGGCCGCGCTCACCGGCACCGCCGCCATGGCCCTGGTGCAGCGCTGGGTGGTGGACCGCACCATGGAAGAAGACCTGAGCCCCTCGACCGCCTTCAAGCTGCCGGTGGCACCCACCACGCCCGAACGCGGCCACGTGGTGGTCACGATCGAATACCACATCGACCCCGCGCGGGCGGCGGAATTCCGGGCGCTGATGCAGGAAAGCCGCCGCAGCCGCCTGCGCCAGGGCGCGCTCGACTGGCAGCTGCAGCACGACATCGCCGACCCCTCGCGCTACGTGGAGCGCATCGTGGACGAGTCGTGGACCGAGCACCTGCGCCGCTTCGACCGCGTCACCGCCTCCGACGTGGCGCTGCGCGACCGCAAGCTGGCCTTCCACACGGGCGAGGCGCCGCCGGTGGTGTCGCGCTACCTGGTCGAGCTGGAGCGCTGAGGGCGCCCCGGCTCAGCGCCCCTGCAAGGCGCTCACCGCCGCGAGGGCCGCAGGCCGAACCATCCGCCCTCGGCGTCGTAGAGCAGGTCGAACTGCTTCAACAGGTAGCGCCCGGTGTTCATGAAGGCGGGGCGGCCCACGAAGGTGAAGCGGCCCGGCGCGTTCACGAGCACGGACTGGGGCGCGTCCGCATCCCCCACGCGGAAATCGTACTGCGCCACGGGCGCCTGCGCGCCGGGGAACATCACCTGCACCCGCGTGCCGTCCTTCAAGCCCGTCACCGGCCGGCCCCGGCGGGTGGGATCGGCGATCTGCGCCGTGGGCAGGGCCGACGGGTCGGCGGCCGTGAGGTACATCTGCGCGATGCCGGTGTCCACCAGCACGGGACCGGTTTCGGGCGCGCCGCCATCCACCGAGACGGCCACGGTGGCCTGCTGCCAGTCACGGGGATCACTGGACGCCGGCTGGCCATTCGCGAGCAGGCTGCCGGGCTCCAGCTTCATGAACCGAAAGCCCTTGGCCTGGTCGGGCGTGAGGCCTACGTAAATCGCGTGCTTGGTCACGATGTAGCCCCCGTGCACCGCGCCCCGGGCGACGGGGCTGCCGTCGATCTCGGCGATGTTGATCAGCGGATTCTTGTCGGGCGTGCCCTGCGGCTGGCCATCGTGCTCGCGCCCGAAGCCCACGCCCATGTAGGCGATGCCGCCCGGGCTTTCCGTGGTGTAGGTGGGATTTTCGCAGTCGGGCCGGTTGGCCTTCTCGTCCCAGCGCGGGCAGATGATTTCCTTTTCGACCGCGAGCACGGGCACCCGGGCAATCACTTCGTTCCAGCCGCTGTTGAGCACCACGTCGCGCACCACCCAGTGGCCGATCAACAGCTGCCGGCTGCTGGAGCGGTATTCCCAGCCTTCGTTGACCTGGCGCGCTTCCTCGTTGCGCGAATAACCCGGCAGATCGACCGCGGAAATCACCACGCCGGTGGAGCCCGTGTCCAGGGTGACGATGAAGGGCCGGGGGGGCGCGAGCACGCCGGTGTCCGTCGGCATGCGGACTTCGAACCGCAGCCGCGGCGCAGCCGTCATGGGGGCAGACCAGCCCTCTCCCGGCGGGGAATGGAGGCGGATGAAGCGCGATTCAGTGCCCGGGCGCAGCGAGGGGCCGGCGGTGGCCGCGGCGGCGGTGGGCAACGGCGTCTGCGCGGGCACGGCACCGCAGGCGAGCAGCGCGGTGGCACAGGCGATCGCTGCGCGAAGCGGAATGGGCATGGGGTCTCCTTCCCTGGCGAGTGTTTGATGGGAAATGCAGGCTACACGATCCTTCGGGCAGTGCCGCACCCCGCAGGCCACTGCAGCCCGGGCGAATCGGTTCGCACGCCCTTGCAATGCTTCGGTGGGCACGGTTTCGCTTCCTGGCGTCCGCTTTATCCTGGCCTCACCTGCAAACTGCCGCCTGACGGTGGGTGGCAGGATCGCCAAGGGAAGAGATCCATGAAGCTAAGCCACCTTTCCCACGCCAAGAGCCCCCGAGGCGCGACTGCGCAGGAAGAGGCCCCACCCAAGACGTCGCAGCGCGGCGCGTCGTCCAGCGGGAATGCACCCCACGCCCTGGCAGGCGGGAGCCCGCGCCATCCCAGTTCCGGTGGCGGCATACGGCCCCGCAGCGACATTCTGCCGCCCAGCCTGCATTCGGCATCGGATTCTTCCGTGCTCGGCACCATGCGGGGATTCATGGGGTGGGGCTCGTCCAGCAAAGTACCTGAGCCTGACCCAAGGGCATGGCTCGACAGCAACATGTCCGAGGCGAAGGCCGCCAGGAGACGCCTGCTTGACGGCGCGACCCCGTTGCTCAAGCAAGTAGATAACGCGTCGCCTCTTTCATCAGAACCTCATCGGCTCCATACCTACATCACGTTCGATGATGCCCAGAACACCGTCCTGGTTCCAGCAAAGGAACTGCTCCCGGGCCTGTTGCGCTCCGACCAATTCATTGAGCTTTCACCAGACCAGTTGAGCCGAGCCAATGCGCTGTCCACAACGCATCCTGGCGTCAAAACGCAGATGCCCGATATGAAGCACCAACTGCGGTCCATATCGCCTGAAACTGCCGCGCATCTGGCCGCAGCACGGGAGGCCATCGACCTGGTCAAAGCGCTGATGCCCGACGGTACCGGCAACCAGATCAAAGACATCGCAGCCACTGCTGGAGACAGCGTCCTTCGGTCGTCCCTGTCGCATTCCAATACCGGAAATCCCACCACCCTTGCGACCAAGGCCATTCAGTTTCAAGGTGGCAACTGTGATGCACACGCCGGTCTGGCCTATCAACTGCTTTCGCAGAATCCCGCACTCAAGAACGCCCGAATCGAAATCGTGGATGGCGGGGAGAACGGAAATCACACGTTCGTCGTGATCCGGGGAAAGAAACGCGAGCACGACATCGTGGTGGACCCCTGGGCCACCTTCGCATCTCCGACCCTCGTTCAGGACGCACTCCCCATGCACCGCAAGTTGCTGAGTGCGTCAGGTGGTGGCGTCGCCCATACCAAGCCTGCGGGCACGCAGGCCGCACCCCTGGACATCGAGGCACTGCGGCAACAAGCCCTGATCGACAATCGATCGCCGATCGCGGAGCAGTTCAAAGCCCAGAGGCTCCGCGCTCCCGATGATGTCATCAGAGACAGTGTGAAGTACGCTGACGACCGTTGGGATGTGCCATTCAGCGGCAATCCCAACGTCCGCTACGAGGTCCGGGATGCATCGGGCCACCAACTGACCGACTTTCCGCTGCGATTCGACATGCAGCGTGTTGCCACTGGAACCGGTCCGCGCCAGGCTTGAACCCGGCATCGCGGAGTCACTCGCTGCGGCGCAGCCCGAACCAGCCGCCATCGGCATCGAACAGCACGTCATGCTGGCGCAGTAGGTGCCGGCCGGTGTTGACGAACGCCTGCGCCGAGGGGCGGGTGACGATCACCGCCGTGGGGGCCTGGGGCGTTCCCACTTGGAAGGTGTATTGCGCCACGGGCGCGGCATCGTCGGGGAACGACACCTGCACCGACGTGCCGGCCACCAGCCCCGTGGCCATGGCGCCCTTGAGGCTCGGATTGGGAATGGCCGTGGTCGGCAGTGCCGACGGGTTGGCCACCGTGAGGTACATCTGCGCGATACCGGTATCGACCAGCACCGCGCCCGTCTGCGAGGCCGCGCCGTTCACCGAAACGGCCATGGTCGCCTGGGGCCAGTCGCGCGGGTCGCTGGAGGCCGGCTGGCCCGCGGCGTTCAGGCTGCGGCCCTGGAGCTTCACGTACGAAAAGCCCGCGGTGTTGGCGCGCGTGAGGCCCACGTGCACGCCCTTGGCCGTCACGATGAAACCGCTGCGCATGCTGCCGGGCGCCACGGGCTGGCCGTCGATGGAGACGATGTTCAGCAGCGGGTTCTTGTCCGGCGTGCCTTGCGGCTGGCCGTCGTGCTCGCGCCCGAAGCCCACGCCCATGTAGGCGATGCCGCGCGGCTGGGCGGTGGTCTTCTCGGGCTTTTCGCAGGTGGGCACGTTGGCCTTTTCGCTCCAGCCGGGGCAGATGATCTCTTCCTGCACCGCCAGCACAGGCACGCGCGCCACCACCTCGCCGCCGGCGGGATCGCGAAAGACCAGTTCCCGCGGCACCCAGCGGCCGATCCACAGCCGCTTGCTGCTGGACAGGAACTCCCACCCCTTCACGCCCGACTCGGCCTCCTGCTCGGAGAAACCGGGCAGGTCGGTGGCCGAGACGACGACGCCGGTCGAGCCGGTGTCCATCGTCATGGTGAACGGCGCCGCGGCGGACGTGCCGGGCACCCGCACGCCGAAGGCCAGCGCGGGGGCGTCGGTCATCGCGAGTTCCGGGTTCCTGGCCGGGGCGAAAGCCAGGAAGCGGGCGGCGGTGTCGGCGCGCAGGTCCGGTCCCGCGGGGGCCTGCGCGTGCGTCGAGCCCAGGGGCGCACAGGCGCCCAGCAGGGCGGCCAGCAAAGGAAGGGTGCCATGCGCGGCAGTGCGCAGCCATCGGTCAGCGGTCATGCGGTTCTCCTTGGGAGTGGGGTGAGGTGAGGCCACCATCCTGGCCAGGCCACGAAGGGCCTGTCACGCCCCATTGTGGAGGGCCTTCCCAGCCGGCCGCGGGGAGGCCGGCTGAAACGTGCTGAAACGTCGTGAACGCGCGGGCGTCAGCGCGGCCACAGCGCCCAGAGCCGCAGGCCCTGCTTGAGCCGCCCCGCCAGTTCGCCCGCCTCCGGGCCCCAGCCCGCGAAGTAATCGGCCCGCACCGCGCCCACGATGGCCGAGCCCGTGTCCTGCGCCATCACCAGGCGCTGCAACTGCACCTGCGGGCCGGTGGAGGTTAGCCACACCGGCGTGCCGTAGGGAATGCTCTGGCGGTCCACCGCGATCGAGCGGCCCGGCGTGAGGGCCACGCCCTGCGCGCCCTTCGGTCCGAAGCCGGCATCCATGGCGTTGAGCGGCTCTTCGCGGAAGAACACGTAGCGCGGATTGGCCCACAGCATCTCCTGCACGCGCTGCGGGTTCTGCAGCGTCCAGGCGCGGATGCCGGGCCAGGTCGCATCGCGCACCAGGCCCTGGTCCAGCAGCCACCGGCCCACGCTCTGGTAGGGCTGGTCGTTGGTGCCGGCGAACGCCACGCGCAGCAGCGTCACCGTGCCATCGGCCTCCTGCACCCGCAGCCGGCCCGAGCCCTGGATGTGCACCACCAGCGCCTCGACCGGATCGCGCACCCACGCGATGACCCGGCCGGCCAGCGCCGCCTGCGCCTCGGGCAGCGTGTCGATCTGCTGGCGCGTGTACCAGGGCTTGCGCGTGCCGTACCCCGCGGGCAGCCGGTACAGCGGCACGTTGAAGCCGTTGCCGGGCTGGCGCGCCGCATCCAGATAGGGCTCGTAGTAGCCGGTGAGCATGCCGTCCACCGCGCCGTCGGCGGCCTCGATGCGGTAGGGCTGCAGCCGCGCCACCATCCAGGCGCGCTGCTCGTCGGCGCTGGCGATGGACAGGCGGCGCACCTCGCCGCACAGCGGCGCGAAGGCCGGCGCGGGACGCTCGCAATTCTTGATCCAGGCGTTCCAGGCTTCGTGCAGGGAATCTTCGGCAAAACCGGGCAATTCCGCCCAATGCACCGGTATCCAGCGGCTTTTCGGCTGCGCCATCGGGGGCGGCAGCGGCCCGGGCGGTTCGGGCGGCAGCGGGGCACCCGGCACGCCCGGCAGCGAGACACCGGGAGGCAAAGGCGTGGAAGGCGGCAGGGGCGTGGTGGAGCAGGCCACCAGGGTTCCTACAATCAGCGCCGTTGTCACAAGGCGCAGGAGACGGAATTTCATGGGGCTGATTTTGCTTGAAGCATTGCTGGCGCTGGTCGTTCTCGTCGCCATTGTGTGGTGGACGATGTTCTCGGGGCGCAAGGGGGGGGAGCCGCCGCCCGCGCCGCCACCGCCGGCTTCGGAACCAGAAGACACGGACACCAAAAAATAGCATCCACCCGCCTCGGCGCGCGGCAGGAATGCAAAACAAGAATATTCAAAAAGGGAGTCAGAAAATGAGTGAACCAGCGGTTCTCCGATCCACCGTGGGACCTGGCCAGAAAAACCATCCACAAGACATGCGGCTGCTGCGCCGGCATCTGAATGCGTTCATCCGGAAGGGGTACCTGCCCCAGAAGACCGAATTGCCGGAAGAAGGCGGATGGGACCAGCCCTTCGCCACCGCCTTGCAGAGCATCGAAAACACCTTCTTCTACGGAGAAGCGGACCCGGATAACCAACTGAACAATGCAGATACCCTGTTCCAGTTCCTGGTTCAGGCCCAGTTGGAAGAAAAGAAACTGGTCGCATCGCTGTCGAACGAGGTGTACGTGCTGGCGTCCACCATGGTGCCGGGAGGGGTCGACCGGATCAAGCGCACCACCCTCAAGACCCGGGAAATGGTCAATGGCAAGCCCGTCGTCAAAAAGACCATCCAGGAAACAAAAATTACCGGAAACATCCGGAACTACCTGCCCGAGATTCTCGGCGCGATGACGAAGCGTTCGCTGAACGACACGGAAATGCTGATGATGGCACTGGCCACCATCCGCGCCGAGAGCGCGAGCTTTCAGCCGGTCGACGAAGAAATATCCCGATACAACACCAGCCCCGTGGGCACCAAGGGCCGACACCCTTTCGATCGATACGATTTCCGGCCGGACAGCCTGGGAAACCACCAGTTGGGCGATGGCGCGCTGTACAAGGGCCGTGGATTTGTCCAGTTGACCGGCCGAGCCAACTACGAGCAGATGGGCAAGCAATTGGGATTGAACTTGCTGGACAACCCGGACCAGGCCAACGAAGGCCCCGCCGCCGCAGCCATCCTGGCCCAATTCATCAAGAACAAGGAAGGCGGCATTCGGGCCGCGCTGAAGACCAACAACCTGGTCCATGCCCGCAAACTGGTGAACGGCGGCACCCATGGCCTCAAGGAATTCACGGACGCGTTCGCCGCTGGCCGGAAATACCTGGGAATGGCCATTCCGAAGAAGGCCAAAACGGCCGCCAAAGCGAAGCCATAAGGAATTCGCCATGCAATCGCTTCCTCCTGGAGCTTCAAGGTGGCTGCCCCTGCTGGGCCTGCTGCTGTGCACCGGTTCGATGTCCCAGGTGCCCGCACCGGCACCGCCCAAAGACCGGGGCCTGTGCCTGCCGGAAGAAGACGTCATCTTCGCCTGCAGACTTCAATCCAGGCGCGTGGTTTCCGCCTGCGCCTCCCCATCGCTGGATACCAGCCAGGGCCATCTGCAATACCGCTTCGGAAAGCCTGGAAAAGTGGAAATGACGCTCCCACGCGCCAAGGACGATCCCGCATGGCGGCAGACCGTCGTGGCCAAAAGGCTTTGGTACTCCGCAGGCGGGGGCAATTACCTGCGGTTCAATCAACCGCCTTTTTCCTATGTGGTGTACCGCGCCTTCGGCGCGCGCTGGGGGGAAAAAGCCGGGGTCATGGTGTGGAAGAACGGCGAGATGGTCGGCCAGCACTCCTGTATCGGAGCGCCTTTCTCCCAGATGGGGCCTGCGTTTCAAAGCCGGGCAGGCCTGGGCGAAGACCCTGACGAAGTGGTCCTACCCTGATCCTGCGCCATCCGTGCCAAGAATAAGGGCCTCTCAATTTCGTTCGGAGCCGCCGGCCGGGCCTGAACCCAAAGGGGCCTCCCCTTCAATCACGACTGGCTGGCAGTCCATCACCTGGAAAAGGAAGATCCCATGCGCAACAAGATTCTCATCGGCGCCACTGCCGCCGTTCTGCTCGTGAGCGGCTGTGCCAACATGGACGATACCCAGCGGCGCACCGCGACGGGCGCCGGCGTCGGCGCGGTGGCCGGGGCGGTCATCGGCTCCGCCACCGGCGGCCGGGCGGGCACGGGGGCCGTCGTCGGGGCGGGTGTGGGGGCCCTGGGCACCTACATCTGGTCGCAGCACATGGAGCGGCAAAAGCGCGACATGCAGCAGGTCACCCAGGGCACGGGCGTGGTGGTGACGCAGACCGCCGACAACCAGCTCAAGCTCGACATTCCGAGCGACATCTCATTCGCCACGAACCGCTCGGACATCCAGTCCAACTTCGCCCCCGTGCTGGAGCGCTTCGCCGAGGGGCTTCGCAACAACCCCAACACCGAAGTGCGCATCGTGGGCCACACGGACTCTACCGGCAGCGATGCCATCAACAACCCCCTGTCGATGGACCGCGCGGCCAGCACCCGCAACTTCCTGACGACGCGGGGCGTGAACGGCGGACGCATCCAGGTCGAGGGCCGCGGCTCGCACCAGCCGATCGCCACCAACGACACCAACGACGGCCGCGCGCGCAATCGCCGGGTGGAAATCTTCGTGGGCGAACGCCAGCCGGGCTGACCGCCGGCCGGCCCCGCCGCCGCCCCGCCCGTGCACCGCGCGGCGGGAGTGGCTTTCACAGGGCGCTTCGGCGCCCTGTGGCGTTCATTCAGTGCGCGGCGCGCAGCAGGTTGGCCAGTTCCACAGCCGACTTGACCTGCATCTTGTCGAACACGCGCGCGCGGTGCACTTCCACCGTGCGCACGCTGATGTCCAGCTGGTCGGCGATGAGCTTGTTGGGCAGCCCCTCGACCACCAGTCGCATCACGTCGCGCTCGCGCTCCGTCAACTCCGACAGCCGCACCTGCAGGTCGCTGTGCTGGCGCACCTGCTCCATGTGCTGCGCGGACTGGGCCAGGGCCTGCTCGATGCGGTCCACCAGCAGGTTGTCGGAAAACGGCTTCTCGCAGAAGTCGAAGGCTCCGCGCTTGACGGTGGCCACGGCGGTGGGCACGTCGGCATGGCCGGTGAGGAAGATCACCGGCATCGCATCGATCAGGCGGCGCTCGGCCAGCCGGTCGAACAGCGCCAGGCCGCTCATGCCCGGCATGCGCACGTCCAGCAGCAGGCAGCAGGGCTGGCGCGCGGGCGGACGCTCGTCGAGCATGGCTTCGAAGGCTTCGGCGCTGTCGAAGGACTCGCTGGGCAGGCGGCGCGATCGCAGCAGCCAGGCGAGCGCTTCGCGCACGCCCGAGTCGTCGTCGACGATGTAAACGGTGGCGTTGGAGACGGGTTCCATCAGGGGTGGCTGCTGTCCGCGCTGGCAGCAGGCAGGGTGAAAGTGAATACCGTACCACGGGGCTCGTTGGGCGCGTGGCCCAGGAAGCCGCCGTGCTGCTCGACCACGGTGCGGCACAGGCTCAGGCCGAGGCCCATCCCCTCGGGCCGCGTGGTGAAGAAGGGGGTGAAGAGTTTCTCGCCCACGTCCTGCGCGATGCCGCAGCCCCGGTCGATGACCATGAACTCCAGCCAGGCATTGTGCGCATTCGATGCGGCGCGGCGCACGCGCAGCTCCAGGATGCGCTGGGGCGTGGCGGGGTCGTCCATGGCCTGCATGGAATTGCGCGCCAGGTTCAGCAGCACCTGCTCGACCATGGTCCGGTCGCACAGCACCGGGGGCAGGTCGGCGTCCACCGAGATCTTCACGAAGACTTCGAGCTTGCGCGCCTGCAGGCGGATCAGCGGCATCACGGCCTCCAGCAGGTCGTGCACCGAGACCACCTCGCGCGACTGATCGCGCCGCCGCACGAAGTCGTGCACGCTGCGGATCACGCGGCCCGCGCGCTCGGCCTGCTGCGCGATGCGCTGCAGCGCCACGTGCACGTCGTGCAGCGGCTCCTGCGGCGGCCCGCCGCCCGGCGGCAGCAGGTTGAGCGAGCCCGAGGCGTAGCTGGAGATGGCGGCCAGCGGCTGGTTCAGCTCATGGCTCAGCAGCGATGCCATCTCGCCCACGGTGGCCAGCCGCGCGGTGGCCTGCAGGCGCTCCTGCGAGGCGCGGGACATTTCCTCGACGCGGCGCTGCTCGCTCACGTCCAGGAACGCGCTCATCCAGCCCGTGTGCAGGCCCTGCGCGTTGATGAGCGGCGCCTCGAAGATGAGCACCGGAAACCGCACGCCGTCCTTGCGCATGAAGGTGGATTCGTAGCCCTCGCGCGGCGGCGGGTGCAGGCTGGACAGGCGGATCGCCTGGCGCTGGCGGTACTCGTCGGCGAACTCGGGCGGCCAGTAGGGCACCGGGGCGCTCTGGCCCAGCAGCTCCTGCGCGGTGAATCCCACCATCTCGCAGAAGGCCGGGTTCACATAGGTGATGCGCCCCTGCAGGTCCCGCGCGCGCAGCCCGGTCACCAGGGAGTCCTCCATGGCCTTGCGGAACGCCAGCGCGTCGCCCAGGTCGCGCTCGGCGCGCAGCCGGCGCCGGTTGTCGCGCACCAGCACCACCAGCACGGTGACGAGCGCGATCGACATGGCGGTCACCAGCGCGGTGAGCACATTGGGGAACACGCTGGGCGCGCTGTGCCAGCTGTCCATGCGCAGGACCAGCGTGGCGCCCGGCAGGTCGAACAGCTGCTGCGCGCTGAACAGGCGCGTGCCGCGCCGGCTGGCCCCCACCATGGCCAGGCGGGTGCCATCGGCTTCGGTGAACGACACCTCCTGCCCGCGCTTGAGGCTGGGCACCACCAGGTCGATCAGCACGTTGTGCAGCGAGTAGGTGGCCACCACGAAGCCTTCGTTGCGGCCATCCTGCATGAGGGGCAGGCACAGTTCCATCATTTCGGAGCCGCGGCCGTCGCCCTGGGGCTGGAAGTAGCTGCCGGAGTACGACGGCCCCGACACGCGGCGCGCGTTGGCGCACGCCAGCGCGATGTTGGAATGCATGCCGCTGCGCATCTCGGCGTCCCACTGCACCGGGCGGTAGGGGGTCTCGACATGGGCCCGCACTTCCAGCGTGGGGCTGCGCCATTCCAGCCGCACGAGTTCGCGGCGCACGCTCAGCAAGGCGGCCGCGCGCGACTCCCAGCTCGCCAGGTCCGGCGTGCCCACGTGCAGCGCCTGCAGGTTCTGCAGGTTGTGGGCGAAGCCCTGGCGGATGTCGGCCACGGCATCGGCGGCGTCGCGGTCCAGGCGGTTCTGCACCTCGCTCGCCTCGTAGCGGCCGGCCAGCCACACCTGGGTGACCAGCATGCCGGCCACCAGCAGCACGAGCAGGGCCCACAGCGACCAGCGCTTCCATGCGCTGCGCCAGCGGTGCCAGGGCCACAGGAACGGCTCGCCCTCGGTCACAGGATGCAGTGGTCCAGCGCCGGCAGCTGCTGGCGCACCTGCTGCAGCCGCGCCGCATCGAGCACGCCCAGGGCCACGCCCGGGCCTTCGGCCACCTGCGCCTGCACGGCGCCCCACGGATCGACCACCATGCTGTGGCCCCAGGTGCGGCGGCCGTTCTCGTGCAGGCCGCCCTGCGCCGGCGCCAGCACATAGGCGAGGTTCTCCACCGCGCGGGCGCGCAGCAGCAACTCCCAATGGGCCTCGCCGGTGGTGTGGGTGAAGGCGCTGGGCACCAGCAGCAGGTCGGCCCCGGCCCGCGCATGCTGGCGGTACAGCTCAGGAAAACGCAGGTCGTAGCAGACGGACAGGCCCACGCGCCAACGGGTGCCGTCGCGCGCGGTCAGCTCGAAGCGCACGGGCGTGTTGCCCGCCTCGATCACCGCGGCCTCGTCGAAGCGCTCGCGCCCGTTGTCGAAGCGAAACAGGTGGATCTTGTCGTAGCGGGCCACGCACTCGCCCTGCGGCGAAAACACCAGCGAGGTGTTGCGCACGTGGTGCGGGCTCTCGCACTGCAGCGGCAGCGTGCCGCCCACCACCCACAGGCCCAGCTCCCGGGCCGCCTGGGCCAGAAAGCGCTGGATGGGGCCTTCGCCGTAGGGCTCGCGCAGCGCGAGCTTGTCGGTGTCGCGCGCGCCCATGGCGCAAAAATACTCGGGCAGCACGGCCAGCTCGGCACCTTCGGCGGCGGCCTGCTCCAGCAGGTGGCGGGCCTGTTCGAGATTGCCGGGCACGTGCAGGCCCGACACCATTTGCAATGCGGCGGTTTTCATCATGATTTGTCTCCGGTGGGGGACTCGGCCGTGGGCGGCCGGACGGCGGGGTCGGCGCTGCCCAGCTTGCGCCGGGGCACGCGCTCGATGCGCGGATCGGTCCAGGTGCCGTCGATGCGGAACTCCTGCGTGGCCGCCTGGATGAGCGGCCCGCGCAGAAAGACCTGCGCGAGGAAGCTGCCCAGGCCGACCACCGGGTTGATGGCCGTGGCCACCAGGGAGGCCGTCATGGCGTTGATCTCGGGCACCACGACCACGTGCAGGTCCTGCGTCTCGCGGTCCAGGTCGGCGCTGCCCTCCATCAGCACGGCGGCGTTCACGCCCTTCATCTGCAGGTTGTTGGTGGTGGCCACGCCCTGCTCCATGCGCACGTCGCCGCGCACGAAGTCGAACGCGAAGCCTTCACTGAACACGTCGCGGAAGTCGAGCGTGAGCCGGCGCGGCAGCGACTGCAGGCTGAGCACGCCCAGCAGCTTGGCCAGGCCCGGATCGGCCTTGAGGAACTGGCCCGATTCGACGTTGACGTTCATCTGGCCCGACATGGTGCGGTAGTCCGGCGTGAGCGGCGCGCCCATCCAGGCGACCTGCCCCTCCATGCGGCCCTTGCCGCGGCGCACCACGTCGGCCATGCCGAAACGCGTGAGCAGATCGCCCGAGTCGCGGATGTCGAGCTTGAAGTTCATCACCGTGCGGCGGCGCGCATCGGCGGCGCCGTCGCTGCCCAGCAACGCCCAGTTGCCGTTGGCCGTGAGCGTGGCCTCGGGCGTGACGATGTTGAACTTGGACAGCCGCCACTCGCGCGGAGCGCCGTCGCCGCCGCGGTTCTGCGCCTCGATCTCGATGCGGCCCAGGCGCCGCCCGCGCAGCACGAAATCATCCACCACGATGTCCAGCGACGGCAGCGTGCCGGCGCCGGCGGCCGGTTCTTCGGCCAGCAGTTCATCCACCTCCTTGGCATCGCTCTGCGGGACCGCCAGGCGCGACAGGCGGGCGAACACCCGGCCGGAGCCCGCATCGGGCCCGCTGCCGGCGCCCTGGCGAAACTCCACGTAGCCGTTCAGCTCCTGGGCGTCCACGTTGGTGCGCCAGGTGCTGCCCTCGCGCGAGCCGCCCATGACCACGCCGTGCAGCGTGCGGCCCTGGAAGTCCACCTGACGGGCCCGCACGGCCAGTTGCGTGGGCAGGTAGTCCTGCATGGGCGAGACGGAAGGCACGGGAGCGGCGCCCGTTCCGTTGCCCGCCACCGCAGCGGGCGCGGCACTCGCCGGTGTGCTGGCCGCCGATGCGGACTCGGCAGCCGGTGGCGCCACCAGCAGGGGCGAGCGCACGGGGCCATTGCCCATCAGCGCCGCCTGCCAGGCATCCACATCCAGCTCGCCGATCTGCACATTGGCCACCACGCCGCGTTCGGGCAGGGGCGCCGCCTCGCCGGGCGCCAGGCCCAGCGCGATGGCGCCGCGCAGCACCCGGGGCTGGGCGGCGTTGGCAATGTCGCGCACATAGGTCACCGAGCCGAGCGCGCCCAGGTCCAGCGCCATGTGTTCGTGCAGGGGCGCCGCACCGGTGCCATTGCCACCGCCGCTGCCGTTGCCGCTCCCTGCCGCGGCCGCCAGGGATTCGCGCGTGAGCTGCGTCTCGAACCGCACGGGCATCAGGGCCTCGGCGGTCTTGCCCAGCGGCGCCGGCAGGTCCAGTGCCATGCCCTGCAAGGTGGTGGTCACCTGCACCTCCGGCGTGCCCCGGCGCACGCCCAGCGCCAGCGTGTAGGGCGTGCTGCCGCTCGCGCGCTGGGCCAGTTGCGCCAGGCCCGGCCATTGCGACGCCTGGCGCAGCCCCTCGGCCGTGGCCACGCCCTGGCCGCGCACCTGCACGGCGGACTCCACCGGCAACGCCCCCGCGGGCAGGGACCGCATGCCGCCCTCCAGACGCAGGTCGCCCCCCAGCGCGCGGCCCTGCACGCCCGCCAGGGTGAAGCCGGTGTCGGTGAACTGCACGGTGCCGCGCGCGCGGCCGATGGGCGGGGCCTCCGGTGCGATGCGCACGTCATTGCCCGCCAGGGTCACGCTGCCCTGCACCTTGGACTGGTCGATGTGGCTGACGGGCAGCGACAGGGCCAGCTGCAGGTCGGCGGTGCCGTTGGCGGTGGTCTTGTCCAGCGCATTGCCGGTCAGGCGCGCCAGCGGCGAGGTGGTGACGAACGACAGCATGTCCGCCAGCGGGCCCCGCGCATCGGCGTTCACCGCGACCACCGTGTGGGCCAGGTCCGGAATGCGCGCCTCCACCTTGTTCACGCGCAGCTTCGGCGTGCCGGCGAAGCTGCCGCTGGCGCCCTTCACGGCCATGGTGGATCGGTCGAAGATCAGGTCGCCGGTGAGTTCGGTGAGGGCGGGCCAGGGCGCCTCGTTGGCATGCTGCAGGCGCGGCGGCACATAGGCATAGGTCACGTCCTTCACGCGCGCGGCGATGTGGAAGTCGCCCTGCCCGGGCGTGTTGAAGGGAATGTCGTGCAGGTCGCCCTTGACGCGGAACTGCACGTTGCTGGCCGTGCCCGTGGTGACCGCGTCGCGCACGTAGTGGCGCGTCTCCTGCGGGATGGACAGCGGCAGGTAGCGGTGCACGCGGGTGCCGTCCGCGCGGCTCAGGCTGCCGGACAGGTCCAGCACGCCGGGAAACCGCGGCCGGGCGCCGGCACGCTCGGCATCGCCGGTGTGCCAGTTCAGCCGGGCCTCGCCCTGCGCATCGGCGTTGGAAAACTGCAGGTCGCTGGCCTGCACCGCGATGCGCTCGCCCTCGATCTGCCAGCGCACGTTCGCCGACAGCTGGTCCACCGGTACCGTGCCTTCCTCGAACACATGGGGCAGCACCAGGGCGCCGTCCGCCAGGGCCAGCGTGGCCTTGCCGCCCGCCTGCGACACGTCGAACTCCACGCTCGCGCCGCGCAGGCCGGGCACGTGCGAGGCCGCGCCCTCGGCGCGCGGCTGGTCGGCCACCGCCAGCCCGGTCACCTTGCCGCGCGCCTGGTATTGCTGCAGCTGCTGCAGGGGGCCGCGCCAGGTGGCCTTGACCTCCTCCACCAGCCCGCGCGGCGTGTAGTCGGCCAGGGCGGAATGCACGGCGGCATCCAGCGGCAGCCGGCTGGCGATCTGCGCCAGCGCGGCCAGGTCGAGGCGGTCGGCGCGCAGTTCGCCCTGCTCACGGCCGCTTTGCACGCCGGTGTGCCGCACCGTGAGGTTGCCGCCCGGCCAGCGCAATGCGTCCTGCGTGGTGAACTGCAGGCCCTCGGTGGAGAACTCGAACCCGTCGGACAGGCGCCGCCCGCCCACCCGGCCGGCGACGGACTGCAGCGCAAGCGGCTCCAGGCCCTCGCCCAGGCGGGCATTCACCCCGGCCAGGGCGAGATCGGCCGTGCCGCCGACGAACTGCCCGCGCTGGAAATCGACCCACGCGCGCAGCGCGCCGCGGCCCTCGGCCACCTGCACGCCGTCGATGTGGACATGGTGGCGCAGCCGGGACACGTCCACGCGCGAGAAATCGGCGAACAGCTGCCCCGTCCACTGCTGCCACGACCCGCCGTGCGTCGTCAGGAACGGCTGGCGGAACTGCCCGGTGAGCTTGAACCGATCGCCCCACTGCGGCGGCGGCGTGGCCTCGATCCGCATGCCATGGCGCCAGCCCCGGTTGCGCAGCAGCAGGTCCACCTGCCCCAGCGCCAGGGGCGGCTCCTGGCTTTGCTCGTCGGTCAGCCGCACGGTGCCGCCGCGCAGCACGACCTCGCTTTGCGAAAACAGCCAGTCGGCCCCGGCGCTGTCGCCCCCCGCGCTCTGGCGGAAGGCCAGCCCGGCGATGAAGATGCGGCCGTCCGCCATGCGGCGCACGTCGAGTTCGGGGCGTTCGATGGTCAGCTGCTCGAACCCCATGCGCAGCACCGAGCGCGGCGACAGCGAGCCCACCACGCGCGGCAGCTTCAGGGCCTCGCGGCCCTGGGGGTCCAGCAGGGCGACGTCGTTCAGCTCGATGGTGGGCACCAGCCCTTCGGAGCGGGCCGAAAGCGCACCGATGCGCACCGGTACCCCCAGCGCCCGTGTGGCATGGGCTTCCAGCTGCGGACGGAAGTCGCCGATACGCGGCACAATCCAGCCGTGAAGCACCCCCCAGGCGGCGGCCACCAGCAGCCAGAAGGCGATGAGCAGGCCCAGGGACCACCGCGCAAGACCTGCCAGGCATCGGAGCAGGCGTGAGGGGTTCGGTGGCTGTTCAATCATTGGTGGGTTGGGATGCGAAGGGAATTATGACCCGCGCCCGCTGTGCGGGTTCAGCATCAAACGGTGTCGTTATGTACGGTTTTCAGGCCCCGGGCCCTTGCTATGCCGCTGTCTTGCACTGACGTTCCAGAGATCCCCAGCGCCGCCGTCGACGGCCCGCTGGCGAGCCATTCCCGCTTCCACCAGCGGCTGCACCGGCGCTATGCCGACGCGTTCGCCGTGCTGCCGCCCGGCGCCCCCACGCGGGCCACCATGGCCGAGGCGCTGGCCGCCCTGCGGGCCCGCGGGCACGACACCGGCACGGCCCTGCGCATCCTGCGGCAGGTGGTGATGGAGCGGCTGGTGCGCCTCGATTGCGAACAGGGCGCACCGCTGGCCGACATCACGCGGGCGACCACCGAGCTGGCCGAACTGGCCCTGGACCAGGCCTGCGTGCAGGCCCGCGAAGCGCTCGACGCCCGCCACGGCGCCCCGCGCGGCCCCGAGGGCCAGCCGGTCGAGCTGTGGATCATCGGCATGGGCAAGCTGGGCGCGCGCGAGCTGAACGTGTCCAGCGACATCGACCTGATCTACGTGTACGAACACGACGGCGAGACCGCCGGCAACGCCGAGGGCCGCAACCGCATCTCCAACCACGAGTACTTCGGCCACGCCGTCAAGGCCATCTACGGCCTGATCGGCGACACCACCGAGCACGGCTTCGTCTTCCGGGTGGACCTGGCGCTGCGGCCCAACGGCAACTCCGGCCCGGCGGCCGTGTCGCTGGCCGCGCTGGAGGAATACCTGCAGGTGCAGGGCCGCGAATGGGAGCGTTTCGCCTGGCTCAAGAGCCGCGTGGTCGCGCCGCGCAGCAGCGTCATCGGCGAGCCGGTGCAGGCCCTGCGCGGCGTGGTGCTGCCCTTCGTCTTCCGGCGCTACCTGGACTACAGCGTGTTCGACGCGCTGCGCTCGCTGCACCGGCAGATCCGCGACCACGCCGCCAAGCGCAGCGCCGGCCACCCCGAGCGCGCCAACGACGTGAAGCTCTCGCGCGGCGGCATCCGCGAGATCGAATTCACCGTGCAGCTGCTGCAGGTGGTGCGCGGCGGGCAGTTCCCCGAGCTGCGCTGCCGCCCCACGCTGGAGGCGCTGCAGCGCATCGCGCGCGCCGGCCTCATGCCGCAGGAGACGGCCGAGGCGCTGGCCGCGGCCTACACCTTCCTGCGCCAGGTGGAGCACCGCATCCAGTACCTGGACGACCAGCAGACCCACGTGCTGCCCACGCGCGACGACGACCTGGCCTGGATCGCCCAGACCCTGGGCCTGGGCACCTGCGCCTTCCTGCACCAGCTCGATGCGCACCGCGAACTGGTGGCGCAGGAGTTCGACACGCTGCTGGGCGGCGCCGGCAAGAAGCAGTGCACCAAGGGCGGCTGCGGCGGCCCACGTGCCGGCGCGCCCGCCGCGCCCGAGCTGGAAGCGGTGCTGGAGCAACTGCCGCCCACCGTGCGCGCGCGCGTCGCCGAATGGCGCACGCACCCGCGCGTGCAGTCCCTGAGCGACGAGTCGCGCGAGCGGCTGCTGCGGCTGGTGCAACGCACTGCGCGCTGGCTGGCCGAGGGCCAGGTCAACGAAGACGCCGTGGTGCGGCTGATCGGCTGGCTCGAATCGCTGCTGCGCCGCGACATCTACCTGGCGCTGCTGCTGGAGCGCCCCTCGGTCCACGAGCACCTGCTGCACCTGCTGGGCGCCGCGCAGTGGCCCGCCCGCTACATGCTGCAGCACCCCGGCGTGATCGACGAACTGGCGGGCGACGCACTGCTGGCCGAACGCTTCGTGCCGCAGGACTTCGAGCACGAACTGGGGCTGCGCATCGCCTCGCTGCAATCGACCGGCGAGGACGACGACGAGACCCTGCTGAACCTGCTACGCCGCGCCCACCATGCCGAGACCTTCCGCACGCTGGCGCGCGACGTGGAGCGCCGCATCACCGTGGAGCAGGTGGCCGACGACCTCTCGGCCCTGGCCGACAGCGTGCTGCGCGTGACCGCGCAGTGGTGCTGGAGCCGCCTGAAGAACCGCCACCGCGAGGTGCCGCAGTTCGCCATCATCGGCTACGGCAAGCTGGGTGGAAAGGAGCTGGGCTACGGCAGCGACCTGGACATCGTCTTCGTGTTCGACGACGACGACGACCGCGCGCCCGAGGTGTATTCGGCCTTCGTGCGCAAGCTCATCAACTGGCTCACGGTGAAGACCGCCGAGGGCGACCTTTTCGAGATCGACACCGCCCTGCGGCCCAACGGCAATTCGGGCCTGCTGGTGACCAGCTTCACCGCGTACGCCAACTACCAGCAACGGCGCGGCAGCAACACCGCCTGGACCTGGGAGCACCAGGCCATGACGCGGGCGCGCTTCCTGCTGGGCACCGAAGACCTGGCCCCGGCCGGCCCGCTCGCGCCCCTGCCCGAAGGCAGCGAGGCGCCCGCGGGCAGCGGCCGCAACCTGCGCGAGCGCTTCGATGCGGTGCGCGAGGCCGTCATCACCGCCCCGCGCGACCCCGCCGCGCTGCGCGAGGAGATCGTCACCATGCGCGAGCGCGTGCGCGCCGCCCACCCGGTGCCGGCCGGGCAGTTCGACGTCAAGCACAGCGTGGGCGGCATGGTGGATGTCGAATTCGCCCTGCAGTACCTGGTGCTGTCGCAGTCCGCCACCCACCCCAGCCTGCGCGAGAACCGGGGCAACATCACCCTGCTGCAGCGCGCCGAGGCCGCCGGCTTCCTGCCCGACGGCGTGGGCACCGCCGCTGCCACGGCCTACCGCACGCTGCGCCAGGTGCAGCACCGCGCCCGCCTGAACGAGCAGCCCACGCGCGTGGACCCCGCCACGCTGCAGGCCGAGCGCGACGCGGTGCTGGCGCTGTGGCGGGCGGTGTTCACCGGCTGATCCCCACCGGCATTCGGGGCCTTTTCGCCCCGATGCCCTAGTGGAATATGCCCTGATTGCTATATAAATAATAGCGAATGATCCCGACGGCGCGGCAGGCACGCGCCGCCCGGCCAGCCGGCCCCCTGCGCCGCGCGCCTGCGCCCGGGCCAGCACCGCAGCAGCAAACTGCGCAATTTGCCGCTGGGCGGGCAGGCGGGCCCGGCACGCGGTGCGGCCGCCACGTGGCGCCGCCGCCCCGCGCATCGGCCCGGGTTTCCGGGTTTTCCCTTGCCAATCAACCACTTGCCGGCACGCACGGATTCCGCATAAGCATGCGCCGATTCCTTTGCAGCGCTGGCGCGCCGCTGGGTCTTCAATCCATTCCATCCCCCGCCGCGATGGTCGCGCCGGGCAAACCAGGAAGGTTCGATCCCATGACGCGCAAATTCAAGGTAGTGGCGGTTTCCGGCAATGTGCAGCGCCCCTCGCGCACGCTGGTGCTGGTGGAAGAGTTGATCGCCGCGCTCAGCGAGGCATTGCCCATCGAGGCGCACACCATCGAGCTGGGGCCGCTGGCCCCGCAGATCGGCGGCGGGCTCTACCGCAGCCAGTTGCCGGCCGCCGTCGAAGCGGAGCTGGCAGCCATCGAATCGGCCGACCTGCTGATCGTGGCCAGCCCGGTCTACCGCGGCTCGTACACGGGCCTGTTCAAGCACCTGTTCGACTTCGTGCACCACGAGGCGCTGATCGACGTGCCCGTGCTGCTGGCCGCCACCGGCGGCAGCGACCGCCATGCGCTGGTGATCGACCACCAGCTGCGCCCGCTGTTCAGCTTCTTCCAGGCGCGCACGCTGCCGCTGGGCGTGTATGCCTCGGAGCAGGACTTCCAGGGCTACGAGATCGCCAGCGCCGCCCTGCGCGAGCGCATCGTGCTGGCGGTGCAGCGTGCGGCGCCCCTGGTCGGCATCGCGCCGCAGGCCGCGCCCGCGCTGCGCCTGGCGCAGGCGGCCTGAGCCCCGCCGGCCACCCCATTCCCCTCCCTCTGTCCAGGAGCATCGCCATGAGCCACGACACGACTTCCGCTTCTTCTTCCTCCGCTGCAGGCATCCGCTTCGCCTACTGGGTGCCCAACGTCAGCGGCGGGCTGGTGGTCAGCACCATCGCCCAGCGCACCGACTGGAGCCTGGAATACAACCAGCGCCTGGCGCAGGCGGCCGAGAAGGCGGGTTTCGACTACGCGTTGAGCCAGATCCGCTTCACCGCGGGCTATGGCGCCGAATACCAGCACGAGTCGGTGTCGTTCAGCCAGGCGCTGCTGCACGCCACCACCAAGCTCAAGGTGCTGGCCGCCATCCTGCCCGGGCCGTGGAGCCCGGCCGTGGTGGCCAAGCAGATCGCCACCATCGACCACATCTCGCAGGGGCGCATCGCCATCAACGTGGTGAGCGGCTGGTTCAAGGGCGAGTTCCAGGCCATCGGCGAGCCGTGGCTGGAGCATGACGAGCGCTACCGCCGCTCCGAGGAATTCATCCGCGCGCTCAAGGGCATCTGGACGCAGGACAACTTCACCTTCAAGGGCGACTTCTACCGCTTCAACAATTACACGCTGAGCCCCAAGCCCGTGCAAAAGCCCCACCCGGAGATCTTCCAGGGCGGCAGCTCGCGCGCCGCGCGCGACATGGCCTCGCGCGTGTCGGACTGGTACTTCACCAACGGCAACACGCCCGAGGGCGTGAAAAAGCAGATCGACGACATCCAGGCCAAGGCCGCCGAGACGGGCCACCGCGTGCGCATCGGCATCAACGCCTTCGTCATCGCCCGCGACACCGAGGAAGAGGCCCGCGCCGTGCTGAAAGACATCATCGACCACGCGCACGTGGAGGCCGTGCACGCCTTTGGCGACGCGGCCAAGCAGGCCGGCCAGGCCTCGCCCGAGGGCGAGGGCAACTGGGCGAAATCCACCTTCGAGGACCTGGTGCAATACAACGACGGCTTTCGCACCAACCTCATCGGCACGCCGCGCCAGGTCGCCGAGCGCATCGTGGCGCTCAAGGCCGTGGGCGTGGACCTGATCCTGGCCGGCTTCCTGCACTTCATCGAAGAGGTCGAGTACTTCGGCGAGAAGGTGCTGCCGCTGGTGCGCGAGCTGGAAGCGCAGGGCCTGGGCGCACCCGCCGGGGCCGCCATCGGCGAGCCCGCCGAGGCCGTGGCCGCCTGACCCGCGCAGGCACAACGCCCCACCCGCCGCCGCCCACCCTCCACTGGCGCCCCGCCCTCCCGCCGCTCGCCTGCGCGACGCGGCGCCGGGCGCAGCCTGGCCCGGAAAGCCCTGCACCACCATGTCCAGCACCCTGTTCGACGGCACCCTGGCCCCGCCCGCCACGGCACCCGCTGCACCGCGCCGCAGCGCCGAGCGCGCCGGCGCGGTCACGGGCGGCACCCTGCCACCGGTCGCCCCGCCCGCGCTCGAACTGCAGGGCATCGACCTCTCGTTCGGCGGCGTGCATGCACTGCGCGGCATTGACCTGCGCGTGGCCCCGGGCGAGCTGCGCGCCATCATCGGGCCCAACGGCGCGGGCAAGAGTTCACTGGTCAACATCATCAGCGGCCTGTACCGGCCCGACGCCGGCCGCGTGCGCATCGGCGGCGATTCCTTCGCCCAGGTGCCCACGCCCCGGCTGGCGCACCTGGGCGTGGCGCGCACCTTCCAGAACCTGGCGCTCTTCAAGGGCCTCTCCGTGCGCGACAACATCGCCCTGGGCCGCGTGCATGCGGCGCACGCCAGTTTTGCCGAGCAGGTGCTGGGCTGGGGCCGGGCGCGCCGCGAGTGGAGCGATGCGCGCGAGCAGGCGCGCGAGGCCATCGACTTTTTGGGCTTAGGGCATGTGCAGGACCGGCTGGCCGGCGGCCTCCCCTACGGCCTGCAAAAGCGCGTGGAACTGGCGCGCGCGCTGGTGGCACGCCCGCGCCTCTTGCTGCTGGACGAACCCCTGGCCGGCACCACCGCGGGCGAGAAAAGCGAGATGGCCGCGCTGATCCGCGCCGCGCGCGACCGGCACGGCGCGGCGGTGGTGCTCATCGAGCACGACATCGGCATCGTGCTGGGCCTGTCGGACCGCGTGGCGGTGCTGGATTACGGCCGAAAGATCGCCGACGGCACACCGGCCGAGGTGCGCGAGGACCCGGCCGTGATCGACGCCTACCTGGGCGTGGCGCACGACCAGGAAATCCCCCCACCCGAAACAGAGGCGCGGTGATGGAAGGCTTCGACTTCGCCTTCCTCGCCGAGGTGCTGATCGGCGGGCTGCTGTCCGGCGTGATGTATTCGCTGGTGGCCATCGGCTTCGTGCTGATCTACAAGACCTCGGGCGTGCTCAACTTCGCGCAGGGCGCGCAACTGCTGTTCGCGGCGCTCACCTTCGTGAGCCTGGTCGAGCGCGGCCTGCCGTTCGCACTGGCATTGGCGATCACCTTCGCGCTGATGGTGGCGCTGGGCCTGGCCATCGAACGCGTGGTGCTGCGCCCGCTGGTCAACCAGCCGCCCATCACGCTGTTCATGGCCACGCTGGGGCTGTCGTACGTGATCGAGGGCGTGGCCCAGCTGGTGTGGGGCACGCAGGTGCATTCGCTGGAGCTGGGCGTTTCCGATGCGCCCATCGAGATCGCGGGCGTGCTGATTTCCACCTTCGACCTGTTCGCGGCCGGCGTGGCGGCGGTCATGGTGGCGGTGCTGTCTGCGTTCTTTCGCTACACCCGCGTGGGCCTGGCGTTTCGCGCGGTGGCCGACGACACCTTCGCCGCCCTGGCCGTGGGCCTGCGCCTGCCGGTGATCTGGGCCACCGTGTGGTCCGCCGCCGGCGTGATCGCGCTGGTGGCCGGGCTGCTGTGGGGTGCGCGGCTGGGCGTGCAGTTCTCGCTGTCGCTGGTGGTGCTCAAGGCCCTGCCGGTGCTGGTGCTGGGCGGCTTCGACTCCATCCTGGGCGCCATCGTGGGCGGGCTCATCATCGGCGCGCTGGAAAAGCTGGCCGAGGTGTACCTGGGTGCCTACGTGGGCGGCGGCATCGAAAGCTGGTTCGCCTACGCCGCCGCACTGCTGTTCCTGCTGGTGCGGCCCGGTGGCCTGTTCGGGCAGCGGCTGGTGGAAAGGGCCTGACGCCATGGCAACCCCCACCCTTCAACCCGGCACCCGTCGCACACTCTGGCCCCTGTGGGCCACGCCTGCCATCGCGCTGGCATTGGCCTACGGCGTGGTGCCGCTGCTGGCCACCGACTACGTGTTCGACGCCCTGCTGATTCCCTTCCTCGCCCTGTCGCTGGCCGCCGTGGGGCTGAACCTACTGACCGGCTACGCGGGCCAGCTCTCGCTGGGCTCGGCCGCCTTCATGGCCGTGGGCGCTTATGCGGCCTACAACTTTCAGTTGCGCGTCGAGGGCCTGCCGCTGCTGGCGGCCATGGCGCTCGGCGGCGTGGCCGCCACGGTGGTGGGCGTGGTGTTCGGCCTGCCCAGCCTGCGGCTGCGCGGCTTCTACCTGGCCGTATCGACCCTGGCGGCGCAGTTCTTCGTGCAGTGGGCACTGACGAAATTCGGCTGGTTCAGCAACCACAACCCCTCGGGCGTGATCGACGCACCGCCCATCGCCGTGGCGGGTGTGGCCTTCGACACGCCCACGGGCCGCTACCTGTTCGCGCTGACCGTGGTGGCCGTGCTGACGGCGCTGGTCTGGCGCGTGACCCGCACGCCCACCGGCCACCACTTCATCGCCGTGCGCGACAACGAGCTGGCCGCCCGCGTGATCGGCGTGCCGGTGCTGCGCGCCAAGCTGCTGGCCTTTGCGCTGTCATCGTTCGTGATCGGCGTGGCGGGCGTGCTGTGGGGCTTCGTCTACCTGCGCACGGTGGAGCCGGCGGGCTTCAACCTCGACCGCTCGTTCCAGATCCTTTTCATCATCATCATCGGCGGCCTGGCCACGCTGCGCGGCGCCTTCCTGGGCGCTGCCCTGATCGTCGTATTCCCGCTGCTGCTCTCGCGCCTGGGCAGCCTGCTGCTGGGCCAGTGGTTCGACTCGGGCGTGCTGGAGCTGTGCCAGCGCATCGCCCTGGGCGCGCTCATCGTGGGCTTTCTCATCGCCGAGCCGCGCGGGCTGGCGGCGCTGTGGGAGCGGGCGGTCGCCCGGCTGCAGCGCACGCGGCCGCCGCCCCCGCAGGGCGCCTGACCGGCTCCTTTCCCGCACCCTGCCATTCCCCTCTTCCTTTCTCTCCACAGGAGCGCATCGCATGTCCCTCGTTCGCCATCTGAAAACCGCCTTGCTGGCCGCCGCACTGGCGCTCACCGGGCTGCAGGCCGCGCAGGCCCAGACCGCCAAAACCCAGGAACAGTTCTTCCCGCTGCAGAGCTACCGCGTCGGCCCCTACGCAGCGGGCGGCACGGGCTTCTTCGGCGGCTTCATCGACTATCTGAACCTCGTCAACACGCGCGACGGCGGTGTGGGCGGTGTCAAGCTGACCTGGGAAGAAGGCGAGACGCAGTACGAGGTGGAGCGCGGCGTGGAGGTGTATGAGCGCCTGAAGACCCGCCCCGGCATCGCAGCGTGGAACCCGCTGTCGGTGGGCATCGCCTATGCGCTGATCGACAGGGTGACGGCCGACAAGGTACCGCTGCTCACCATCAACCACGGCCGCACCGACACCACCGACGGGCGCGTGTTCAAGTACATCTTCCCGCTGCTGGTCAATCCGTACAGCGAGACCTCGGGCATCGTGAACTACCTGGGCACCAAGGCAGGCGGCACGGAGAAGCTCAAGGGCAAGAAGATCGTGGTGCTGTACCACGGCTCGCCCTACGGCAAGGAAACCATTCCGATCTACGAGCTGCTGGCCAAGCAGTACGGCTTCACGGTGCAGCAGATCGAGGTGCCGCACCCCGGCAACGAGCAGCAGTCGCAGTGGCTGACCATCCGCCGAGCCAAGCCCGACTTCGTGGTGCTGCGCGGTTGGGGCGTGATGAACCCGGTGGCGCTCAAAACCGCGCAGAAGACCGGCTTTCCGGCCGACCGCATCGTGGGCAACATCTGGTCCAACTCCGAGGAAGACGTGATCCCCGCGGGCGACGCCGCCAAGGGCTACGTCGCCATCACCTCGGTGGCGCCCGGCACGCAATACCCGGTGCTACAGGACATCGTGAAGACCGTCTACGACGCGGGCAAGGGCAACCTGCAGGACAAGAAGCGCATCGGCAGCGTGTACCACAACCTGGGCGTGCTCAACGGCATCCTGAACGTCGAGGCCATCCGCATCGCGCAGGCGAAGTTCGGCAAGCGCACCCTCACCGGCGACGAGGTGCGCTGGGGCCTGGAGAACCTGAAGATCGACGAAGCCCGCGCCGCCGCCCTGGGCGCCAAGGGCCTGTTCCATTCCATCCACGTGACCTGGGACAACCACGAAGGCGACGGCCGCGTGGCCTTCCAGCAGTGGGACGGCACGCAGTGGAAGGTCGTCTCCGACTGGATCGCGCCGGACTGGAAGCTGCTGCGCCCGATCATCGAAAAGTCGTCCCTGGCCTATGCCAAGGAAAAGAACGTCAAGGTGCGCACGAGCATCGACGACTGACCCGCCCCTTTCTCCATCCCACCCGGAGCGACGCCATGACCGACCTCTATCGCACCCCTTCCATCCTCGGCCCCGACTACGAAGCCATTGCCGCAAAGTACCGCCCCATCTTCGCGCGCATCCAGGCCACGGCGCTGCAGCGCGAGCAGCAGCGCCAGCTGGGCCACGACGCCATCCAGTGGCTCAAGGACGCACACTTCGGCGCCCTGCGCGTGCCCGTGGAACACGGCGGCGACGGCGCCACGCTGCCGCAGCTCTTTCAGCTGCTGGTGGAGCTGGCCGAGGCCGACTCCAACATCGTGCAGGCGCTGCGCGGGCACTTCGCCTTCGTCGAAGACCGCCTCAACGCCCCGCGCGACGCGGCCACTACCGTGTGGCTGCAGCGCTTTGCCGAAGGCGACCTGGCCGGCAACGCCTGGACCGAAGTGGGCAACGTGGCCATCGGCGACGTGATCACGCGCGTGACGCCAAAGGCGGACGGGCGCTGGGTGGTCAACGGCCGCAAGTTCTACAGCACCGGCAGCATCTTCGCGGACTGGATCGACCTGTATGCCCGCCGCGACGGCCCGGGCGACGGCGAGGGCCTGGACGTGATCGCCGCCGTGCGCGCGCGCCAGCCCGGCGTGACGCACCACGACGACTGGGACGGCTTCGGCCAGCGCACCACGGGCAGCGGCACCTCGGTGTACGAGAACGCCGAGGTGGAGCCAGAGAACATCTTTCTCTTCACCGACCGCTTCAAGTACCAGACGGCCTTCTACCAGCTGTTCCACCTGGCCACGCTGGCCGGCATCGCCCGCGCCATCACGCGCGACGCGGCCGCCCAGGTGCGCGGGCGCCAGCGCATTTTCAGCACCGGCAACGCGCCCAGCGTGGCGCAGGACGTGCAGGTGCAGCAGGTGGTGGGCGAGGTCTCGGCCATCGCCTATGCGGCCGAAGCCACCGCCGTGCGCGCCGCCTTCGCCGCCCAGCGCGCCTACGACGCGCACTGGCACGGCACGCCCGAGCAGGAAAAGCAGGCCAACATCGAGGCCGAGCTGGAATCCGCGCAGGGCCAGGTGGCGCTCACCGACCTGGTGCTGCGCGCCGCCAGCCAGTTCTTCAACGGGCTGGGCGCATCGGCCGCCAGCAGCGCGCAGTCGCTGGACCGGCACTGGCGCAACGCGCGCACCGTGGCGTCGCACAACCCGGTGATCTACAAGGCGCGCATCGTGGGCGACTGGCACGTCAACGGCACCGAGCCGCCCTACGTGTGGCAGATCGGCGCCGGCCCCGGCCGGCCCGCGGCGGTGGCGCCCGCACCGGCCGCCGATGCCGGCGCGGCCAATGCAGCGCAGGCGCGGCCCCTGGCCCGCGCTGCCTGAGTGGGTGAGTGAGCGCCATGGCAATCCCGCCCCCCGCGCTGCTCACCGTCGATGCGGTGCAGGCCGTGTACCAGGGCGCCATCGCCGCGCTGCACGGCGTGGGCTTCGAGGTGCGCGCCGGCGAGATCCATGCCCTGCTGGGCGCCAACGGCGCCGGCAAGTCCACCACGCTGAAAGCCGTGTCGCACCTGCTGCCGGCCGAGCGCGGGCAGCTCACCGCCGGATGCATCACCTACGACGGGCAGGACGTGGCACACGCCAGCCCGGCCACCCTGGTGCGCGCCGGGCTGGTGCCGGTGCTGGAAGGCCGGCACTGCTTTCCCAGCCTGTCGGTGGAAGACAACCTGGTCACCGGCGCCCTGGGCCGCAGCGCCCGGCGCGGCGAGATCGCGCACGACCTGGAGCGGGTGTATGCGCTTTTTCCGCGCCTGCGCGACAAGCGCCGCACGCCCGCGGGCCTGGCATCCGGCGGCGAGCAGCAGATGACCGCCATCGGCCGGGCGCTGATGTCGCGCCCGCGCCTGCTGGTGCTCGATGAGCCCTCGATGGGCCTGGCGCCGCGCGTGGTGCAGGAGATCTTTGCCCAGCTCAAACGTTTGAACTGCGAGGAAGGTTTGACGCTGCTGGTGGCGGAGCAGAACTCTGCGGTGGCGCTGCAGTATGCGGACCGGGCGACCGTGTTGGATGCGGGGCGGGCGGTGCTGACGGGGCCGGCCGATGCGCTGCGGGAGCGGGATGATATCCGGCACTTCTACTTTGGACAGGACGCGCAGGCGCTCGCAGCCTGAGCCGGGAGTCACACGGGTTTGCGCGACAACGGCGGCTAGGGCGGCCGAGCCAGCGGCTGACCGAATCGGGCGGCGTAAGCATTACCGACTTAGAGGTGGGCTGTAGCGGAGCGGCCGGCTGAATGGACAGGCCCATCAAAGCCGCCAGCTCACCTCTAAGTCTGCTCAAGGCTGGCTGCGGTCGTTCGTTTTTTCAACCCGGGCGACTGCTGTGTCCGAAACCTGTCGGACGTGATTCAAAGGCTCCGTGGTCGGCAGTGCGCCCGTTGCTGTCGGTCGCCTTGGAGACCTGATCGGCGGCAGTGCAGCGTAACGCATCTTTGCTGAGTGACGGGCTACTGAAAGTCTGGCGCATTGCTGTCATAGGCACGAAGTCGGGTCGGGTCGAGACAATCGCCAATAGCTTGGCGGCGTCTCACTCTCTCTCGAGACGCCGCCCTTTTCCCCACCGACCAGACCAGGGCAGACGGTCAGTTGACCGTCTGCAGCACATCATCGAAGGACCTCGCCACCAGGTAGCGTGCCGGGTTCTCGCCAGTCGCCAGTGCCGCGAAGTGAGCGCGGCCACACTCGATCTTGCCCCACTCCTTGTCACGCAGATCATCGGCAAACAGGCTGCTCTTGGTTTCCACCACGAAGTACAGGCGCTGGACGCCATGCTTCTGCAACAGTACGGCCCAGTCCGGGTTGTAGTTGCCCAGTGGCGTCGGCACCTTGAACCAGTTGGGCAACTTGGCATAGAGGACCACGTCCTGATTGAACTCCAGCGCCTGGGCGAAGTCGCGCTCGGTGGCGGAGTCGTAGATCACATGCTCGTGGATGGACTTGGCCGTGTCTTGCAGCATGCTCTTCAGGTAACCGGTCAGCTCCTGCTGCTCGAACAGCTCCTGGGCGTAGACCTGCTGGTCACCCAGCTTCTGGTACTTGATGCCATCGACCAGCGCGAGGCGCTTGCAGCGGTTGATCTGCTCGGCCGTGTGTTCGATGAACTGCTGCGGATTGCGGCGGAAGTCATCCAAGCGCCCCGACTCGGTCAGGATGGTGACCAGGCTGCGGCGCGTCAGTTGGGTGCGGTCCTGCAGGTCCGTCAACAGGTCTGGCAGCTCGATGCCGGCCTCGTCCAGCCCGACGGTGTAGGCGCCGTCCTTCTGCTCCTTGGTCTCGACTCCTGCCTTGCCGATGGCGATGTCGGCCTTGCGCCATTGCAGGCGCGCCTTGGGGATCGGCAGCGCATCGTGCAACGCCTTCGTGCAGTCTTGAAGCAGCTTCGCGTTATCGAACTGAACCCGGTAGGTAGTCTTGTGCTTGATGCGGTCCCACAAGGCCTCGAACTCCTCGCCCAGCGTGATCGCCTTGCCATCTGCGCCCTTGCGCAGCGCTACCGCCTTGCGCTCGTCCGCGTTTTTCACCTCCAGGCGACCGCTCACCTTGCGCAGCAGCTCCAGCACCTGCGTTCGCTGTGCGGCGAACGCGTCGGGCAATGCGAGCGTGCCGTCCTTCAGCGCTTGCTTGAGCGAGTCCTGCACCTTGCCCTTGCCGTCGATGTGGCCAGCAGCCTTCAAGTGTTCCCACAACAGCTTGGACTGCTCCACCCCGAGAGCCGTCACCTGCCCGTCAGCGCTGGCCACCGGAATGCCGGCGAACTGATGTGGCTCGACGATGCCGAAGCGGATGCCTGTATCGGCCTCGATTTCCTTCTGAAGGCTCTCCGCGAAGTCCTCGTACGACTCGGTCGCGATGACGGTCAGTCGGTTGACGTCGAAGCCGCGCACCCGCTCCCCGGCCTGGTTCACGCACAGGCGCAGGCCGCGGCCGATAGTCTGGCGGCGCTCGCGCTCGGAGCCCATCTCGCGCAGGGCGCAAATCTGGAACACGTTGGGGTTGTCCCAGCCTTCCTTGAGGGCCGAGTGGCTGAAGATGAACTTCAGCGGCGTGGCGAAGTCCAGCAGCCGCTCCTTCTCCTTCATGATGAGGTTGTAGGCCCGTTCGGCGTTCTCGCGGCCAGCAGCGTTGTTGTCCGACGTCTCCGTCCAGCCGCCCTTCTTGTCGATGGAGAAATAGCCATCGTGGACCTCCTCGGCCGCCGTGGTGAGGTCCACCTCGGCGAACAGGCTCTGGAAGCTGGGAAGCTTGGCCGCACTGCGGTACTCCTCCTCGAAGATGCGGGCGTAGTCGCCTTTCACGGCCTGGCCCTGAGCATCGAGTTTGCGGTAGCGATCCACCGAGTCGATGAAGAACAGCGACAGCACCTTGATGCCTTTGGGCCGCAGCAGCTTCTCCTTCTCAAGGTGCTCGCGGATCGTGCGGCGGATCATCTGCCGTTGTACGGCCAGCTCATCCACGGCCCCGTGCGCCTTCCCGATGCTGAGGTAGTCCTCGCCGCCTGGGAACCTCAGCTCGACGAACTCTGCGCCCTTGGCTGTGTTGATTTCGCGCACCGTGAAGCCTTCGTAGATGGAGCGCTTGGTCACTTCATCCAAGTTGTTCCCGTCGTACACATCCTTCACTTCCGGCTTCGGGCCGGTGGCCGTCTGTACATGCAACTCCAGCTGCGCGCTGATGCGCCCACGCTTGTTGGTGACACCCACCAGCCGCACGTAGGGCCTGTTGAAGGCATCCTCCACGGTGGCTGCGGCCACCTCGATCTGCTTGACCAGCTTGCGCTCGTAGGCGTCCACCGCGTCCAGGCGGAACACCATGTGGTGCTTGTCGGCATGGGTGGCCGAGTAGCGCAGGGTGCACAGCGGGTTCATGGCGTCCATCGCGGTCTTGCCCGCGCCGCTCAGGCCGCCGTCCACGCTCTGCGGTTCGTCGACGATGACGATGGGGTGCGTGGCCCGGATCAGGTCGATGGGTTTCTCGCCGCCGGTCTTCTCGCTGTCCTTGTAGAGGTTGTTGACGTCCTTCTTGTTGATGGCTCCGACCGTCACCACCATCACCTGGATGGCCGAGCTGGTGGCGAAGTTGCGCACCTGCCCCAGCTTGGCCGAGTCGTACAGGAAGAAGTCCACCGGCACGCCGGCGTACAGGGCCTTGAAGTGCTCCTCGGTGATCTGCAGCGACTTGTAGACCCCCTCCTTGATGGCGACCGAGGGCACGACGATGACGAACTTGGTGAAGCCGTATCGCTTGTTCAGCTCGAAGATCGTGCGCAGGTAGACGTAGGTCTTACCGGTACCCGTCTCCATCTCCACAGTGAAATCGCCAGAGGCCAGCGTGCCGGCTGGCGCCAGGCCGTTGCGCATTTGGACGTCCTGCAGATTCTTCAACAACTGGTCATCGAGCAGGGTCAGGCGGTTGCCCACGCCCAGGTCGGTTTCCGCCACGCCCAGAGCGAGCTGCTGCTCGTGCAGGCGCATGGTGACGGTGAATTCTGTCCGGCAGACCTCTTGACCGCGGAACAGATCGCAGACCGACTCGATGGCCTGCTTCTGGTAGTCCAGGTCGGGCTCGAAATGCAGCTTCATGCACCCACCTGTTCTTCGGCAGGCAGCCAGCCCTTGGCATCGAGCACGTTCAATGCAATACCGATCTGCCGCGGGGTGAACTGCTTCTTCCGGTCGTTCCAGGCATGCGTCTCCCGGACAACGTCTTCAACACCCCCACCTGCGACCGTGTGGGAAGCCACCCAGTGCACGGTCGCCAGAAGCTCCAGCCCGAACGGCGTCTCGAAGCCCTCGACCAGATCACCAACGCGGTCGAAACGTGCACGGGTATCCACATGCGCACCCAGGAAGGCCCCGGCTTCCTCAATGGCTCCGGGCACGACGGTCAATGGTTTGGTGGGGTCGTCGCCACCGTCGGCGTACCCCGCCACCATGTGCCCCTCGATCTTCTGCAGCACATGCCGAAGGTTCTCCGCGTACGGGCCATACGGTGCCTTCACGTAGCTGAGGCGCAGCGGCTCGCCCGCCTCCTGCATGAAGTACATCAGCTTGTGCACTTCCAGCAGCGAAATGGCCGGGTCCAGCAGACCTTGCACATAGCGGTTCATCAGCTCGACGAGCGCCGCCCGGCCGGCTGTCATGCGGGGCACCTCGCGGCTGTGCTGCATCTTGTCCGCCTGCGGGGCGCCCTTGGGCTCATAGAGGCGGACACGCACATCGGGCAGCGTCTGCATGGCGGCCTCGATGCGCGGGCGCACCTCGTCCCACTCCAGCCCACCCAGGCCACTGCCCAGCGGCGGGATGGCTATCGAGCGGATGCCCATGCGCGCAACGTCGCGCACCAGCGCCTCCAGGCCGGCGTCGATGTCCTGCATGCGGCTCTTGCCCTTCCAGTGGCGCTTGGTCGGGAAGTTGATGATGTAGCGCGGGGCGGCCAGTTGCTCCGTGTCGTAGATGAACATGCGGCCCGGCTGTACCTCCTCGCGGTCGCAGGCCGCCTTGTAGGCCTTGAAGTTCTCCGGCCAGGCGTTCTTGAACTGCAGCGCAATGCCGCGGCCCATGATGCCGACACAGTTCACCGTGTTCACGATGGCATCCGAGTCGTCCTTCAGGATGTCACCACTGGTGAGTTCGATCATGGTCAATCTCCGATTCAGTAGTACCAGGCTGGCATGAACTCCACCGTGGGCCGATGGCCTCCAACGGGCAGCGCATGCGCAACCTGGTTGGCAATGGGCTGCGACAGCACCCCAATGCGTTCGATCAAATGCCAGGGGAAGCGCCCCTCCAGCAGGAACTCGGCCTGCTTGCCTTCCTTGTGAGCGCTCCAACTGCGAGCGGCGACAGCCTCCCACTTCACCTCGTCCAGCCTGCTCAGATCGGCACGATCTTCGAAGTAGTACGCCCCGGCGTTAGACAAAGTGAAGGCCCACCGCAGCCCCTCGTTGTTGGCCCAGGCCACCGTCGCATTCAAGTCGGCTTCCAGGTGCACGATGGGCCCCTGTCCGCCCTTGTAGGCTAGGTCGGCGTTCCGCATATGGATCAGGTAGAGCATCACCGAGCGCGGGCAGAAGTAAAACGGCACGCACTGGCCGACGAACAAGCCAGGATGGCTGGCCAGTTGCAGTTCCGCCAGTCGGCGCTGCTTGATGTGGTTCATGCCGATGACCGTTCCGGGCGCCTGAATCCGGGCCACCTCGGCGTCAGACAGTAGGCCATCGCTGCCGATGATGGATGGCAGCTTGTCCACATGGCAGATGTGGTACAGCTTGGGGCGGTCGGGCACAGCCATCGGTCACAGGCTCCGGACGTTCTGGATGCCGTGCTGCTGAAGGATCGCCGCCATGTTGGTCTTGGCCACATCGTCGGCGAAGGCTCTGTCGCGGAACACGCAGGTGGTCTCGCCGGCCGGCGCGAGTTGCTGGTGCCACTGGACGATGCCTTCGGCCAGCTGCTCCACCTCGGCGACGGTAATGCTCTCGGCAAGGCAGGTCAGCAGCACACCGGCCCCCACCGCATGGACACACTTGCCGGCAATCAACTGCTGCTGGATGGGGACGCAGAGGTCAAGGCCGAGCTTGAGCAGCAGTTCGTAGAGCAGGTCTTGCTCCGTCCGACCGGGCAGCAGATGGTCTTGATGATCGAGCAATGCTTGAGTGAGGTCCGTCACTTGTTGCGTCCAGGCGCGGATGCTGGAACCGTCAAGTTTGAACACACGGAAGCCGTGATCTCCCGCGAACATGGGGTTTTCAGCAGCCAAACGTTTCCCCGCCCGCCTCAGCCGCTCCTTCGTAAGCTCAGTAATTCGCCTCGGGCGCTGCAGCTTGTCGCAATAGGTCGCCGCAACTGATTGCTCTTTCGCTTCAGTATCAAGTGGTTCTGGCAACTGGACGAGCACAAATCGGCGGTTGCCGCCATCCTGAGCGTTTTGCGCCATCACTGCGTCGCCAAGCGAGCCGGAGCCAGCAAAAAAATCCACAACGATGCTGTCTTTGTCGCTGCCAAATTCGAGCAGTTTCATCAGCAGCTTTGTAGGCTTCGGGAAAGAAAAGACAACCTCATCCTCAAACATCGCACGAATTTCCGCCGTGCCATGCTGCGTGTAGGGCCCGTCGAAAATGGAAAACGGCTTCGCACCTCGCTTCTCGCCGTCCTCCCCAATCAAGTACTGCTTATAGGAAACGCTCCACTCGTCAGCGCGCTTCGAGAAGTGAAGCCCGCCCTCAGATTGCACCTTTTCCGTTCTCGCACGACTCCACCACCATTGCCTTTTTGGAAGAATGTCGGTGCCATCAGGTGCCCGGACCGGGTAAATCAAGTTCTCCCGCCTATCCATGCTCTTTGTTGCCTCCAGCGGCTTTAGGCGAAATGGGCCCTTCGTTTCAAAATGCTCGTCGCGACCCTCGTAGTAGCGCTCCGCGGCCTCTGGATCAGGCGAAAGCCAAAGTGGATTGACGCATTCAATGTCGCGCGCGTACATCAGGCAATACTCGTGCTGCGTAACGGCATAGCGCTCCTTGGCACCACCGCCATAACTCTTCTTCCAAATGAATTGTTCGATGAAGTTCTCTTCCCCAAAAACCTCATCGAGACATTTACGCAACGAGGCCTGTTCAGCATCATCCACAGACACAAAGATGACTCCGTCGGCGGCTAGCAGCTTCTGGGCAAGTTTGAGACGCGGGTAGATCATGCTCAACCAGTCCGTATGGAACCGCCCGCTGGTCTCTGTATTGCTGCTGATCCTCCGGTCGCCTTCAACTTGCCTCGTCAATTCAAGGTAGTTCTTGATGCTGTCCTGAAAGTTGTCTGGGTATACAAAATCCTTGCCAGTGTTGTAGGGCGGGTCGATGTAGATCATCTTGACCTTACCGGCATAGCTCTTCTGCAGCAGCTTCAGCACTTCCAGGTTGTCGCCCTCGATCATGAGGTTCTGGGTGCTGTCCCAGTCCACGCTCTCTTCAGGGCAAGGGCGCAGCGTGCCGGTGCTGGGCGTCAGGGCCAATTGGCGTGCCCGGCGCTTGCCGTGCCAGTTCAGGCCGTACTTCTCGTCGGCATCGGTGACCATGGCGTCGCCCACCAGGGCCTTGAGGACATCCAGGTTGATGGCGGCGCCCTTGGGGCCTTCGGTGACAAGCTCGGGGAACAAGTCCTTGAGCTGGGCAATGTTGCCGGCCACCAAGTCGGCGGACTGAGCCTCGGGTGCCGTGGCCGCTATCTTCTGCATGTTCGAGTTCGTCGTCATGAATGTGTCTGTTCTTGTTGTGTCATAGGAGCCGGGCACGCACAGCAGCCAACTCGGCCTGCAGCCGCTGCAAGGCCAGGTTCTGGTCCACGCGCTTGGCGATCTGGCTTTCTTTGCCAGCCAGGGCCCGCAAGCGGGCGGCCTCCGCCTCCAGTCGCTGGTGTTCGATCAAGGCGATCCGCCGCATGGCGGCCTGGTCGGGTGTGGGGTCCGTACTGAAATGCCCAGTCACTCGCGCCACCTGGGCGGCCAACAGGGTGTCCATCCAGCCTTGGTAAAGCGCCTTCAGGTCTTGCTGAGGCTGCTGCCCAAGCGCCAAGGCATCCAACAGCCCGTCCGGCACCTCGTCGCTGAAGTCAAAGCTCACCACATCGCCGTCCAAGACCACTCTCCCCGCCTCGTTCTGGGCCGTGCGCTTGTGCGAGAGACTCATGGCCACCGTATCCGGCGTGCTCACGATCAGCACCACCGGGTAGGGCACAGCCCGGTGCACAAGCTCGGCCAGGCGCTGCAACTGGGCCGGTTGGGCGTGGGTGGAACGCACCGCCATGCTCAGCACGGCAAGCTCCAGATACTCCCGCACCTCGTCCCGCCACGTCGGAATGGCAGTCGTCGCAGGCTTGATGGCGGCCAGCCAATGGGCCTCTTCGATACCGTCCGTAAGTAGGCGGCGGTCGGTCGCGGTGGCACCGCCGTGCTCCGCCAGCATCTTCTTGGGCACGCGCTGGTCCACGCGGCAACTCGCCGGCAGGGCCAGGGACGCCACGATGGCATCGTGCAGAGCGTTCACGGCGTCGCTCACGCGGCGCCCCCTTGAGGCTGGGTGCTTCCGGGAAGGATGACCATGAAAGCCAGCACCTCGAAGTCGTTGGCCCCCGCGAACTCGCCCTTCATGGCATGCGTGCCGCCCGGCGCGAACAAGCTGGCCACAGCACGCTCTTCAGCCTTGCCAACGACCGAGGCAATGGCCGCCGCCAACAGGTTCTGCGCATGGCGCATGTCCTCGCCTTGGCGGGTCTGCCGGTCGAAGCGCACGCAAGCGCCGTCATCCGGCAGCTCGCGGCCGAGCGCCACGCGCTTGAGCCGGTCCATGACGCGCTTGGCCTGCGGGTACGGTAGTAAGACGGCGCCATCGTCACCAACATGGACGAGGTAGATCGGCGCAAGCGGGTAGTCCGACGCCTCGCCCTTGGCTGCAGCCGCACCCTCTGCCCGCAAGCAGAAAACGATGCCTGGAGGGATGTCGGCGTCGATGGTGGATGTCACGGCATAGCTGCCGAGGGGCGCTTCCTCCAGAACGCCCGGGTGCCCCTTGAGGAACTCGGCCAGGTCGATGCGGAAGTCGGTCAGCGTGAGGTCGGTGATGGAGACGCCGCTGGACAGGTCTTCGATGTCGATGACCGTGTCCTGCAGCTTCAGCAACTGCTTGCGCCGGTACTCCAGATCGTTCATCGGGTTGCCCGACTGCTGCTCGATGAGGTTCTCTTCGCCTGTGGCCGACACGTCCAGCAGCACCATGCGGCCGCTGACGCGCTGCTCCAGGCCGATGTACTCCTCCAGCTCCATGTTGGGCCAGAAGTTGACCAGCTGAACGCTCTGGTTCGGCGAGCCGATGCGGTCCACGCGCCCGAAGCGCTGAATGATGCGCACCGGGTTCCAGTGGATGTCGTAGTTGACGAGCCAGTCGCAGTCCTGCAGATTCTGACCTTCGCTGATGCAATCGGTGGCAATCAGCAGGTCGATTTCGCCTTCTTCGGCAAGCTCGGCCGGGCGTTCCTTGGCGCGAGACGCGAAGGCAGATAGCACGCTGCTCATGCTCTTGCGCAGGCCGGGAAGTGTGGACTGGATGCCCGCTGAGCCGGTTATCAGTCCGGACTCAAGCCCCAGCTTCTCCTTGGCCCACGGTGCCAACTGGGCGTAGAGGTACTGAGCCGTGTCGGAGAACGCGGTGAAGACGATGATCTTGCGGTTAGCCTTGCCCCCCACCACGTTGATGGGCTCGCGGCATTTGCGCTCGATCACTTCGCGCAGCTTGGCCAGCTTGGCGTCGCGGGCCGCGTCCACCTGCTGGGCAGCCTGGAGCAGGTTGTCCAGCCGGTTGCGGTCCTCGATGAGGTCCTGCTTCCAGCGGTGCAGGTCCACATCGCTGAGCAGCACCTTGACCTTGCGGCCGACCAACAATTGCTCGAAGGCCGGGTCGTCGATGTCGACATCGGCGATGTCCAACTCTTCAATCTCGTCGGCATCTGCCGCATGCCCGTCGATACGGGCCAGCGTGGCTTCCACGTCCTTGAGCTGGCGCTGGACGGTCAGCGCAAACGAGGAAACCGCGCTCTCCATGCGCTTCAGCACGTTGACGCGCAGCAGGTGGATCAGGCTCTCTTCACGGTCAGCCTGCCGGAAGATGCTCTCGCCGCCGCGGATTTCGGTGCTGTACTTGGCGTCATAGGCCTCCGCCCTGTGGGGCAAGACGTAGCGCATCGGCGCATAGGAGGCCAGGTTAAGTCGTCGAATCTCAAGGTTGATGTCGCGAATGGCCCGGAACTGACCTGCGGTGTCGACGTCAGCCTTGATGTTGATGGGGGCGCGACGTTCGGGGAAACGACCCGTCTCCTCAGTGCCGTAGTAACGCTCGATGTGTCGGCGAGACCGCGCAATGGTCAGATGGTCCAGCAGGGTGAAGTAGTCGAAGCCCAGCATCTCGACCAGGCGGCCGGGAACACGATCTTCTTCGGGCAATTCCAACCAGCGGTTGAACTGAACTTGGGCCTTGCGGGTCGTCTGCTCGATGCTGGCGATGCCGTGGTCTTGCAGGGCGGTGTCGTCACCCTCGGTGGCGAAGGCGATCTGGTTGCGCAGGTCGGACAGGCGGTTATTGACCGGCGTGGCCGAGAGCATTAGCACCCGGGTCTTGACCCCCTCGCGGATGATCTTGCGCATCAGCCGGTGGTAACGGGTCTCGGAACCTTGCTTGGGGGACTTCTTGTTGCGGAAGTTGTGCGACTCGTCGATAACAACCAGGTCGTAGTTGCCCCAATTCACGTGTGCCAAGTCGATGTCGCCGGACTGACCGCCATCACGCGAGAGGTCGGTGTGGTTCAGAACGTCGTAGTTGAGCCGGTCGGCAGCCAGGATGTTGCGGCGGTCGTTGGCCTTGTAGAGCGTCCAGTTGTCCCGCAGACGCTTGGGCGCCAGCACCAGAACCCGGTCGTTCCGCAGTTCGTGGTACTTAATGATGGCCAGCGCCTCAAAGGTCTTACCCAGACCCACGCTGTCGGCAATGATGCAGCCGCCGAAGCGGGCCAGCTTGTCAATGGCGCCCACGACGCCGTCTCGCTGGAACTTGAAGAGCTTCTTCCAGATGACGGTGCTACGGATGCCGGTGGCCGCCTTGACGATGCGGTCCTCGTCCAGCGCCTCGTCGCGATTGCCGAGCAGGTGATGGAGGATCAGGGCGTACACCTCGAAGGGCGCACGATGCGCCGCCATTCCCTTGAGGGAGTCGACTAGGCTCTGCGCCCCGTCAGGCTGGTGCCGCAGCGCGCTCCATTGCTGCTCGAACCAGCGCGCCAGCGTGCGAGCCTCCTCCGGCGATTCCGAGGCCTGGATCAGGTTCAGGGGGTTGCCTGGGGCCAAGCCCAACCCTTCGGAGCTGAGTGCGAACGAGCCCAGGACTACTTGCGCAGGCTCATCGCTGGCGCCGGTCAATACCGCGGCGCCTTGGGGCACTCGGCCATGCGCGCGACGCACCTCTGCCTTCTGCGTCAGCCATTGAGCGCACTGTTGAGCCAGCCAACGAGATTGCAGCCGGTTCCGCTGCGCGCGGTCCCCCTCCCCGCCGAGCAACTCCAGGTGGTCGTTGTCGGCTGGCAGGACGAGTTGCACCGGCCCCAGCGCATTCAAGGCTTCACGAAGCTCTGCGAAGGCATGCAGCGAAAACGAGGGCGTGACGCAGCCCAGCCTGCTGCCTGACACGAGGTGCGGCAGCAGCAGGTCGATCACGCGGTCTGAGCCGCTGTTTTGCACCAGCTTCATGAACTCTCCCTCCTGTTGTCAGCCCCCTAGCTGAGCTCTGCACCCTGCTCAGGCGGGCTAGAGGTCGCCTGAGCGTCGATCCAACGGTCGATGTCCGCACGCTTGAAGCGCCATGTCGTTCCCACCTTGAATCCAGGCAGCTTGCGGTCCACGGCCAGCCGGTAGACGGTGCGCTGGTTCACGCGCAGGTAGTCGGCGACTTCCTTCACGGTCATGACGCTGTCGGTCGCGGTGTTCATGGCAAAAAGACGGGAGCAGGGGGAGAAGCCAGTGTAAAGGAGTACAAGGCAGGCCAAAGACGCACAATCCGCAGAGGCTGGTGTCAGCCTCTTGATTTCGGACGGCGGAAGATGCCGTGAAGGGCCTCAGACCACCCGACTTGTCAGGCGCCTTCCAGGCGTTTGGCGCCTGGCCATCCATCCAGCGGCAGCCGCTGAGGCCTATTCAGCACCTGATCGCCTGCGCCAAGATTGGCGCGTCGGTGAGCGGGCTCGGCGTAAGCGCAGCCCCAGCAGCCTGTTGACTGGCGGTAGCAGCTGGGATTCGACGCGCCAGTCCTGCCGCCCATCGCCCATCGCCCATCGCCTAGCGTCGCCGTCGCCGTCGCCGTCGCCAATTGATCTTGGTGATCATCCCGACCTGCATGATGCCCTTGGCGTCGTCGAAGGCCGCCTTCTACCTTCTAGTGCAGCTGGGGGCGACTCAGACCTACGTCCGAGACGGGCCAGTTTGCGTGAGTTCGCGCGCAGCAGGCCAATGGCAGCAATCGCTGCACAGCAGCCATAGGCAGTATGGTTCTAGACGACAGCAACGGGCACATACCGTCCACCAGCCAATGGTCATGCATCTGCATGGACGGGCCCCGGCATACCGCGAAGTAGAACCGGAACATCCAGCCTCGAAAGAGCGCGCCGCAACGAACGTGGCCCAAAGCCCATCAGCGACAACTCGTCCGACGCGCCCCCCAGTTGCGAATCCCCACAACGAATCCCGCATATCGATGCGCCGATTCCTTCGCACCACGCAGCCGCCTCTCGCCCTCCAATCGGGGCATGACTGCAAGACCGGCACTGCAACAACACCTGCCCGAGATACCCACCGACGTTGCGCGGATCGCCACCGATGCGCAAGCCATCGCCGCCGCCCACCGGCTGGCGGCTGAATTCGCACCCGGCGCCTCCGAGCGCGACCGCGATCGCCGCCTGCCCTGGGATGAACTCACGCGCTGGTCCGCCAGCGGCTTAGGGTCCATCACCGTACCGCGCGCCTACGGCGGCCCACAGGTGTCCTACGCCACGCTGGCCGAGGTGTTCGTGATCCTGAACGCGGCCGACCCGTCCATCGGGCAGATTCCGCAGAACCATTTCGGCGTGCTGGGTGTGCTGCGCGAGATCGGCACCGAGGCGCAGAAGCAGCGCTTCTACGGCGAGGTGCTGGCCGGCCGCCGGCTGGGCAATGCCGGGCCCGAGCGCAAGGTGGATGGCGCGGCCACCATCCTGCAAAGCGGCACGCGCCTGCGCGCCACGCCGCACGGCCTGCGCCTGACGGGCAAGCGCTTTTATTCCACGGGCGCGCTCTTCGCGCACCGCATCCCCGTGCGGGCCATTGACGACGCGGGCCGCGCCGTGCAGGCCTGGGTGCCGCGCGATGCGCCGGGCGTGGCCGTGGTGGACGACTGGGACGCCTTCGGCCAGCGCACCACCGCCAGCGGCACCGTGGTGTTCGACGACGTGCCGGTCGCTGCCGACGATGTGCTGCCCCTGTGGCAGCTGGCCGACCGGCCGGGCCTCTACGGCCCCTCGTCGCAGTTGTTGCAGGCGGCCATCGACCAGGGCATTGCCGAAGCGGCCGTGGCCGATGCGCGGCGCTTCGTGCGCGAGCGCGCCCGGCCCTGGGTGGATTCGGGCGTGCAGCACGCGCACGACGACCCCTACGTGATCGCCGACGTGGGGCGCCTGCAGATCGACCTGCATGCCGCACGCGAGGTGCTGCGCGAGACCGGTGAGCTGTTCGACACCCTGGCCGCGCAGGCCACCCTCACCGCGGAGGACAGCGCCCGCGCCTCGGTGGCCGTGGCCGAGGCCAAGGTGCTGACCACGCGCATCGCGCTGGAGGCGAGCGAAAAGCTGTTCGAGCTGGCCGGCTCGGCCGCCACGCGCTCCGCGCCCAACCTGGGCCGCCACTGGCGCAACGCCCGCGTGCACACGCTGCACGACCCCGTGCGCTGGAAGCTGCACCTGATCGGCAACCACCGCCTGAATGGCGCCCTGCCCGCGCGGCATTCCTGGAACTGAAAGCGAACCCATGGCCTTGTTGCAATCCATTGAACCGCTCGCAGCCGTGTCCACGCCCGCCGAGCCCGCCCCGGCCTTGCCCGCGGCCCGGCCGCCGCATCGCATCGCCACCGACACCGAGGCCCTTGCCGCCGCGCAGCGCTATGCCGCACGCATCGCCCCCGGCGCGGCCCAGCGCGACCGCGAGCGCCTGCTGCCCTGGGACGCGCTGGACGATTTCGTCGCCACCGGCCTGTGGGCGATCACGGTGCCGCGCGAGTACGGCGGCCCGGGCGTGTCGGCCGGCACGCTGGCCGAGGTCACGGCGCTGGTCAGCGCGGCCGATGGCTCCATCGGCCAGATTCCGCAGAACCATTTCTACGCGCTGGAGGTGCTGCGCGTGGGCGGCACCGACGCGCAAAAGCGCTTCTTCTACGGCCGCGTGCTGGCGGGCGATCGCTTCGGCAATGCGCTGGCGGAGATCGGCCACCAGGACTTCCAGCGCCGCACCCGCCTGGTGCCCGATGGCGAAGGCTTTCGGGTGCAGGGGCGCAAGTTCTATTGCACCGGGGCGCTCTATGCGCACTGGATCCCCACGCTGGTCGTGACCAGGGAAGAAGGGCGCGACGTGACCTACCTCGCCTTCGTTCCACGCACCGCCGAGGGCGTGCATGTCACCGACGACTGGGACGGCTTCGGCCAGCGCGTGACGGGCAGCGGCTCGGTGCAGTTCGACGACGTGCGGGTCGAGCCCGAATGGGTCGTGCCGTTCCTCGCATCTTTCGAGCGGCCCACCCCCATCGGCCCGTTGGCGCAGATCCTGCACGCGGCCATCGACCTGGGGCTGGCCCGGGGCGCACTGGCGGCCACGCTGCCCTTCGTGCGCGAGCATGCACGGCCCTGGATCGATGCGCGCGTGGAGCGCGCCGCCGACGACCCGCTGCTGATCCAGCAGGTGGGCGAGACCGCCGTGCGGCTGCGCGCGGCCGAGGCCCTGGTGCGCCGCGCCGGCCGCTTCGTGGATGCGGCCCAGGCCGACCCGACCGAGCAGCGCGTGGCCGAGGCCTCCATCGCCGTCGCCGAGGCGCGTGCGCTCACCACCACGGCGTCGCTGGACGCGGGCACGCGCCTGTTCGAACTGGGCGGCACCTCCGCCACCACGGGCCAGAAGGGCCTGGACCGCTTCTGGCGCAACGCGCGCACCCACACGCTGCACGACCCGGTGCGCTGGAAGTACCACGCCATCGGCAATTTCCACCTCAACGGCCGCATTCCGCCGCGCCACGGCGCGATCTGATTTTTTCCTTTTCAAAGACCCAGCGACGACCATGAAGCCACGCCGTTTTCTGCACGCTCTTTTCACGTTCTTCACGTTCTCCGCGTTCATCGGCGCGGCCCTGTTCGCCGGCAGCGCCTTGGCCGCACCGCTCAAGATCGGCGTGGTGCCGGGCATCTTTGCCGACTCGGTCGAGGTGGCGGCCAAGGAGGCCAAGGCCCAGGGACTGGACATTCAGGTGGTGGAGTTCACCGACTGGACGACCCCCAACGTGGCGCTGGAGTCGGGCGACATCGACCTGAACTACTACCAGAACAGCAACTACCTGGCGAACGCCGTGCGCAGCAAGGGCTTCCACTTCGTCAGCGTGCAGCCCGGCATCCTGTCGTACCTGGGGCTGTACTCCACCAAACATAGATCGTTGGCCGACGTGCCCAACGGCGCCAAGGTCGCCATCGCCAGCGACCCCGTCAACATCGGCCGTGCCCTGCGCCTGTTGCAGCACGCGGGGCTGATCACGCTGCGCCCGGACACCGGGCTGCTCGGCACGCAGGCCGACATCCGCTCCAACCCGAAGAACCTGCAGTTCATCGAGATCGAAGGCCCGCAACTGGTGCGCGCCACGCAGGACGTGGACCTGGCGCAGGGCTTTCCTTATTTCATCATTCCGTCGAAGGCGTTCGATGCGACCAAAGGCCTGGCCTACACCAGCTATGAGGACGACTCCTGGGCCATCCAGTTCGTGGCGCGCAAGGACAAGGCGGCGGACCCGCGCATCGCGCAGTTCCTGAACATCTACAAGACCTCCGACGCGGTGCGCAAGGCGATCCACGCCTTCTACCTGAACGATTCCAAGCTCTACCGCCTGACCTGGCTGAAGCGCTGAGACGGCACAAGGACCAACCGTGACACAAGCGAAGCGCCACATCCTGCTCAATGCGTTCAACATGAACTGCGTGGGCCACATCAACCACGGGCTTTGGACGCACCCGCGCGACCGCAGCACCGACTACCGCACGCTGGCCTACTGGACCGATCTGGCCCGCACGCTGGAGCGGGGCCTGTTCGACGGCCTGTTCCTGGCCGACATCGTGGGCACCTACGACGTGTACCAGGACAACGTGGACGTGCCGCTGCGCGAATCCATCCAGCTGCCGGTGAACGATCCGCTGCTGCTGGTGCCGGCCATGGCCGCCGCCACGCAGCACCTGGGCTTCGGTGTGACGGTGAACCTGTCGTACGAGGCGCCCTACCTGCTGGCGCGGCGCTTTTCCACGCTCGACCACCTGACCCAAGGCCGCATCGGCTGGAACGTGGTGACCGGCTACCTCGACAGTGCCGCGCGCGCCATGGGCCAGCCGCAGCAGCTGCCGCACGATGAGCGCTACGAACGCGCCGACGAGTACCTGGAGGTGCTCTACCAGCTGTGGGAGGGCAGCTGGGAAGACGGCGCGGTGCGCCGCGACAAGGCCGCGCGCGTGTTCGCCGACCCAGCGCGCGTGCACCAGGTACAGCACCACGGCCGCTATTTCGACGTGGAGGGCTACCACCTCAGCGAGCCCTCGCCGCAGCGCACGCCGGTGCTGTTCCAGGCCGGCAGCTCGGGCCGGGGCCAGCAGTTCGCGGCGCGCCATGCCGAGTGCGTGTTCATCTCGCCCCCCAACAAAGAGGCTGCGCGCAAGACCGTGCAGGCCCTGCGCGAGCAACTGTTGCGGGCCGGCCGCCGGCCCGATGACGTGAAGGTCTTCGTGGGCGCGGCGGTGGTGGTGGGCCGCACCGAGGCCGAGGCGCGCGAGAAGCACGCGGACTACCTGCGCTACGCCAGCCGCGAGGCGGGCCTGGCGCATTTCGCGGCCAGCACCGGCATCGACTTCGCGCAGTACGACCTGGACGCGCCGGTGGACTACTCGCCCGGCAACGCCATCGAATCGGCCAGCCGCACGGCCCAGCAGCACGGCTGGACGCGCCGCAAGCTGCTCGAACTCTTCTCGCTGGGCGGCCGCTACCCGGCCATCGTGGGCGATGCGCAGCAGGTGGCGGACGAACTACAGTCGTGGGTGGCCGAGACCGGCGTGGACGGCTTCAACCTCAGCCGCACCGTGGTGCCGGAGAGCTACGAAGACTTCATCGACCTCGTCATTCCGGAGCTGCAGAGCCGCGGCGTCTACAAGACCGCATACGCCGAAGGCACGCTGCGCAGCCGCCTCTTCGGAGAGGGCGACCGGCTGCCGGCCCGGCATGCCGCCAATTCCTTCCGGCGCCGGGCCGCCAGCGCCGCCACCCACCGGCCGCCCCAACCCCATCCCGCCCTGGAAGCACAGCCATGAAACGCCTGGCCCGACGCATTCTTTCCTGGCTCGCGGCCTTCGCTGCCGCGACGGCAACCGCGCAAACACCCGCGCCACCGCTGCGCATCGGCGTCACGCCCGGTTCGCTGGCCGATTCCGTGCAGGTCGCCGCGCAGGAGGCGCGCCAGCAGGGGCTGGACGTGAAGGTCATCGAGTTCACCGACTGGACCGCGCCCAACACCGCGCTGGCCGCGGGCGACATCGACCTCAATTACTTCCAGCACCAGGCCTTTCTGGACAACGCCATCCGCGAGCGCGGCTATGCGTTCGTCAGCGTGGCCACCGGGCTGCTGCCCAACATCGGCCTGTATTCGCTCAAGGTGCAGCGCTTTGCCGACCTGAAGGACGGTGCCCGCGTGGGCGTGGCCAACGACCCGGTGAACCAGGGCCGCGGCCTGTTGCTGCTGGAAAAGGCCGGCCTCATTCAGCTCAAACCCGGGGTGGGCGCGCGCGGCAGCGTGAACGACATCGTGGCCAACCCGAAGAAGCTGCGCTTTGCCGAGATCGAAGGCCCGCAACTGGTGCGCGCCCTCGACGATCTGGACCTGGCGCAGGGCTACCCGGCGCACTACGTCAATGCCGGCAAGCCCCAGGTGGCAGGCAGCGCGCTGCTGTATTCGGGCATCGACGATCTGGCCTATGCGATTCGCTTCGTCGCGCGCCAGGACAACGCGCAGGACCCGCGCATCCAGCGCTTCGTGAAGGTCTACCAAGACTCGCCCGCCGTGCGCGCGCAGATCGGCAAATCCTTCGCCGGCAATGAGCGGCTCTACAGCCTGCCGTGGCTCGCCAAGGCCGCGCATTGACGCATTCCCGGACTCGCCCCCCGACGCCTTCCTCACCTTCGATTCCTCCCACCCCAACGACCGCCTTTCGCGGCCCCTGACATGCCACTCCATCGCCTCTTTCTCGCCCCCCTCCTCGCCCTCTCCGTGCTGGGCGCCCTGCCCGCCCATGCGGCCGACAAGCTGCGCATCGGCGTGCTGCCGGGCGTTTATGCCGACGCCATCGCGGCCGCCGCCAAGGACGCCAAGGCGCAGGGCATCGACGTCACGGTGACCGAGTTCACCGACTGGACCACGCCCAACGTGGCGGTGGACTCGGGCGACCTGGACATCAACTTCTTCCAGCACCAGCCGTTCCTGGACAACGCGATCCAGAAGAACGGCTTCAAGCTGGCCGGCGCGGGCACGAGCTTTCTGGCCAACATCGGCCTGTACTCGCTCAAGCACAAGACCATCAACGAGGTGCCGGTGGGCGGCAAGGTCGGCCTGGCCAACGACCCGGTGAACCAGGGCCGCGGCTTGCTGCTGCTGCAGAAGGCGGGGCTCATCCAGCTCAAGCCCGGCGTGGGCTTCGTCGGCACGGTGGACGACATCGTGCAGAACCCCAGGAAGCTGAAGTTCGTCGAGGTGGAAGGCCCGCAGCTGGTGCGCATCACCGGCGACGTGGACATCGCCCAGGGCTACCCGCACTTCATCGTGGCCTCGAAGGCGTTCGATCCGTCCAGCGGGCTGGCGTATTCGGGCGTGGAAGACGCGCGCTTCGCGATCCAGTTCGTGGTCAAGGCCAGCCGCACGCAGGACCCGGTGATCCAGAAGTTCGTGAAGGTATTCCAGAACTCCGACGCGGTGAAGGCGGCCATCGACCGCGCCTTCGCGGGCGACAAGCGCCTGTACGTGCTGACCTGGACGCAGCAATGATGCGCGCGCCCCGCTTCTTCCACTTCAAGGCCGCCGCCCTGGGCTGGCTGCTGGCCGCATGCGCCCTCACCGCGCACGCGGCCGACGTGATCCGCATCGGCTCCACGCCCGGCGTCACCTCCGACGCGGTGGAGGCCGTGGTGGCCGAGGCCAAGGCCCAGGGCCTGGAGGTGAAGCTGGTCGAGTTCACCGACTGGACGCTGCCCAACGAGGCGGTGAACAACGGCGACATCGACCTGAACTTCTTCCAGCACCAGGCGTTTTTGAACAACGCCATCAAGGAACGTGGCTACCAGCTGCAGTTGGTGGGCCTGGGCCTGCTGCAGAACATCGGCATCTACTCCAACCGCATCCAGCGGCTGCAGGACGTGCCCGAGGGCGCCAAGGTGTCGGTGGCGAACGACCCGGTGAACCAGGGCCGCGGGCTGCTCCTGCTGCAAAAGGCCGGCCTCATCAAGCTGCGCCAGGGCAATGCCTTGGGCGCCAGCGTGAACGACGTGGTCGAGAACCCCAAGAAGCTGCGCTTCTACGAGATCGAGGGCCCGCAGCTCATCCATTCGCTGCAAGACGTGGACCTGGCCGTGGTGTGGCCCAGCTACTTCGTCAACGCCGGCAAGAAGGAGCAGGCCAGCCGCGCTCTGCTGTATTCGGGCATCGACGATTCGTTCTACGCCATGGGCTTCGTCGCGCGCAAGGACAAGGTGCAGGACCCGAAGATCGCCCGCTTCGTGCAGCTGTTCCAGCAGTCGCCCAAGGTGCGCGAGGTGGTGTCCGCGCGCTTCAACAACGACCCCAAGCTGTACACGCTGCCCTGGAAGACGCCATGAGCCTGACCGCCGCATCCCCATCACCCGTCTGGCGCAGCGCTGCCGGCACGGCACCCTCCCCCACCGCTGCGCCTGCCGGGGCGCCGCAGCCCCGCGCCGGGGCGGCACCGCCGCCCGCACCATCGGCGGAGGCCGGCGCACCTTCGGGCTCCGTGGTCTTCGAGCAGCTCGGCAAGGTGTACGCGTCGTCCGCCGGGCCGGTGGCGGCGCTGGAGGACATCAGCCTCCAGATCCCCGCCGGCAGCATCTTCGGCATCATCGGGCGCAGCGGCGCGGGCAAATCGAGCCTGCTGCGCACCATCAACCGGCTGGAGTCGCCCACCTCGGGCCGCGTGCGGGTGGATGGCACCGACATCGCCACGCTGGACGACGATGGCCTGGTGGCCTTGCGCCGGCGCATCGGCATGATCTTCCAGCACTTCAACCTGCTGGCCGCCAAGACGGTGTACGACAACGTGGCCTTGCCGCTGCGCGTGGCCGGCTGGCGGCCCGCTGCCATCCACCAGCGGGTCGAGGAGCTGCTGGCCCTGGTGGGCCTCTCGGACAAGCACCGCACCTACCCCGCGCGCCTGTCGGGTGGGCAGAAGCAGCGCGTGGGCATTGCCCGGGCGCTGGCCACGGCGCCGGAGATCCTGCTGTGCGACGAGGCCACCTCGGCACTGGACCCGGAGACCACGCATGCCATCCTGCAGCTGCTGCAGGGCATCAACCGGCGCTTGGGCATCACCGTCATCCTCATCACGCACGAGATGAGCGTGATCCGCGAGATCGCCGACCAGGTGCTGGTGCTGGAGCAGGGCCGCATCGCCGAGCAGGGCGAGGTGTGGAAGGTGTTCGGCGCGCCGCAGCACGACGCCACGCGCGCGCTGCTGGCGCCGCTGCAGCACGGCCTGCCCGACGACCTGCAGGGGCGGCTGCAGGCCGAGCCACCGGCGCAGGGCGGCTACCAGCGCATCCTGCGCCTGGGCTACACCGGCGAGGGCGGGCTGGAGCCCGATTTCGCGCGCATCGCCCAGGCCCTGCACAGCCCCGTCAGGCTGGTGCACGGCGGCGTGGACCGCATTCGCGGCCATGCGCAGGGCCGACTCATCGTGTCGCTGCCCGGCACGGTGCCGCTGCCTGATTTCGTCCATCTGGTGCAAGGCCCTGGCGCCATTGCCCATTCCATCGAGGTGATCGGCCATGTCGCTGACGTTGAGCATTCCCTTTGAGCGCTACACCCAGGCGTTTCTCGACACGCTGACCATGGTGGGCACCTCGGCCGCCATCGCCTTCGTGGCGGGCATTCCGCTGGCGGTGCTGCTGATCGTGACCGCGCCCGGGGGTTTCCTCGCCTCGCCGCGCATCCACCGCGGGGTGGGCAGCGTGGTCAACGGCTTTCGGGCCACGCCCTTCATCGTGCTGCTGGTGGCGCTGATTCCGTTCACGCGGCTGGTCACCGGCACCACCATCGGCGTGTGGGCGGCCATCGTGCCGCTGGCCATCAGCGCCACGCCGTTCTTCGCGCGCATCGCCGAGGTGAGCCTGCGCGAGGTGGACCCGGGCCTGATCGAGGCCGCGCAGGCCATGGGCTGCCGCAAGTGGCACATCGTCTGGCACGTGTACCTGCCCGAGGCGCTGCCCGGCATCGTCGGCGGCTTCACCATCACGCTGGTGGCGCTCATCAGCTCGTCCGCCATGGCGGGCGCCGTGGGCGCGGGCGGCCTGGGCGACCTGGCGATCCGCTACGGCTACCAGCGCTTCGACACGCAGGTGATGCTGATCGTCATCGCCGTGCTGATCGCGCTGGTGTCGCTGGTGCAGTTCAGCGGCGACCGGTGGGTGCGCTGGCTGCGCAGCCGGTAGCGCGTGGCGGGTGACCGGTGGAGCCGCCGTGGCGCTGGCTGCACGCCTGGGGAAACGGGATGCGCGTCAGCAGCCCGCCTTCCAGGGGTTTCAAGCCAAATCGGCCTCCAGCACATGATTCACTAGGGCATTTTGCTATCAAAAATATAGTACGAGAATGTGCCGCCGCGCCCCGGCTCGTTCGTCAGAACGCGTGGGCGTGCCGCAGCGCGTCCAGCACCCGCACGCGCAGGGCGCCCAGCGATTCGTCTTCGCGCCGGCGCGGGCGGGGCAGCGGGTTGTCGATGACCTGCAGCTCGGCACCGGCGCGCGCCTCCAGCACCACCACGCGGTCGCTCAGGAGGAGCGCCTCGTCCACGTCGTGCGTGACCAGCAGCAGCGCCAGGCCGTGGCGGCGCGCCACCTCGGCCAGCAGTTGCTGCAGGCGGGCGCGGGTGAAGGCATCGACGGCCGAAAAGGGCTCGTCCAGCAGCAGCAGGCGCGGCCGCGTGAACAGGCCCCGGGCGATGGCCACGCGCTGCGCCTGGCCGCCGGACAGCTGCTTCGGCAAGCGGTCTTCGAAGCCCGCCAGTCCCACTTCGGCCAGCAGCTCGCGCACCTGCGGGTGACTGCGCCCGGCGCGGCCCAGATCGAACGCCACGTTCTCGGCCACGGTGAGCCAGGGGAACAGGCGCGGCTCCTGGAAGATGAAGCCGATGTCACGCGTGATGCCCTGCTGCGGCTCGCCGGCCAGGCGCACCTGGCCGTCGTACTGCGTGTCCAGCCCCGCGACGATGCGCAGCAGCGTGCTCTTGCCGCAGCCGCTGGCGCCCACGAGGCTGACCACCTCGCCGGGGGCGATGTCCAACTGCACGTTCTGCAGCACGGGCTTGTCGCCGTAGGCCTTGCGGCGCACGCGGGCCTGCAGCAGCGGGCCGCCCTTCGCATCCTGGGCCTGCAGCAGCGGGCCGTCCACAGCGAGAGACGCTGGAGCGATGGCGTCTTGCAATGCAGTCATCGTTGGTTCAGTCCCGCGCCGTGTTGTCATAAGTGTCGCGCCAGGCCAGCAAGCGCTTCTCCAGCCAGGCCATGCCCGTGTCGGTGACCTTGCCCAGCAGCGCCAGCAGCACGATGGCCGCCAGCACGATGTCGGCGCGGCCCATCTCGCGGCCGTCGGTCAGCAGGTAGCCCAGGCCGCGCGTGGCGGCGATGAGTTCGGCCGCCACCATGAACATCCACGCCAGGCTCAGGCCGTTGCGCAGCCCGGTCAGCACCGCCGGCAGGGCGGCCGGCAGCAGCACGCGGCGCACCATGGCGACGGCGCCCAGCCGGTGCATGCGGGCAGCCTCCACCAGTTTGCGGTCCACATCGCGAAAGCCCGAGGCCACGCCCATGTAGACCGGGAAGAACGCGCCGATGGCAATCAGCGCGATCTTGGACGCCTCGTCGATGCCCAGCCACAGCAGCAGCAGCGGCACCCAGGCCAGCGACGGAATGGCGCGCAGCGCCTGGAAGGTCGGGTCCAGCAGCCCTTCGGCCCGGCGCGAGAGCCCGACCAGCGCGCCGATGGCGATCGCCAGCACGGTGCCGATGGCAAAGCCCGCCGCCACGCGCGCGCTGCTGGCGAGCACATGGCCTGCCAGGCCCTGCCCGCCGAAACTGATGAGGGTCTGGACGATCTCGGTGGGCGCGGGCAGCAGGTGCGGGCTGACCCAGCCGGCGCGCACGGCGCCTTCCCACACGGCCAACACCCCGGCCGGCAGGATCCAGCCCGTGCCCAGCGCGCTCCAGCCCCGGCGGCGCGGTGCGGTGCGGGCGGTCTCCACGGCCGGGCCGATGCCGGACCATTCCTGCGGGTTGGCGGACATGGCGCGGTCAGGCCGGCGAGGCCGCCGACGCGCTCGTCACGCTGCGCGCGAACTGCGTGTCCACCAGGTCGGTGACCACTTTGTTCAACGCCGTGCCGGGCCGCACCAGGGCTTCGGACAGGAGCAGCGGGGCGGCGCCCTGCAGCGCGGCGATGTGTTCCTGCGATGGCTGCGGGTTGGACAGGTCGGTGCGCAGTTTGAGCTGCAGCAGCGCCACCTCCAGGCTGACCTTGGCCTCCTCCGACAGGATCCTGGCCGCCTCGGTGGTGTGGGCCAGGATCCATTGGCGGGCCCGCTCGTAGCCGGCCAGCACGCGGCGCGTCTCGGCGGCGCGCTGGGCCAGGAACTCTTCGCGCACGTTCAAAAAGCCGTAGGTGTTGAACGCCACGTTGCGGTAGATGAGGCGCGAGCCCGCATCCAGCTCGCTGGCGGCCATCAGCGGATCGAGCCCCGCCCAGGCGTCCACGCGGCCCTGCTCCAGCGCGGTGCGGCCGTCGGCGTGCTGCAGCGCGACGATCTCCACGTCGTTGCGCTTCAAGCCCGCCACCTGCAGCGAGCGCAGCAAGAAGAGGTACGGGTCGGTGCCCTTGGTGGCGGCGACCTTCTTGCCCTTGAGTTCCTTCACCGACTGGATGGGCGAATCCTTGCGCACCACCAGCGCCGTCCATTCGGGGCGCGAGAAGATGTACGGTGCCCGGATCGGGTTGCCGTTGGCCTTGGACAGCAGCGCGGCCAGCCCGGCCGACGAGCCGATGTCGATGCTGCCCGCATTCAAATACTCCAGCGCGCGGTTGCTGCCCGCGCTGAACACCCACTTCACGGCCGTGCCGTCCTGCTTGAACGACTCTTCCAGCCAGCCAAAGCGGCGCAGCACCAGGCTGGAGGGCGAATAGGTGGCGTAGTCCAGGCGCAGTTCCTTCAGCGGCTGCGCGGCGTGCGCGGTGTGCGAGGCCAGTGGCCCGGCCAGCGCTGCGGCGCCGGCCGACAGCAGGGTGCGTCGTTGCATGGTGGTGGGTTCCCGGTGAATGCGGTGAGGGTGCGGCGCAGTATCGGGCGCGGCTTGCCGCACGGCCAAGAACGTTATTCGTCTATTTTTATGAGAAACCTGCCGCGCTTGACGTGCCCCTGACGCGCCCCTGAAAAGCCGGCCGCTGGCCTGCACCAGCCGCTGCACGGAAGCAGCAAATTGCGCACGAATCACGCAGCAGGCCGCTGCGCGCATGGCGCGGCGGTCCGGCGCAGCCCAAGGCGAAGCGGGGCGCACCGCGCCCCATGGCCGCCCGGCAGGCCGCAGCACGCGCATCGGCCAAAAACCGCATAAGCACGCGCGAATTCCGCATGTGGCGAGCCCTCGCGCCTGCGCACACTGGACCCACTCGCGGCGGCGGGCGCCCCCGGCCCGACCGCCCCCACCCCTTTGCCGGCGCCCCACCCATGTCCTCACGCGACCCCCAACTGCACCCGCCCGAAGCCCCGCCCACGGCGCCCGCCTCGCCCCTGCCCACGGCCCAAGCGCTGGCCGACCGGTTCGCCGCCACCGCCGCCGAGCGCGATGCCCGCGGCGGCACGCCGAAGGCCGAGCGCGATGCGCTGCGCGCCAGCGGCCTGCTGTCGCTCTCCATCCCCACCGCGCAGGGCGGCCAGGGCGCCGACTGGGCGACCACGCTGCAGACGGTGCGCACCCTCGCGCAGGCCGACAGCTCACTGGCCCACGTCTACGGCTTTCACCACCTGCTGCTGGCCACCGTGCGCCTGTTCGCGCGGCCCGAACAGTGGGTGCCATGGCTGGAGCAGACAGCGCGCAAGCAATGGTTCTGGGGCAACGCGCTCAACCCGCTGGACACGCGCACCGCCGTGCGCCGCATCGGCGACTGGTACGACTTCTCGGGCAAGAAAAGCTTTTGCTCGGGCGCGCTGGATTCCGAGATGCTGGTCGCCTCGGGCATCGACGAACACACCGGCCAGTTGCTGATCGCCGCCATTCCCACGGCCCGCGCGGGCATCACCCTGAACGGCGACTGGAACAGCTTCGGCCAGCGCCAGACCGACAGCGGCAGCGCCCTGTTCGAGAACGTGCGGGTGGAGGGCAGCGAGCTGCTGCGCGACCCCGGCCCGCTGACCACGCCGCGCTCGTCGCTGCGGCCGCTGCTGGCGCAGCTGGTGTTCGTGCACCTGTTCCTGGGCCTGGCCGAGGGCGCGTTCGCGCAGGCGCGGCACTACACGCTCAACGAGTCGCGCCCCTGGTTCCGCTCGCCCGCCGAACGCGCCAGCGAAGACCCGTACATCCAGTCGCACTACGGCGAGTTCTTCGTCGGGCTGGAGAGCGTGCGCCTGCTGGCCGCGCAGGCCGCCGCCACGTTCGACGCGGCCTGGTCCCAAGGCGACGCGCTGGACGCCGAAGGCCGCGGCCGCGTGGCCGTGGCCGTGGCGACGGCCAAGGTGGCATCGACGCGCGTGGGGCTGGACGTGACCAGCCGGCTCTTCGAGACCACCGGCGCGCGCGCCACGCACGGCGCGCTGCGGCTGGACCGCTTCTGGCGCAACCTGCGCACGCAGACGCTGCACGACCCGGTGGACTACAAGCTGCAGGAGCTGGGCGACTGGGCGCTGCACGCCAGGGTGCCGGCACCGTCGTTCTATTCGTGATCGCCCGGCACGATCGCTTTCAAACTCCAGGCTGAAGACCATGGCGACCCTCCCCGCATGGCCCGCCGCACCGGCCCGCACCGCCACCGCCACGCCCGCCCCCCCCGAGGCCGGCCTGGCGTGGATCTTCGAAGACCCGCGCTCCAAGGCGCTGCTGGCCGAGGTGGAGCAGGTGGCCCCCAGCGACGCCGGCGTGCTCATCACCGGCGAGAGCGGCACCGGCAAGGAGCTGATCGCGCGCTACCTGCACAGCCGCAGCCCGCGCAGCGCCGCGCCCTTCGTGGCCGTGGGCTGCGGCGCGTTCTCCGAAGCGCTGGTCGATTCGGAGCTGTTCGGCCATGAAAGCGGCGCCTTTCCCGGCGCCTTCGGGGCGCAGCCCGGCTGGTTCGAGGAAGCCCACGGCGGCACCATCTTCCTGGACGAGGTGAACGACCTGCCGCTGGCCGTGCAGAACAAGCTGCTGCGCGTGCTGCAGCAGCGCGAGGTGGTGCGCGTGGGCGGGCGCCAGCCCATTCCCATCGACGTGCGCATCGTGGCCGCCGCGTCGGTGGACCTGCAGGAACTGGTGCGCCAGCAGCGCTTTCGCAAGGACCTGTACTACCGCCTGAACGTGGTGAGCCTGGAGGTGCACACGCTGCGCGAGCGCCCGGGCGACATCGTGCCGCTGGCGCGCCATTTCATCGACGCCTACAGCCGGCGCCTGGGCTACCCGCGCCCGCAGCTCACGCCCGCCGCCGAACGCGCGCTGCAGCAGGCGCCCTGGCCCGGCAACGTGCGCGAGCTGGAAAACACCATCCACCGCACGCTGCTGCTGGGCGACGGCCGCACGCTGGACGCCGCCGATCTGCGGCTGTCCGGCGCCGCACGGCCGGGCACCGAGCCCGAAGCCCCGGCGACAGCGGCGCCGCTGCAGGCTGCCAGTCCCTCGCCCCCGGGCCTGCCGCTGCTGCGCCAGGCCGTGCGCCAGCTGTGCGAAGCGCATGTGCCCGCGCTCTACCAGACGGTGGAAGACGCCGTGCTGCTGGAGGTCTTCCGCTGGTGCCACTACAGCCAGAGCGAGGCCGCACGCGTGCTGGGCCTGAGCCGCAACGTGGTGCGCGCGCGGCTCATCCGCCTGGGCGAGGTCGGCGCGCCGCGCCGCGCCGGCGCCGATGCGGGCGCGCCAACCGCCGAATTCCCACCCGACACCGATTCCGAAAGCCCTTCCCCATGAGTCCGACCCCCGACCTCTTCTGGTTCCTGCCCACCTCGGGCGACACGCGCTACCTGGGCACCTCCGACTTCGGCCGCGCGCCCACCAATGCCTACCTGCGCCAGATCGCGGTGACCTCCGAGCAGCTGGGCTACGACGGCCTGCTCATTCCCACCGGCAGCTCGTGCCTGGACCCGTGGGTGACCGCCGCCAGCCTGGTGCCCGTCACCCAGCGCATCAAGCTGCTGGTGGCCCTGCGCACCTCGCTGGGCAACCCCACCGCGTCGGCGCGGCAGGCCGCCTCGCTCGATCAGGCGCTGGGCCCCGGCCGCCTGCTGCTGAACGTGGTTCCCGGCGGCGATGCGACCGAGCTGGCGGCCGACGGCGTGTTCTACAGCCATGACGAGCGCTACGCCGCCAGCGACGAGTTCCTGACCCTCTGGCGCCGGCTGCTGCTGGGCGAGAAGGTCGATTTCGAAGGCCGGCACCTGAAGGTGCAGGGCGCGCAGAACTTCTTCACGCCCGCCACGCAGCCCTACCCGCCGCTCTACTTTGGCGGCTCGTCGCCCGCCGCGCACGCGCTGGCCGCGCGCCATGTCGATGCCTACCTGACCTGGGGCGAGCCGCCCGCCGCGGTGGCCGAAAAGATCGCCGATGTGCGCGCCCGCGCCGCCGCCGCAGGCCGCGATCTCGACCGGCACCCGCTGCGCTTCGGCGTGCGCCTGCATGTCATCGTGCGCGAGACCAGCGAAGAGGCCTGGGCCGATGCCGACCGCCTCATCAGCCGGCTGACCGACGACGACATCGCCCGCGCCCAGCAGAACTACGCGCGCATGGATTCCGAGGGCCAGCGCCGCATGGCCGCGCTGCACGGCGGCCGGCGCGACCGGCTGGTGGTGGGCCCCAACCTGTGGGCCGGCGTGGGCCTGGTGCGCGGCGGCGCGGGCACCTCGCTGGTGGGCAATGCGCAGGAGGTGGCCGAGCGGCTGCAGGAATACGTGGACGTGGGCGTGGACCGCTTCGTGCTCTCGGGCTACCCGCACCTGGAGGAAGCCATCCGCTTCGCCGAGCTGGTGTTTCCGCTGCTGCCCGGCCGGCAGGCGGTGACGCTGCGCGACCAGTCGCTGACCGGCGGCGCGTTCGACATCCGGGCGAGCCGGCCGGCGGCGGAATCAGCGGCAGCGCCTGTGCCGGAGACCGCTCTATAAACCGCTGGAAAAAGCCATTTCAGCCATTTAGTTAATAGCAAACACCAAGATCCGATGACGATTCACGGCACGGCCACGCCTCTTTCGCAAGCGAGTCCAACGCGTGTCGGCGATCACTATCGTCGGCGAAGGTACGTTGACCAAATCCAATGCGCGCTCCATGCGAAAGCCGCGCAGATGAGCATGTACGGCACCAGCGCGGCGTAAAACCCGACGGGATCTGAAGACTGAAAAATGGTGCGCCCAGCACCCGCTTTTGAAAGCGCCTGCACTTTTCCCGAACTGAAGCTGTTGGCAATGCCCATCGAACATGCCAAAGCAAAACCCGCGAGGATCAGCACGCATGTCCAGTAGCCCAGTCGTTCGTACTTGGAGGATTTCATCCGTTTCCTGGCATTGCACCCACGGCCCGCTTGCGCTGACAGCCCCCGCTTCGGCACCCAAAGCATGCACGGAGGGTGCTAGATCGTCCTAGAAGGTTTCCCAGTCGTCGTCCGACCGCGATGACGGCGCGGGCGCCGGGCGCGGCGCAGCGGCCCGGGGGGCGGCCGGTGCCGGTGCCGGCGTGGCAGGCGCCTTGGGCTTGGCGGCCGGGGCGGACAGCGCGGGCGCGCTCGCGGCGGGTTTGGCGGTGGAGGGAGCCGCGGATTTCGCAGCCGGCTTCGGTGCTGGCGCTACTGCCGCAGCGGGCGAAGGCGTGGCCGAGACGGCCGGGCGCACCGGCACCGGCCGGGCCACCACGCGGGCGGGTGCCGCGACCGGGGCCGCACTGCGCGAAGGCGTGGCCGCCACCGCCGCCAGTGGCACCGCGCTCGCATCCACGCGGAACTGTGAGACAGCCTCGCGCAGGCGCTTGGCCTGCTCTTCCAGCGACGAGGCCGCCGCTGCCGACTCTTCCACCAGCGCCGCGTTCTGCTGCGTGGCCTGGTCCATCTGCACCACGGCCTGGTTCACCTGGTCGATGCCCGAGGACTGCTCGGTGGAAGCGGCCGAGATCTCGCCCATGATGTCCGTCACGCGCTGCACCGAGGCCACGATCTCCTGCATGGTCGCGCCCGCGCGCTCCACCTGGGCCGAGCCCGCGCCCACCTTGCCCACCGACTCGTCGATCAGGCCCTTGATCTCCTTGGCGGCGGTGGCGCTGCGCTGGGCCAGGGCCCGCACCTCGCTGGCCACCACGGCGAAGCCCCGGCCCTGCTCGCCGGCACGCGCCGCTTCCACGGCCGCGTTCAGCGCGAGGATGTTGGTCTGGAAGGCGATGCCGTCGATCACCGCGACGATGTCCGCGATGCGGCGCGAGCTGCCCGCGATCTCCTGCATCGTCGCCACCACCTCGCCGACCGCCGCGCCGCCGCGCTGGGCCACCGCCATGCTGCTGGCGGCCAGCTGGTTGGCCTGGCGCGCGCTGTCGGCGTTCTGCTTCACGGTGGACGACAGCTGCTCCATGCTGGCGGCGGTTTCCTCCAGCGACGCGGCCTGCTGCTCGGTGCGACCGCTCAGGTCGCTGTTGCCCAGCGCGATCTCGCGCGAGCCGGTGTGGATCTCTTCCACGCCCTGGCGCACCTGCGTGACCATGCGTGCCAGGCCCTCCTGCATGGTGCGCGCGGCGCCCATCAGGCGGCCGATCTCGTTGGACGAGCGCACCTCGATGCGCGTGGTGAGGTCGCCCTGGGCGACCTTTTCCAGCAGCGCGCCGGCGTCGTCCAGCGGCGCCAGCACGTTGCGGCGGATGAACACCCAGCACAGGACCGCCAGCACCACGCCCACCACCACCAGCACGCCGGCCGCGATCTCGGCGATGTACAGCAGCCGCACCGACTGCGCCTGCAGGGCATTGCCGCGCTCGCCTTCGGCATCGAAGAGCTGCTTCATCAGCCCCTCCATGTCCGCCAGCAGCTTGTTGCGCTGGGCGACGATCTCCTTGCCGCTGTATTCGGCCTCGTTGCCGCCGGCCAGGCCCACGGCGCCGCGCTGCACCAGGGCGGCGTAGGCGTCGAAGGCGGTGATCATCGCCGTGGCGAGCTGGCGCTCCTGCGCCCAGTCGGCGGGCAGGCCCTGCGCCACGGACTGCAGGATGGGGCGTGCCTCCTGCATGGATTTCTCGGCGCGCATGGTCTGCGACCGCACGCTGTCGGGCGGGTCGCCGCGCAGCACGTTGCGGTGGCCCACGGCCAGGGCGACGCGGTTGTCCCACATGCGGATCTCGGCCTGCTTGAGCGCGAGCATGTCGCGGGTCGTGCGGTCCTGCACCTCGCCGGCCATCACGCCGGCGCGGGTGCCCACCCAGCCCACCCCCACCGAGACCAGCAGCGCGCCGGTGAAGAACAGCAGCACCAGCAGCAGCGCCACCCGGATGGAAAGATTCCTGAACATGCCAACCCCTTGATCGAACCGGTCCACGGCGGACCACAACCCCACACCGTTTGCAACAAAAAGTTTGCCAGAAAAAGCCGACAAAACATGTCGGCTACCCGGTTGATTTCGCCCAGTGTGTCGGCTCAGCCACGCCCACCGCCCACGGCGGCCCCGGGGTTTAAAACAAACGTTTGATTTATCGTGGTCTAATCCGCCGCGATGTCTCCCACCAGCCCTACCGCCGCCCCGGCCGACGCCGCCGCCGGCACCCCCACGGCCCGACTGCGGCTGCTGCATGCGGCGCTGCGGCTGTTCGCCGAGCACGGCTACGCCAAGACGTCGATCCGCGCCATCGCGCAGGCCGCCCAGGCCAACGTGGCCGCCGTGAGCTACTACTTCGGCGACAAGGCGGCCCTGTATGCCGCGCTGTTTTCCGAGCCGTTCGGCGACATGCCTTCGCTGGTGGCGGACTTCACCCGCGACGGGCTCGACCTGCGCGAGGCGATGCAGCGCTACTTCCGCGGGGTGCTGGCCCCGCTGCAGCACGGCGAGATGGCGCGCCAGTTCATGCGGCTGCACATCCGCGAGATGCTGGAGCCCACCAGCCAGTGGGAAAAGGAACTGGAGCAGGACGTGCGCCAGCCCCATGACGCCATGGTGCGGCTGCTGGGCCGGCACCTGGGCGTGGCCGGCCCCGACGACGACCTGCACCGGCTGGTGCTGGCCATCACCGGCCTGGCCTTCCAGATCTGGTGCCAGCAGGAGGTGCTGGCCGCGATGGAGCCGCAACTGCTGGCCACCCCCGAAGCCGTGGACGCCTGGACCGACCGGCTCACCGAATACGCGCTCGCCATGGTGGCGGCCGAGCAGGCGCTGCGCGCGCCGGCCGCGGCACCCCGCTAGCGCCATGCCTTTTTCTGGTTGCCCATGAAAACACCCCCAACGCACCGCCCCCCCCGCGCCTTGCTGGCCCTCACCCTGCCCCTGTGGCTGGCCGCCTGCGCCGTCCCCAGCCCCGCCCCGCGCGTGGAGGCGCCCACGCCCGCCGGCTGGCAGGCGCCGCTGCCCCACCAGGGCAGCGTGGCCGACCTGTCCCGCTGGTGGGAGCGCGCCGGCGACCCGCTGCTGGCCGAGCTGATCGCCTCGGCGCAGGACATCAGCCCGAGCGTGGCGCAGGCCCGGGCGCGCCTGGCGCAGGCCCGCGCGGCCCGGGTGAGCGCGCGCGCCGCGCTGCTGCCCTCGCTGGACGGGCAGGCCAGCGCGAGCCGCGGCGTGAACGAGCAGGTCGGCGGCCTGGCCAGCACGGCCCAGGCCGCGCTGCAGGCCAGCTGGGAGGTGGACCTGTTCGGCGGCAACGCCGCCGCCAACCAGGCCGCGCTGCAGCGGCTGGCCGGCGCCCAGGCGCAGTGGCACGAGGCCCGCGTTTCCGTCGCGGCCGAAGTCGCCACGCAGTACAGCAGCTGGCGCCAGTGCCTGGCGCTGGCGGAGGTGGCCGCCTCCGATGCCGCCTCGCGCGGGCAGACCGCGCAACTGTCGCGCCTGAGCGAGCGGGCCGGCTTCACCGCCCCGGCCACGCTCGCCCTGGCGCAGGCCAGCGAGGCCGAAGGCCGCGTGCGCGCCGAGCAGCAGCGCATGGCCTGCGAGATCGATCTCAAGACCCTGGTGGCCCTCACCGGCCGGGACGAATCCGCGCTGCGCGCCCGCGCCGCCGCCGCGCCGCTGGCACCGGCGCCCGACGCGCTCTTCGCCATCGAGGCCCTGCCCGCGCGCGTGCTGGCCCAACGGCCCGACGTGTACGCGGCCGAGCGCGAGGTGGCGGCCACCAGCGCCGACGTGGGCAGCGCCCGCGCCCAGCAGTTGCCGCGCCTCACGCTCAGCGGCTCGGTTGGCCGCGGCTGGGTGCGCACGGGTGGGGCCAGCATCACCTCCAACACCTGGTCCATCGGGCCGGTGGGGCTGTCGCTGCCGATCTTCGATGCGGGCCGGCGCGCGGCGCAGGTGGATTCCGCCCAGGCGCAGTACGACGCGGCCGTGCAGCAGTACCGCGGCACGGTGCGCCAGGCCGTGAGCGAGGTCGAGCAGGCGCTGGTGCGCTTGGCCAGCACCGCGGCGCGCAGCACCGATGCGCAGCGCGCCGCGGACGGCTACCGCGCCTCGTTCACCGCCACCGAGGCGCGCTGGCGCGGCGGGCTGGCGAGCCTGGTCGAGCTGGAGGATTCGCGCCGCACGGCGCTGGCCTCCGAGACCGCGCTCATCACCCTGCGGCAGGAGCGCATGGCGGCCTGGATCGGCCTGTACCGCGCCGCAGGCGGCGGCTGGGAGGCCGAGGCCACGCCGCAGGCCGCGGCGGCGGCGCCCCTGCCCGCCTCGACCCTGGCCCCTTCCGCCACGCCCGCCCGGTGAGCCGCCATGCATCGCCGCACCGCTCGCCCCCGTCTTCCGCTTTGTCTTCAGTCGCCGTCGTTGACCGCATGAATGGAACCCCCATGCAGCGCATGAAATTCACCCCCTCTTCCCTCCCCGCGGCGCTGGCCGTGCTGGCCGTGTGCGTGCTCGCCGCCGCCGGCGCGCTGATGGCCGCCGGCCCCTCGCGCGCGGCGGACGATGCCAAGAGCGCCAAGGCCGGCGAGCCCCGGCCCGCGCTCACCGTCACCACCACGCAGCCCACGCGCACCTCGCTGGCGCAGCGCCTGCCCGCCAACGGCAACGTCGCCGCTTGGCAGGAGGCCAGCATCGGCACCGAAAGCAGCGGCCTGCGCCTGACCGACGTGCGCGTGAACGTGGGCGACACGGTGCGCGCCGGCCAGGTGCTGGCCACCTTCGCGCCCGAGACGCTGCAGGCCGACGTGGCCCAGGCCCGCGCGAGCCTGCTGGAGGCCCGCGCGAGCGCCGCCGAGGCCGCGGCCAACGCCGAGCGCGCCCGCACGCTGCAGGCCAGCGGCGCCCTGAGCCAGCAGCAGATCCAGCAGTACGCGACCGCCGGCGAAACCGCCCAGGCCCGCGTGGAGGCGGCGCAGGCGGCCCTCAACGCGCAGCAGCTGCGGCTAAAGCATGCCCAGGTGCTGGCGCCGGACAGCGGCGTCATCTCCTCGCGCACGGCCACCGTGGGCGCGGTGCTGGGCGCGGGCACCGAACTCTTTCGCATGGTGCGCAAGGGCCGCCTGGAATGGCGCGCCGAGGTCACCTCCAACGACCTGCCGCGCATCCGCCCCGGCAGCCAGGTGATCGTCACGGCCGCCAGCGGCGCGCAGGTGCCGGGCACCGTGCGCATGATCGCCCCCACCGTCGATCCGCAGACGCGCAACGGCCTGGTCTATGTGGACCTGCCACTGCACCCCGACGTGCGTGCGGGGATGTTCGCGCGCGGCGACTTCCTGCTCGGCCAGCGCGATGCGCTCAGCGTGCCGCAGTCGTCGGTGGTGGTGCGCGACGGCTTCAGCAGCGTGTTCGAGATCGGCGAGGGCAGCCGCGTGGTGATGCGCCGCGTGCAGACCGGCCAGCGCACGGGCGACCGGGTGGAGATCGTCTCGGGCCTGCAGCCGGGCGTGACGGTGGTCGAGCGCGGCGGCGCGTTCCTGAACGACGGCGACCTGGTGCGCGTGCAGGCCGCAGCGCCCGCAGCAGCGGCGTCCGCGCCGGCACCCCGGCCCGCGGCATCTGCACCAAAAGTGCCCGCAGTGCAATAAGTACTAGGGCATCATGCTATTAAATAAGGAGCAAAACATGCTTTTGCCCGGTTGCCACCGCGGCCCCGCTGCCGCCCGCAAGGACCTGCCATGAACCTCTCCGCCTGGTCCATCCGAAACCCGATTCCGGCCGCGATGCTGTTCGTGCTGCTCTCCTTCGCGGGGATGCTGTCGTTCCACGCGATGAAGGTGCAGAACTTTCCCGACATGGACCTGCCCGTGGTCATGGTCACCGCGTCGCTGCCGGGCGCGGCGCCGGGGCAGCTGGAAACCGACGTGGCGCGCAAGATAGAGAACGCCATCGCCACCACGCAGGGCCTCAAGCACATCACCTCGACCCTGGTGGACGGCACGGCCACCATCGCGGCCGAGTTCCAGCTCGAAAAGCCGGTGCAGGAAGCGGTGGACGACGTGCGCTCGGCCGTGAGCCGCGTGCGCGCCGACCTGCCGGCTGACCTGCGCGACCCCATCGTTGCCAAGCTCGAACTGTCGTCCCAGCCCATCCTGGCGTTCGCCATCGCGTCCGACCGCCTGGACGACGAGGCGCTGTCGTGGTTCGTGGACGACACCCTCACCCGCCGCCTGCTGGCCGTGCCGGGCGTGGGCGCGGTGAACCGCGTGGGCGGCGTGTCGCGCGAGGTGCGCGTGTCGCTCGACCCGCTGCGCCTGCAGGCCCTGCGGGCCACGGCGGCCGACGTGTCGCGCCAGCTGCGCCAGGTGCAGATCGAGAGCGCGGGCGGCCGCGCCGACCTCGGCGGCGCGGAGCAGCCCGTGCGCACCATCGCCACCGTGCAGACGGCGCAGGAGATCGGCGCCATGGACATCCCGCTCACCGACGGCCGCCACATCCGGCTCGACCAGGTGGCCACCATCAGCGACACGGTGGCCGAGCAGCGCACCGCCGCGCTGCTGGACGGCAAGCCGGTGATCGGCTTCGAGGTCTCGCGCAGCCGCGGCGCCAGCGAGGTCGAGGTGGGCGCAGGCGTGCAGCGGGCGCTGGACAAGCTCCAGGCCGAGCGGCCCGACCTGCACCTCACGCGCACGGTCGATTTCGTGGACATCGCCAGCGACGAGTACGACAGCTCCATGCGCCTGCTGTACGAGGGCGCCATCCTGGCCGTGGTCGTGGTGTGGCTCTTCCTGCGCGACTGGCGCGCGACCATCGTCTCGGCTGTGGCGCTGCCGCTGTCGGTCATCCCGGCCTTCATCGGCATGCACCTGCTGGGCTTTTCCATCAACATCATCACGCTGCTGGCGCTGTCGCTGGTGGTGGGCATCCTGGTGGACGACGCCATCGTGGAGGTGGAGAACATCGTGCGCCACCTGCGCATGGGCAAGTCGCCCTACCAGGCGGCGATGGAGGCGGCCGACGAGATCGGCCTGGCGGTGATCGCCACCACCTTCACGCTGATCGCCGTGTTCCTGCCCACCGCGTTCATGAGCGGCATCGCCGGACGGTTTTTCAAGCAGTTCGGCTGGACGGCGGCGCTGGCGGTGTTCGCCTCGCTGGTGGTGGCGCGGCTGCTCACGCCCATGATGGCGGCCTACATCATGAAACCCATGGTGGCGCAGGAGAAGGAGCCGCGCTGGCTGGGCACCTACATGCGCGCCTCGGCCTGGTGCCTGCGCCACCGCGTGATCACGCTGCTGGGCGCGCTGCTGTTCTTCGCCGGCTCGATCGCGCTGATCCCGCTGCTGCCCTCGGGCTTCATCCCGGCCGACGACAACGCGCAGACCCAGGTCAACCTGGAGCTGCCGCCCGGCAGCCTGCTGGCCGACGCCCGCGTGGCGGTGGCGCAGGCCACCGAGCGCGTGCAGCGCGTGGGCCACGTGGCGAGCATCTACACCACCATCGGCGGCGGCTCGGCCGGCTCCGATCCGTTCGCCGGGGCGGGCGTGGGCGACCCGCGCAAGGCCACGCTCACCCTGCGCATGGACCCGCGCGGCGAGCGCCCGCGCAAGCAGGTCATCGAGCAGCAGCTGCGCGCCGCGCTGGAGGACCTGCCCGGCGTGCGCGTGAAGATCGGCCTGGGCGGCTCCAACGACAAGTACGTGCTGGCCCTGGCCAGCGAAGACCCGCAGGCCCTGGCCACGGCCGCGCAGGCGGTCGAGCGCGGCATCCGTACCATCCCGGGCATCGGCGGCGTGAGTTCCACCGCCAGCCTGGTGCGCCCCGAGATCGCCGTGCGCCCGGACTTCGCGCGCGCCGCCGACCTGGGCGTGACCAGCAGCGCCATCGCCGAGACCCTGCGCGTGGCCACGGTGGGCGACTACGACCAGTATTTGCCGAAGCTGAACCTGGCGCAGCGGCAGGTACCCATCGTCGTGCGCCTGGACAACGCGGCGCGCGAGGACCTGTCGGTGCTGGAGCGCCTCACGGTGCCCGGCGCCCGCGGGCCGGTGCGGCTGGGCGAGGTCGCCACGCTGGAGGTGGCGGGCGGGCCGGCCGTCATCAGCCGCTACGACCGCTCGCGCAATGTCAACTTCGAGATCGAGCTGGGCGCGCGCGGCCTGGGCGAGGTGACCGAGGCCGTCAAGCAGCTGCCCGCCGTCGCCCAGTTGCCCGCGAGCGTGCGCCTGATCGACGTGGGCGATGCCGAGATGATGGGCGAGCTGTTCGCCAGTTTCGGCCTGGCGATGCTCACGGGCGTGATCTGCATCTACCTCGTGCTGGTGCTGCTGTTCAAGGACTTCCTGCAGCCGGTGACCATCCTGGCGGCGCTGCCGCTGTCGCTGGGCGGGGCGTTCGTGGCGCTGCTGGTGGCGGGCAAGAGCTTTTCGATGCCCTCGCTCATCGGGCTCATCATGCTGATGGGCATCGCCACCAAGAACTCCATCCTGCTGGTGGAGTACGCCATCGTGGCGCGCCGCGACCAGGGCATGAGCCGCTGGGACGCGCTGCTGGATGCCTGCCACAAGCGCGCGCGGCCCATCATCATGACCACGCTCGCCATGGGCGCCGGCATGATGCCCATCGCCCTGGCGCTGGGCAGCGCCGACATGAGCTTTCGCTCGCCCATGGCGGTGGCGGTGATCGGCGGGCTCATCACCTCGACCGTGCTCAGCCTGCTGGTGGTGCCGGCGGTGTTCACCTACGTGGACGACTTCGCGCAGTGGTTCCAGCGCCGGGTGATGCGGCGGCCCGTGCCGCCGCCGCGCCCCCCACAGGCGCCCGGCGCGCCCGAAGCGCCGCACCCGCTGTGAGTGGCCGCGCACCGGCGCCCTGCCGCCGACGGCGCCGCCCGCCCCTCTAGCACAGGGTTTGAACCGCCGCGCCCAGAGCGCGGCGGCCGGTTCGCCTATCGGCGCACGGCTTCGCATCGCCGGGACGGCCGCAAGGACTTGTATACAACCATGGGATTCCAGAAGAATTCCAGGGAGACAGGACCATGCGTGCCAACCATTCAGGGGAAATCCAGCCAGTCGGCCTGCCCCCGTCCACGCCTGCACAGCCGGCCCCCCCGGTGCCGGATGCGCCGGAGCGCAGCGCCAGCCTGAAGGGGCCGGAAGGGCTCGCTTCGCGCGGCAAGAGCGGATCCGCGGCGGTCTACACCACGGCCAACATGGCGCAGCGCTCGGACCGGACCGTCCTGTCCAAGCTCAAAAGCCTCTGGAAGGGCGGCAAGACCACGGCCAACGCCAGCCTGGGCCCGCTGGCGGTGGGCACGCAGACCCGCACCCGGTGGTGCGGCACAACCAGGTGCAGGCGCCACGGTTCGAGGCGGACGGACGGGTGCCGCTGCCCAACGCCACCAAGACCGGGCTGGCGCAGGCCGTGAAGGAGGCGCTGCACCAGGTGGAGACCGGCCAGGCCCCCGGCGCCGAGGCATCGGGCCAAACCGGCGGCGTGGCGGGCACGGCGGCGTACTGGGCCCAGCAGGCGCTGTCCGTGCTGTCGCTGGGCAAGGGACCTGCCAGCGTGCCCAGCGATGCGCTGGAGATGTTCTACGAAGCCGGTGGCCTCAAGGCCGGGGGCCAGAGCAGCCAGGGCAGCGCCACGGCGGAAACGAAGTCCATCGTGCTGGGCCATCTGGAAGGCCTGGTCCATGCCGAGAAGGCCAAGGCGACCATCCACCTGGCCACCCAGGCCGCATTGCCCGATGGCGCGCGCGTGAACACGGAAGGCGCACTGCAACAGCTGACCGACGCCGCCAAGGCCGCCGAGCAGCGCTCCAAGGACGCGGCGACCGCCGCCAGCGCCAGGATGGTCGCCGAACTGCTCTCGGGCGTGCCCGAGCCCCTGCAGGCCCGGCTGCAGGCGGCCACCGACACGCTGGTCGCGGCACTGAACCACGGCACCAAGGTGCCCGACGTGCTGGCCGTCGAGCTGCTGGTCAACACCGCCCGCGACACCTTTGCCGGCGACCCCGAAGGCCTGGCGACGGCCATGGAAGACCTGTCGCACAGCCCGCCGGCCCGCCTGGTCGGCTTGGTGCACGACGCCTTGCAGTCCTCCGGCCAGGACAACGAAACCCGCGCCGAGCAGGCGCCGCTGTCGCGCCTGGCGTGCGCGATCGCCGGGCCGTCGGGCGGCATGCGCATGCTGGCCAGGATGACGGACCCTCCCGCCGCCGGGACCCGGCAGGATGCCCTGCAGGTGGCCATGTCGGCGATGCTGCATCTGCAGTCGACCCTGCAGCAGGACGGCCCCGGGGCGGCCGAGGCCCCGGCGGACTTGGACTTGATGCGCGCTGCGGTGGAGCATGCGGTCGAGCTGGCCCAGCCACGGCACCACCCGGTGCCCGAATCCGAGCGGACGGTGGCGCAGCGCACCGCGTTCAATTGCCTGCAGAACGGGTTCGCAACCAAGGCGCAGGGCTCCAGCTACGACCGCGTGCGCCAGCGGCTGCTGCAGTTCAGCGACGGGGCGCTCGACCAGACCAGCCAGCGCAATGCGCGGGCGGCGTCGGGGCGGCTGGGGCGCTTGCGTAACTGGCTGACAGGCGGGCTGCCCAAGGCCATCGTCAAGAACTCGGCGGGCATGGAAGGGCTGCTGGCGCCTGCGCTGCCCGCCATCGCATCCTGGCTGCCCGGCGCGCAGCCGACGATGTGGCGCGAGTCGGTCATGCGCAAGATGACCGCCGCCGCCGGCGAGAACGGCATGCTGCCGCGCCGCGCCGCGCCGCGACGAGGCCGTGGCATCGCTGCACCGCACGGCCACCGACCTGCGCATCGATCTGCAGTCGCGCGCAGGGGCTGGCGCGTCGCCGGCCGAAACCCTGATGCTCGGGGTGCTGACGGAGCTGGGGCTGGGCGGAGACACGCCGGCCCCCTCGCAGAGCACGCTCAAGCACCTGGGCAAGGACCTGTTCCAGAAAGTGGAAGCCCACCTGGGGGCCGAGGGCATGGCCGGGCTGCCCCCCGACCTGGCCGCGGACTGGCAAGCGCTGCGCGGCAGCCGCCCCAATGTCGGGCACATCCTGCGGGTGCTGAGCGAGCACACCGATCTGCGGGCCCTGGCCGATGGCACGCTGTCGCCCACGGTGGGCCCCACCCAGGTCGCCCGGGGCCTGCGCACCGATGCCATCGCCCACGAAGCCATCGGCGGCTTCCATGAGATCGCCGAAGCGGCCAGGGCCGCGGCCGGCGCGGAAGCGCCTCAGACCCGGGCACTGGCCGACCTGATGGTGGTGTCGGCCGACCTGCTGGCCAAGGTGAAGCCCGCGGCCGCCTTGCGGTCCCTGCGCATCGACACCTTCGAGGCCATCGAGAGCAAGCTCACCCAGGACTGGCTCAAGACCCTGCCCGAGGGCGAGCGCCCGTCCCGGGAAGAGGCTCTCGACCAGGTGCAGAACGCCTGGCCCGCTTCGGTACGTAGCGCCTGGTCCCAGATGAAGGAATCGGGCGACGATGCGGGCCGGCTGATGCGCACCCTGGTCGATGCGGCCCTGGCCGTGCCATGGAGCCCGCCCGCGGCCAGCACCGGCGCGGCGTCCAGCAGCACCGCGCCCCGCACGGTGGCCGATACCGTGAAAACGGCGGCGCCCGCGCTGCAGGCCCTGCAGCGGGACGTGCACGTGAACCGCTTCGAGCTGTGCGTGTCGGACACCATCACGCTGTTCAACGACCTGCGCGGCCCGGCCGACGCGGCCGAAGTGATGAAGTCGCTGTCGCAGCGCATCAGCCTGGGCGAGAAGATCAAGAGCAGCGATGCGCGGCTGGCCCGGCTGGAGCTGGGCAAGGCCGTGTCGGTGACCACCGCCACGCCGGAACTCGTCACGCCGATCGCGGGCATCGGCCTGGGGCACGAGCGCTCGATGGACCTGAACATGGTCGGCGCGGCCATGCAGATGCAGATCGCCACGGCGGACTCCAAGAACGCCAACGTGGGGCTCAGCGTGGGCCTGCGGCGCGAGCTGGGGAACCAGGACCACGAGTTCAACCTGGGCGATGACGAAGCGGGCATCGCGCTGCGCTTCGACATGCGCCTGGAGGCCGGCGGCGAGACCTCGCGCACCGAGGGCGTGAGCCTGCGCATGCAGCGCACCGCCTCCCATGAGGACACCTTGCGGCGGCACTTCGCCGATGCGCTCATTGCCATGGCCCACGGCGGCGGCGCATCGACGGAAGGGGCCCTGGAGATGGACCCGCTGGCCCACCTGCTGGAGCACTTTCCCGCCCTGGCCGTGGCCGAACTGTCCAACACCAAGCGCAGCCGCACGTCCGAGATGGCCATCGGCGCCAACGCCATGGTGCGCGCCCGCGGGCCCCGGGACCGCGACGAGCACGACCGCAAGGCCACGCGGCGCGCCATCGGCGTGGGCGTGCAGGCGGGGGTCGCCAGCAGCAACCAGCGGTCGCGCTCGGTGCAGACGGAAAGCCGTTCGGGGCTGAACGTGGAGGAATACAAACTGTCGGCGCAGCACCGGGCCGATGTCCGCGCGAGCGCCAACGCCAGCCTGGGGCTGGTGCCGGCGTCCAAACACGATCCGGAAAAGGCGGCCCAGGCGCGCGGGGCCGGGCTGGACTTTCGCAAGCAACTGGCCAACAGCGGGGTCGATACCACGCTGCGCATGACGACCCGCCATGGCGAAACCTGGGCCGACCAGACCCAGATGATCCGCGAGTTCGAAGACCTGGATGATTTTCTGGCCGAGCTCGAACCCCGGATGCACGAGTTCGTTTCGGTCATGGCCGCACGCGACGGCGTGCCGCATGCCTCGGCGGAAGAAAAGACCGGCCGCGCCTGGCTGCGCCTGCAGGACACCCTGGTCCAGGCCGCGCAGGCCAGCGCGCCCGGCATGACGTTTTCCGTGGTGACCAAGCTGCGCCCCCAGGCGGCCGAGGCCTACGACAAGCTGCAGGGCCTGGCACAGCAGGCCACCGGAACGGGCCAGAAAGCCGCCGCCGCAGCGCAGCAGGCGACCCAAGCCGCCCGGCGAGCCACCATGGAAAGCCAGCAGGCCGAGGCAGCGCGTCAGCAGGCCATCGCACAGGCACAGCAGGCCAAGGCCGACGGCTACCGGGCCAAGGTGCGCACCCTGCTGGACAGCCACGACGCCTGGACCGCCAACAACCTGCAATTCAAGACGAAGGCCAAGGACGAGGCATCACAGAGCGCCGCCCTCGGCATGCTGCAGGGCAAGGCGGCGTCGGAGTCCACCCGGCTGCACGAATTCCTGCCAGCTGGCTCCCAGCAGGTGGGCCGCACCCCGCAGCAGCACGCCGCGGCCCCCGAAGACCACTCGGCACGATGGGCGCCGAAATTCGCCCCGGTGGCGGAGAACCCCGAGCCCAGGCCCGATCCCGAAGCGGAAGTCGAAATCGAAAGGGAGCCGGCGGCGGCCGCCGATCCCCAGGCGGTCTGGCGCGCCCGCGCCGAAGCCCAGGCCACCAAACTCACGGCCCAGGCACAACAGCAAGCGCAAGGCCTCTTCACCCGGGCCAACGACGGCGTGAACAAGGCGCAGGAGCCCGAGGAGCCGGACCTGCAGACGCCCCAAGCCCCGGCCGTGGAACCCTCACCAACGCGGCAACGGCGCCCGACGCTGGGCCAGTTGTTCAAGGAGCCGTTCAACGACCAGCACCCCCTTCACCCGCTCCCCAGGCCGCCGGTCATCGCCAGCCCCTCCTTGCGCGACTGGGTGCCCGAAGACGATGGCGTGGACAGCGAGCCGTCCGAGAGCCATCCCCTTCCGCTGCCACCCGAGGGGGCTACCCCGCCCACGCGCGCAGCGGGACGCCGGGCCACGCCTGCGGGCCCCCGGTGGGGGCCCACAACCCCGCAGCCCATGCCCCTGCCCACGCCGGAGTCCGTCGGGGCTACGGGCCGCGCGGTACCGCGGCCCGTGCCCCCCAACTTCGACCCACGGCGGCCCCCCGTGACCCCGCAACCCCTTCCGCTGCCCACGCCGCCGTCCGGCCGCAGCGCCGGATCCGGCGTGGACGCGTCCCGACCCACGCCCTGACGGCGGGCCGTGCGCGGCGCTGGCGGACCCGCACGGGCGCTGGCTGAATGAACGGAGCAGTCACACGCCACCGCCCCGTGACACCACCAGGAACCGGCAAACAACGGTGGGTTCCCGCCATTGCGCCGGCTTTCACGGTGCACCCGTGCGCCCATAATGCGGCGACTCACCATGAACCTCGTTGCGCTGAACATCGAATCGATCCAGCTCGGCTCCCCGCTTCCCTTCATCCTGCGCGGGGCCGATGGCGTGCTGCTGGCGCAAAAAGGCTACGTGATCCGCACGCGCAACGAGCTGGACGTCCTGCTGTCGCGCGGCCTGCAGCTGTGCGTGGACACCGACGAATCGGGCGACAGCCACCGCGCCTATCTGGCGCAGCTGCAGCAGATGCTGATGTCCGACACCTCGCTCGGCCAGATCGCCTCCATGAAGATCAGCGCCGGAGCCCAGTCCTCGCGCGACCGCGCCGAAGGCGGCCCGCCCGATTGGCCGGGGCTGCAGCTGCGGGCCACGCAGTTGCTGCGCGCGCCGCAGGCGCATGACTTTCCCGACCGCTTCGATGCGCTGCACCGCGAACTGGCCCTGCACTGCCGCCAGAGCCCCGACGCGGTCCTGCTCGCCCTCATCTACCTGTCCGGCCACGAAACCCGGCAGTACAGCGGCACCCACGCCATGCTCGTGGCCTGCGTGTGCATGCTGGTCGCCGTCGAGCAACTGCGCTGGCCGGTGGAGCGCGTGATGCGGACGGGGCGTGCGGCGCTGTCCATGAACATCGCCATGACCGCGCTGCAGGACCAGCTGGCCGTGCAGGCCCAGCCGCTCACCTCGGACCAGATCGCCGCGGTGGAAAGCCATGCCGCCCGATCCGAGACCCTGCTGCGCCAGCTGGGCGTGCACGACCCGGTGTGGCTGGAAGCCGTGCGCTGCCACCACCACCGCTCGCCGGGCCCGCTGGCCGACAAGAGCGAAGGCGAGCAGATCGCCCGGCTGATCCAGCGCGCGGACGTGTTCGGCGCCCGCCTGGCCCCGCGCGCCTCGCGTGCGCCGATGCCCGTCACCGCGGCGATGCAGGCGAGCTACTACGACGAATCGCACCAGGTGGATGAAGCCGGTTCGGCCTTGGTGAAAACCCTGGGCGTGTACCCGCCGGGCGCGTTCGTGCGGCTGGTGAGCCAGGAGATCGCCGTCACCCTGCGCCGCGGCGGCAGCGCCACCACGCCGCGCGTGGCCGTGGTGCTCAACCGCAACGGCATGCCCACCGGAGAGCTCATTCCGCGCGACACCGCCCAGCCGGCCTGGAAGGTGACCGGCGCCATCGCCCAGCGCGATGTGCGCGTGCAGCTGCAGTTGAACCGCTTGCTGAGCCTGGTCTGAGAACGTTTTTCAGGGCTGCTCCTGTCAGCGGCGGCCTCATGGAGCGCGCGGGGGTGGGACTTTTCCGCCGATTTGCGCCAAACTCGTTCGTGAGCCGCTGCCACTCGTGATCCAGCCACAGTCCGTGGCGCCCCTTCATCAGGAGACCTCCATGCTGCGCCGAGTCCTTTGCCTTGCCCTGGCGGCTGCGCCGCTCGCCCTGTCCGGCCTTCCCGCGCGGGCCGCGGGCCCGGCGGCCACGACGGAAGACGGCACCTGCCCGCCCCTGCTGCGCCACACCCCACTGCGCCTGCAGGACGAACTGCCACAGCCGCTGTGCCAGTACCGCAACAAGGTGCTGCTGGTCGTCAACACGGCCAGCTACTGCGGCTTCACGGGACAGTACCAGGGGCTGGAGGCCCTGCACGCGCGCTACAAGGACCGGGGGCTGGTGGTGCTGGGGTTTCCTTCCAACGATTTCTCCCAGGAGGGCGGCAGCAATGCGCAGATCGCCGACTTCTGCGAGAGCACCTTCGGCGTCAAGTTTCCGATGTTCGCCAAGAGCCGGGTCGTCGGGGCCGATGCCTCGCCGCTGTACCGGGAACTGAAGGCCCAGGCCGGCGAGGCGCCCCGCTGGAACTTCCACAAGTACCTGGTGGGCCGGGACGGCAAGGTGGCCGGCAGTTTCGCCAGCGTGGTGGAGCCTGGCGACCCGCGGCTAGTGCGCGCGATCGAGCAGCAACTGGACGCCGGGCGCCCGAAACCGTCACCGTTCTGAAACGGTTCCGTGATATGGAAATGGTTACATTTTCTGATGCTTTTAACCACCAGACCCCTGGAACTTCACGGGATCGTCACTACTCTAGTAACCAGTGCAGGCGGTGACGCCCGCTCCCCGACCAACCCCTTTACTGTTGCGAAGCCTTTTGAACCCTGGTGGTTCGACTGAAACCCTGAAGCGCTTCTCCTCCCTCCCTCTCTAAATTCGTTTCGGGACGCTTCGCAACTTTTTTATTCCGCCAAAAATAAAGCGCGCAACCTTCGCAGGTTGCGCGCTTTTGGCTTTGTGGGCGCCGCTTTTTGGTCAGTCAGCGCCCCGGGGCCGGGGCGATCGATCAGGCAGGCCGTGTGTCGGCGAAGCTCACGCGCTGATCCAGCTTGTCCAGCAGGCGAGCGAGGTTGGCATGCTCGGCACGCCATTCGATTTCGGGAAAGCGAAAGCCGATCCAGCCCAGCGCGCACCCCACGGCGATGTCGGACAGGCTCATGTGGATGCCGCTGCAGTAGGGCTTCTCGCCCAGGCCCTGGGCCATGGCCTTGATGCCCGCCTCGACCTTGCCGAGCTGCCGGTCGATCCACGCCTGGCTGCGTTCGCCCTCCTGGCGGCCGGCCCAGCGCGACTCGAGCCGGGCGAGCACGCCAGCGTCCATCACGCCGTCGGCCAGGGCCTCCCAGGTCTTGACCTCGGCGCGCTCCCGCCCTTGCGTGGGAATCAGCCGGCCCACGGGCGAGAGGGTGTCCAGGTACTCGACGATCACGCGCGAATCGAACACGGCCTCTCCGCCTTCCATCACCAGGCAAGGCACCTTGCCCAGCGGGTTGGAGGTGGCGATGGTGGTGTCCTCGGCCCAGACGTCTTCCTCGATGAAGCGGTAGTCCAGCTTCTTCTCGGCCATCACGATGCGCACCTTGCGCACATAGGGGCTGGCTGAGGATCCGATCAATTTCATGGTGTTCTTCCGGGCACGGCAGGGGACGGGGACAAGGCCGCTTGATTTTATGGGCAGTCTTGCCTTGGATAGCTTACAGGCAGCGCCACCTACAATCCCCGCCCATGAGCCTGTCCACCATCACCGCCCTCTCGCCCCTCGACGGCCGCTACGCCGCCAAACTCTCCGCCCTGCGCCCGATCATGAGCGAGCACGGCTACATGCACCGCCGGGTGCAGGTGGAAGTGGCCTGGTTCATCGCGCTGTCGGATGCGGGCTTCGCCGAGTTCAAGCCCCTGACCACCGGCGCGCGCGCCTACCTGCTGGGGCTGGTGAAGAATTTTTCCGAAACCGATTCGGCCGCCATCAAGGACATCGAGAAGACCACCAACCACGACGTGAAGGCCGTGGAATATTGGCTCAAGGGCAAGTTCGAGGCCCGCCCCGAGCTGGAGAAGGCGGCCGAGTTCGTGCATTTCGCCTGCACCAGCGAGGACATCAACAACACCAGCCACGCCCTGCAGCTGCGATCCGGCCGCGACCAGGTCGTGCTGCCGGGCCTGGACCGCATCGTGCTCAAGCTGCGCGAGATGGCCCACATGTACGCCGCCGTGCCCATGCTGAGCCGCACGCACGGCCAGACCGCCAGTCCCACCACGGTGGGCAAGGAACTGGCCAACGTGGTCGTGCGGCTGCAGACCGCCTGCGAGCGCGTGGCCTCGGTCAAGATGCTGGGCAAGATGAACGGCGCCGTGGGCAACTACAACGCCCACCTGTCCGCCTGGCCCGACTTCGACTGGGAAGCCTTCAGCAAGCGCGTGGTGGAAACGCCCGAGCCCCTGGGCCTGGGCCTGACCTTCCAGCCCTACAGCATCCAGATCGAGCCGCACGACTACATGGCCGAACTGTTCGACGCCGTGGCGCGCGCCAACACCATCCTCATCGACCTGTCGCGCGACATCTGGGGCTATGTGAGCCTGGGCTACTTCAAGCAAAAGCTCAAGGCCGGCGAGATCGGCTCCTCGACCATGCCGCACAAGGTCAACCCGATCGACTTCGAGAACGCCGAAGGCAACCTGGGCCTGGCCAACGCGCTGCTCAAGCACCTGTCCGAGAAGCTGCCCGTGAGCCGCTGGCAGCGCGACCTGACCGACAGCACCGTGCTGCGCAACATCGGCGTGGCACTGGGCTACGCGGCCCTGGCGTACACCTCGCTCATGACCGGCCTGAACAAGCTGGAACTGAACGAAGAGGCGCTGTCGGACGACCTGAACGCCTCCTGGGAAGTGCTGGCCGAGCCGATCCAGACGGTGATGCGCCGCTTCGGCGTGCCGGGCGCCTACGAAAAGCTCAAGGAAGTCACCCGCGGCAAGACCGTGACGGCCGAGGCCCTGCACGGGCTGATCCGCAGCCTGGAGATTCCCGAGGCCGAGAAAGAGCGCCTGCTCGCCATGACGCCCGGCAGCTACATCGGCAAGGCCGCCGAGCTGGCGCGCCGCGTCTGACCGCCCACCGCCGGGGTTGACGCCCTTTTGCCGGTCCGTGCCCCACCATCGGGCGCGGACTGCTATATTTTTGTGAGCACCAGCCCATGGCCATCAAGTCCACCATCTTCAAGGCGAACCTGCAGATCGCCGACATCGACAACAGCTACTACGCCGACCATTCGCTCACGCTGGCCCGCCACCCGAGCGAAACCGACGAACGCATGATGGTGCGGCTGGCGGCGCTGGCCCTCCACGCCCACCAGTTGCAGGCCGTGTGCCAGGGCGACGGCACCCTGGCCTTCGGCGCGGGGCTGTCCGACCCGGACGACCCGGACGTCTCCCTGACCGACTTCACCGGCCGCAAGCGCCTGTGGATCGAGGTCGGCCAGCCCGAGGACAAGCCGCTCACCAAGGCCTGCAGCAAGTCGGACGCCGTGATCGTGTATTGCTTCCACCATGCCGCCGAGGTGTGGTGGAAAGGCATCCAGACCAAGCTGTCGCGCCTGGACAAGCTGCAGGTGTGGCGCCTGCCCGCCGAGGCCTCGCAGGCCCTGGCCGCGCTCGCGGAGCGCAGCATGCAGCTGCAGGCCACGGTGCAGGAGGGCGCGCTCACCCTGAGCAGCAACCTGGGCAGCGTGCACGTGGAGCCCCAGCGCTGGAAGTGACGCGGCCACGGGGTGTGCCGGGTCGGTGGGGTTTGAAGCCTGATGGGCCTCCAGCGCATGATCGACCAGGGCATATTGCTATCAATAAGTGAGCATCACAGCGTGCGGCCGGCCACACGCCGCGCCGGCCCGCCCGCCCGATGGCATGCGGCGCTATCTGAGCTCAAGCCGGCTGCGGCATCAGCGCGCCGCACTGCCAGCACTGCTCGAACCCGCCCTCCACCATTTCGCCGCACCCGCACAGCCAGCGGCGTTGGGGCAGGTTCTGCAACGCCTGCAGCAGTTGCCGCGCGCGGGCGGCGTGCTCGTCGTGCTCCAGCCAGATCTCGGGCAGGCACTGGTCGGGCGGCAGGTGCCCGGCGGCGGCCCCCAGGTATTGCCGCTGCACCGACGCCGGCATGCCGCCCTCGCGCAGCAGGTCGGCCCACAGGGTGGCGATCGCGATGTTGGGGGCCTGGGTCAGACGGAGCATGAACCCACCATAGCCGCTGTCCCGCGGCCCGTAAAGGGCGGGAAAGCCATGGAGCCGCCCATCCCCCCGCACCGGGGGCCGCAACGCCCCATGACGCCGTTCAGGCAGGCGCCTTGGCCTCGGCCGGGGTGCTGCCTTCCGCCGCGCGCTCGGCGTAGCGGTTGAAACGCCACGCTGAGCTTTCTAGCGTGATGCGGCGCCACACGGCGCGCTTTTCGACCGGCGTCATCGCCAGCCAGTGCTGCACCTCGGCGAAGCTGCGGCCGCAGCCCTTGCACTGCTCGTCGCCCTGGCTGGTGGAGCAGATGGCGATGCACGGCGTGTCGGGCGTAGTCTCGTACCAGGCGCGCCAGGCTGCCATGGCCGCGGGGGGAAAGCCCGCCTCGTCGGCTTCGTCCTCGTGCCAGTACACCATCAGCGCGTAGACCTCGGCCAGCGCCACCAGCTCGGGCGCCAGCGTCACGCCGTCGGGCGACGGCGACCGGGCGCGCCAATGGTTGATGGCGGCTTCGATGTCGGTGATGTGCAGGACGGCCATGGGTGTGCGAAAGGGGGCCGCGATCATACCGCTGCCCGGGTGCGCTCCCGCGGCGCCCGCAGGCCTGCGAGCTGCCCCGCAGAACACTCACGAATTGATAGCAGCAAAGGCAATCAAAACGCCGGCGTTGGGCCTGTTTGGCTCAAAACCGTCCCGGCGCGCGAGACACGTTCGCTTGCACGGCCGCTCGCCCCTGTGTTCCAATGCCGGCTTCGAAGGGGAGTAGCTCCCAACCCAGCAGACATCCGGCAGGCACACCGCCCGGGGCGGCTGGGCTTGTCGGTCCTGTCGTCAGTACGAAGCGCAAGCTTCCGGCAGGCCGGGTCCATCCATGCAAGGCATGGCGGATCGAGCGAGACCTTTGATGGGCCCTGCGCGGGCTGATCAAGGCCGTCCCTATCGAACAACGCTCCGCGCAACGCGGGCGTGCCTCAGGTCACCTCCGCAGTCAGCCCCCGTTCCCGGAGGGGCCCGGCGCTACAGGGGTAGCGGGTTCCTCCTCCCGGCCATTGCTTTTGAGGAATTTATGGACTTCTTGACTTCACCCGAGTTCTGGGTCGCGTTGGGGCAGATCATCATCATCGACATCCTGCTGGGTGGCGACAATGCGGTCGTCATCGCGCTGGCTTGCCGCAAGCTGCCACCCGCCCAACGAACCAAGGGCATCATCTGGGGCACCGCGGGCGCCATCATCCTGCGCGTCATCCTGATCGCGTTCGCCATGACGCTGCTGGCGCTGCCGTTCCTCAAGTTCGTGGGCGCGCTGCTGCTGGTGTGGATCGGCATCAAACTGCTGGCACCCGACGAGGACGGCCATGGCGACGTGGCAGGCAGCGACAAGCTGTTCGCGGCCATCAAGACCATCATCGTGGCCGACCTGGTGATGAGCGTGGACAACGTGATCGCCATCGCCGGCGCCGCCCAGAATGCCGGCGAGCACTCGATGCTGCTCGTGGTCCTGGGCCTGCTGATCTCGATCCCGATCATCGTCTGGGGCAGCCAGTTGGTCATCAAGCTCATGGAGCGCTTCCCCATCATCATCACCATCGGCGGCATGCTGCTGGGCTGGATCGCCGGCGGCATGCTGGTCACCGACCCGATCTTCGTCAACACCGAGCGCTGGAGCTGGGCACCGAAGCTGGGCACGCTCGACGCGCAAGGCCTGGCCGTGATCTCCGACACCCTGTACTGGGCCGCGCACATCGCCGGCGCCCTGCTGGTGCTGGTGGTCGGCAAGGTCATCGTCTCGCGCCGCGCCGCAGCGGCTCCGGCCGCCCACGGCTGAGCGGGCAGGCCTTGACGACGAACGGTGGGCAAAACGGCACGGGCGCCGCCAGGCGTCCGGCCATTTCGCCCGGCCCTCTTCTCCCCATTGCTAACGGCACCCCTGCCAGGTCACAAGGAAGCCTCATGAACAAAGTCATCGTGTACGTGGACGACGCCGAGCAGGCCCGGCAGGTCCTGGCGCCCCTGTCCCACCGCGCCTCGGCCGAGAAAACGGAATGGGTGCTGGTGGCCTGCGCGCCGCGCATGACCCACCGCATCAGCAAGTGGGTCAGCCACAGCGCCCGCGAGAACTGGCGCACCAAGTGGGCCGACAAGCTGTTCGGCCAGATCGTGCCCTGGCTGCAGGCCGAAGGGGTGCAGGCCAGCACCGTGCTGGCCAAGGGCCCGCTGGCCGATCTGCTCACCCAGCTGCAGGCCGAACACGGCGCCGTGCCCGTGATCGACGCACGCCGCCCCAAGCAGGACGAAATGGCCGCACCGGCGCCCGTCCAGGCGGTGGCCGCCCCCGTCAACATCACGCGCAAGCCATCGCCACGCCGCTGGTCCCTGCCGGGCACGCTGGCCGGCCTGGGCGCGATGTTCATGTTCGTGGCGGAGTGATCCTCCCCCACGGCCTTGCTGCCCAGCAGTTACGCGCAAGGCCCTGTCCTGCACACATGACGTAGTTGTGCTGGTTGACGACCTGTGGCGTCCGGTGCGTCGCGGAGGTTCCGGGTACCCGCGACAACCGGGGATCTTGCTGCAGCGAGGCACTTCGTGAAAGGAGACTGGACTTCGCGATCCCTCGGTTATTTTTGGCACGGCTAAGCGATGGTGGAGGTTTTTTCACTCACCTCCAGTCTCAAGATTACCCATGCAGATTGCTCCCTTGGTCTCCACCTCCGTCGCCTCTACCTCTTCCGTGCCCGAGCAGCCGGCGAGTCAGCCTTCATCGCGTCCCGGCTCGCCCCGTCCGTCCACCATGGAGTCCGGACCTCCGATTCGGCCCAAAGGTCAGTCGCTGCCCTCCACGAACAGCCTGGGCCCTCGCATTGAAGCGGATCGGCTTGCCGATCTGCAATCCGACAGCCGTCCCGGCCCGTCTTATCAGGGCACTGTTCGCGTGGAGGGGAATCAACTCACGTCCAAAAACCCGGTGACCCAGAAACTGCTGGAGTCCCTGGCGATCGATCCTGCCGAAGTGCCCGGCCTGAAATTCATGGCCCTGGCTGGCAAGGAGCCGACGCTATCGCTTCGCCTGGGCGCCAACGGTGGAAACACATTGGACAGCCTCAAGGCGGCGCTTGGCGAAGACCTCAGCGCCCCGATGGAGCACGCCACCATCCCGCTGCTACTCGGCGTGATTGCTCGCGGTGAGCAGGCGATCGGCGATGACCTTCGCGGCCGGATCATCCCGCTGCTGCGGGAGGCACGTCCGAGGATGGAATCGTCTTTGCCCGCACTGAAATCCTTGATCGAGGACCGGCTTGCCGCACGGCCGGACCTGTCGCTGAAGATGGCTGCCACAGGACTGCTGCAGCTTGCTACGGCCAAGAGCATCGACCTCAAGCTGCTTGGCTCGAGCCTGGCCGTCAGCTCGGGGCTGGGCTCGCTGTGGGAGCTCGTGGCGGCACCAAAGGCCAAGCTCGCGCTGCTGGGTTCTGGCTTCGCATCCGTGGCGTGGGGCCTGCCGGCGTCCGTGATCGACGCGGCGCCCATGGTCGCGATTGAGGCGGCGGACACGATGACGGTCAAGAAGCGCATGGCCAATGACCGTGGCGATCCCTTCCCATTCATGCAAAAGCTCGGCGAGGCGCTCACTGCCGGGGTCGTGTCGGCCATCGGCGCGTTGCCGAACAACTTGCTCGAATACAACGCCGCTCGTCTACCGAGAGCTGTCGCTGCGCTGATCGGCGTGGGGACGACCGAGGTCGCCATCCTCTCGGCGGCGGCGGGCGTGCCTGGAGAGATTGCTGAGATCCGTGAGTCGGTCAAGGAGGCCGTCGAGCACGCGGTCCACAGCGGCGTGATGAAGCTGCCCGAGGGCGTCGCACAAGACGAAGCCATCCATCTGGCCACCGAACTGGCACTCAAGATGGAGCCCAGTACGGTGATCGGCAAGAAGTCGATGGGCGTCGCACTCGCGGTGGGGCTCGTGCCCTTCCTCCTCGGTGGCATGGTCACCGGTGCGCTTCCAGAAGCGGCGCTGCGCATCCTGCGCAGCACCGCTTTTGCACCGATCGAGATGATTGGCATGAATGTCATTGCCGCCATCTCTCAGACCGGCGTCCCGGGTATCGTGTCCAGCGATCACCAGCGCTTCGCGAATGTGATCGGGGACTTGCTCCAACACTCTGCTGCAAACATCGGTGACCTCGAGAGCGGAGCGGGTGAGACGAGCGGCCTGCAACCGACCATCGACGAGGAGGCCATCGTCGCGAGGCTCGCGCCTCACAACGAATTGCTGCGTCACGTCGGAGGCGCGGCCCTCACCGCCATGGCGGGGGTGCTCGACAGCGTGGGTTTCGTCGGACAGGTCGCTGCCTCAAGCGCCTCGTCTGCCATGAGTTCGCTGACGCGTCCATTCCGGGCGGTCGCCCAGGAAAGCCAGGCCAGGGAACCGTTGCTAACGTCATCCGCAACGCATGGCTGAAGCGGGGGGCAGGCTGACGGACAGCAAGCCTCGCCCGAAGAACCCACGAAGCCATCGCTTCGCTGGTGCCTGAACGCAGCGGTTGAGCGCATTCGCGGGCCGGGGAACAGACCAGCGAATCCGCCGAGCCCTGGCATGCGGGTGCTATGCTCCCGCGCCATGATGAAACTCATCCTCAAGTGGTTGCTCAGCGCTGCGGCGCTGCTGTTCGTGGCCTACGTGTACAGCGGCGTGGAGGTGAAAAGCTTCACCAGCGCGCTCATTGCCGCCTTCGTCATCGGCTTGTTCAATGTCGTGCTGCGGCCCGTGCTGGTGGTGCTGACGCTGCCGGTCACCGTCCTCACCATCGGGCTGTTTCTCTTCGTCATCAACGCGCTCATGTTCTGGGCCGCCGCCACGGTGCTGGGCGACGGCTTCCAGGTACGGGGCTTCGCGGCGGCGCTGATCGGCTCGCTGATCTATTCGGTGCTGGGCGTGCTCATCGAATCAGCGCTCGGCGGCCTGTTCCTTAAGAAGTGAATCGACGGCCCGCAGGCGCGTCTCGATGATCGACGCGTCGATGTAGTCGGCCGCGTCGCCCCCCCGGCTGCCGCTCTTGCGCGCCAGGTCCTGGCCCGCCTTGAACCGGTCCACCGCCGCCTGGTAGTCGTAGCGCGCCGCATGCGCCTCGGCCTCGGCCCGCACCGCGCGCAGCGGGTGGTTCTGCTGCTGCCACACCGCCGCCAGCAAATGCCATGCGGTGGCATCGTGCGGATGCGTCGCCACCCGCGTCTGCAGCGGGCCGGTCATTTCCTGGGCATTGCCCGTGCGCAGCAGGGCCTGCGTGCGCAGCAGCATCTCCGGCCGCCCCGTCGGCGCAGCGGCCTGGGCGGGCGGGTGTGCCGAAGAAGCCAGGGTCGCCTGCGCTGGCAACTGCTGCAGTGCGGCCTGGAAGTCCCCAGCCGCGAATTCTATTTCCGCACTGAGCAATTTCGCCTGCCGCAGCGCCGGCGCATCGCCGCGCACCGCCTCCATCAAGCCCCGCAGTGCGGTGCGCGCCGCCGACACGTCCTGCAGCTGGCTGGCGCTCAGCGCCGCCGCGTACCAGGCCGCCACCCGGCGGGGCAACGGCTGGGCCGCGAAACCGGTGCCCAGCGGTTCAGTCGTCCACTGCCGCCAGACATCCACGCCCGGACGGGACAGCACGCGGGCGCGCGCGGCCATCATCGCGTGTTCCAGCGTGGGCGTGGCCGGTGCGGCGGCGCCCCCTGGCGGCAGCCGCGAATGCATGTCGGCAATGCGCTGCGTGGTCAGTGGGTGGCTGCGCAGATAGGGCCAACTGCCGTTGTCGTTGATGCGGTTGGCCTGCTGCAGCTTGTCGAACATGGCCACGAAACCCTGCGGCGCAAAGCCGGCCGGCGCCATCAGCCCATAGCCGATGCGGTCGGCCTCGCGCTCCATGTCGCGCGAGAAGTTGAGCTGGTTCTGCACCGCCACCGCCTGCCCGCCGATCATCAGCGCCTGGGCCGCATTGGGGCTCTTGCTGGCGGCCAGCGCACCCAGCACCAGGGCGCCGAGCATCAACGGCGTCTGCCGGTTCTGCTGCGTGATCAGGCGCGAGATGTGGCGCTGCGTGACGTGGCTCAGTTCGTGCGCCAGCACCGACGCCAGCTCGTCGCGCGTGGACACCACGCCGATCAATCCCAGGTGCACGCCGAAATAGCCGCCCGGCAGCGCGAAGGCATTCACCGTGCGGTCCCGGCCCAGCAGGATTTCCCACGCGAAGCGCTCGTCCAGTTCGGGGGAGAGTTCCCCGCGCTCGCGCGCCGCTTTCACCAGGGGTTGGAAGATGCTGTCCACGTACTCGTTGAGCACGGCGTCGTCGATGTAATCCGGGTCGCGGTACAGCTCGCGGATGATGCGGTCGCCGAGCTGGCGCTCCTGGGCGGTGGTGAGGTCGGAGCTGTCGCCCAGCGTGGGCAGGCCCGCTTGCGCATGCACGGCGGTCGTGCCGCACACACCGCTCAGGATGAAAAGGGAAGCGGCCACCGCCTGACGCACAAGCACCAGAGGCCGTTTTCGATCAAATGGCACGCAAAGTCTCCTGCACTGATTCGGCCACGCCACCCCGGCCCTGGCCGCTACACATGACCGTATGATGCCCTGGCCCCCGAATGTTCCCTGCCAGCGAATGACCCGCGTGCAATCCCCAGTACTTTTATGAGCGACACCCCCACTGCCTCCAGCCTGACCCACTTCGACGCCCTGGGCCAGGCCCACATGGTCGATGTGGGCGCCAAGCCGGCCACGCACCGCGTTGCCGTCGCCACCGGCTGCATCGAGATGCAGCCCGAAACGCTGGCCATCATCCAGTCCGGCACCGCCGCGAAGGGCGACGTGCTGGGCATCGCCCGCATCGCGGGCATTCAAGCGGCGAAAAAGACCAGCGATCTGATTCCGCTGTGCCACCCCTTGGCGCTGACGCGCATCGCCGTGACGTTTGCGACCGCATCCGAGGGGGTCGGCATCGAATGCACGGCGACCGTGGAAACCGTGGGGCCGACGGGCGTGGAGATGGAGGCGTTGATGACCACCCAGGTCGCCTTGCTCACGGTGTACGACATGTGCAAGGCAGTGGACAAGCACATGAAAATCAGCGGCGTGAGGGTGGTGAAAAAACTCGGCGGCAAATCCGACTGGAATACCTCTTCTACTTCGGCCACGCCACCTTAGCCATCTCCGGATAGACCGCGGCCTGTTCATCCCATTGGCCGCGCAACTCGGCGACCAGTTTCTGGCTGGGCTGGTTCAAGCGGGTCATCACCACAACCCAATATTCCGCCTCCTGGGTTTTGCCGGCCGCACCGTACATCGCGGCAAGCTTGTAGAGGGTGATGGTGCTGGGCAGGAGTTTCGTGGTCCGTGAAGCGCGGACCAGATCCTGCTCTGAGTGCGCCTCGCCGGGGTTCACCCGGATAAGCCACATCAAGTCCTGCAACTGGGTCAGAGATACCACTTCCGGGGCCAGGCGATCGGAGGGGGCGGCCAATTGCTGGCGTTCGAAGCGGAGAGAGAAGAAATCGTCTTCGATTCGCAGGTAGTCGTGGATGGTGATGGCCAATCCCACGCCAGCCGCTCCCATGATGATGGCGATCGGCCAACGCCCCGTCTGCCCGACGGGCTTGAACCGCAGTGCCTCGTTCAACGCGCCCAACATGAGGCCGCATGGCAGCAAGAAGTAGGCGTAGTAGAGGGGATATTCCAGCATGGCGTGCACACCCAGCGCAGCCACGAACAGGAACATCCAGAGGTGCTCTGGCTGGGCCATCCGACGGATCGCATGAACGGTCCACAAGACCAGCACTGCGCACAAAGCCAGACCCAGCGGAATCCCTGTGAAAACCAGCAGATCCATCAGCAGGTTGTGGGCATGCCGGTGCGTTCCCGCCGTGACCATGTCGTAGGGGCTCGAAGTGAACTGCGCAAAACTGGTTTGCATCCAGCCAAAACCGAACCAGGGGCGGCTCCACACGGCTTCCCACAGATGCATCCAGACGTCCAGGCGCAGTTCCAGGTTCGAGATGCTCCGCACGGGTCGCAGCCGGGACGCCCGTCCCAGCCACACATCGACATGGGGCAGCGCAACGAGGAAAACCGCGAACATGCCGGTCCAGGTGAACGCTCCCACCATCACATCCCGCTTGATGGCAAGGCGCTTGCGAAAAAAGACCAGCATCGCCAAAGACAGCAAAACGACCAGCCAGGTCGTGCGCGATTGCGCCAGCACCAACCCGACCGCCAGTATCACAGCCAGTAACCAAGCCACTCGGCCAGGCAACCGACCTCGGTGATGAAGCCAAGCACATGCAAATACACCGAGGCAAAGCAAACTGGCCAATTGATTCGGCTGCCCCAGGTTGGCATGAAAGCGATCAGGGGGCGCAGGAATGAAGAGCCAGAACGCAGCACCAGGGTCGATTTGCAGCCATTGCTGAAACTGAATCAGCAGCGATCCCAACGCCCCCACCAACGCAGCCATGAACAGGAAATCGGCACCCTGCTTGGGCCGCCACTGCTCCACTGCGGTCCCCATTAGCATTGCCAAAGCCAAGCCCAGCAAATACAGGGAACTGATCCAAGCCACCCCCCGTGATTCGACCAGACCCGCAGCATATTGCGTCCATACGATCAAGCAGCACAGCAGAACCATCGAAGGAAGGACGTGCCACGTCACCTGCGTTTTTTTGATTCGCCAGAGCACCACAGCACCGAAGCCCAACATCGCGCACGCCGCCCACGCATCGGAATAAAAATCCACCCAGGGCTCGTGGTGATTGGGCAGCAGCCAGCACAAGGCGTACACCAATGCGCCCAGCGCAGTCAACGTTATGGAACGGGAGGAGTGGGTTTGAGCCATAAAATCTTGATGACCAATAAAAAAAGGGGGCTGAAGCCCCCTTTTTTTCGACTAGAAACGCTAAGCGCTCAGTGATTACTTGCAAGAGCCAGGTGCATAACGCAATGCAACACCAGTGCTCTTGCAGATCCACTCATAGATTTGCTGGCTTTGACCGCCAGTATTGGCAGTGCCCAGAGCAAAGCCATTCCCTTGGCTGTCCTTCTTGGGCGTCAACGTGATGCTGTCGCTGCTCGTGCCCGACATCGTTGTACCCAAATTGGCTGCGTGCGGCACAACAGTGATTACAGCTGTGTTTGCATCGGTGCTGATCGAAGCCACCATCTTCGTGGGGTTGGTCGCATCGCAACCGAAGGCATTCGCACCCGACAGCGTCGCATCGGTGCGCATGCTCTGGATGGTTTCGCTGATGGTCGTGCGGCACTGGGAAGCAGCCAGAACCACTTCAGACATGCGCGCCTTGATGGTGTAGTCCTTGTAGGCCGGCAGGGCCACGGCAGCCAGAATACCGATAATCGCCACCACGATCATCAATTCAATCAGGGTGAAACCCTTTTGCAGATTGCGCTTCATAAATCTCTCCTAGGAGGTCGATTGCAAATAAAAACCTGCAGAAGAATTCTCCAGGTCCGCCATCAACTCAGCAGGTTCCATGCCAACGCGGCCCATCCGGTAAAACAGAAAAACCCCAGGGGAACAGACCAGGGAACCCCGTCTGAATCGTTCCATCCCTGGCACTTGTGACAAATTTGTCCACCACCCCTGTCACAAGCAGATGCGTGAGTTACGAATCTCGCCGCATCGCAAGCCGACTGATACCAATCGATCAGCCCTGGACGAACTCCATCTCCGTCCCTGCCAGCGCCAAGCGGTCGCCGCTCTTCAGCAGCACCGGCTCATCGGCCATCACGGCCCCATTCAATTGAGGCCGCTGCGCGCCTTCCACGTGCGACAGCACAAATCCATGATGCCGCTTGGTGATCGACGCAACCGCCACACCCGGCTTGCCGATGGTGGTCACCACCTTGACCAGCGCCACCTCACGCCCTGCAGCCGCCCCTGAGCAGACCCGGATCGACGCGCTCAAGACCGGAGCGGGCGTCGACCCGGCGGCGGACAGCGGGGCGGAACGGGAGGTCAATGGCCGCGGCGGCACCATGCCGGGCTTGAACACCATGGTCTTTTCGAAGTTTTCGCCTTCGTTTTCCTGCAGGAAGCGGATCTTGTACTTGCCCACTTCCACCGTGTCCCCGTTGCGCAGCGGCTGGCGCTTGACGGGTTGCCCATTCACGTAGGTGCCGTTGGTGCTGCCGAGGTCCTCGATCTCCACCTCGTCGGGCGAGACATGGAGCACGGCGTGTTCGCCACTGACGGCCAGGTTGTCGATGACGATGTCGTTATAGGGGCGGCGGCCGAGGGTCGTACGCTCCTTCGTCAATTGGACTTCCTTGATGACGACTCCGTCGATCGACACGATCATTTTCGGCATGATCAATTCCTCATTCTTTCATTGCGATGGTCGGCCAGGTGGCTGATTCAACTTCAATCGGCACGCAAAAATCGCGACATCAAGCCGCGCTTCCTCTCAATGGATCCCGCCTGCACCAGCAGCACGCTGATGTTGTCGCGGCCGCCCCGGGCATTGGCGGCTTCGATCAGATGGGCGGCTTTGTCCTCCAGGGGTTCCTGTACCAGGGCCAGCGCTTGAATCTGATCGTCTTCGACCATGTCGGTCAAGCCATCCGAGCACATCACGAACAGATCCTGCGGCTCCACGGGAAACTCATTGATTTCGACCAGTACAGCACTTTCCACGCCAAGGGCGCGAGTGACCAGGTTGCGCTGGCCCGATATCGCCGCTTCCTGGGGCGTGAGGATGCCGGCATCCACCTGTTCCTGCAGCCAGGAGTGGTCGCGCGTGATCTGCCTGAGCACGCCGCCGCGCAGGCAGTAGCACCGTGAATCGCCGATGTGCCCGAGGATCAGGCGATCGCCCAGGAAAACGCCGACCACCACTGTGGTGCCCATCCCCGAATACTGCGGATGGGAGAGCGACGCATCGAAGATGGCGTGGTTGGTGCGCTCCACGCAGTCTTCCAGCGCTCGGCGCACTTCCGTCGACGCGGCACGGGGGCCGGCTTGCGCCAGCCACTGGGTCATTTCGTCGTGAATGAGGCTGGTGGCCATGCCGCTTGCGATTTCGCCCGCGTTGTACCCGCCCATGCCATCGGCGAGCACCGCCAGCTGCGCGCTGGCGTCCGCGATCACGGCGTCTTCATTGTTCGAGCGCACCCGGCCTTGGTCGGTGCGGGCGCAAAACTGATAGTTCAGCTTGATACCCAAGGTCATGCTTCACCCGGCGCAGGGAGAAGCAAAGCTGCGCCACCGGTGTGCGCAGTCCCTGTTGCAGTTTTTTGAAAATCCCCCATGTCGTGCCCTGTTGCGTCGCGTTCCGCATCATAGACGACGGACCCGCCGCCGAGAGGGCCTCGGGGTCGGCCGACCCCAAGTTTTCATCGGGCTACCGGGGGCACAACCGCATCAACCGGCGGCCGCCGAGTTTTGCTGGGCCCGTGCCTGCAGGAATTTCCCGGCGCCCACCACGAACAGGGCGCCCAGAGCGGCCGCCACATAGTGCAAGGAAGGATGGGCCAGGACGACATCGTGCAGCGATGCATCGCTGGCGATGGTTTCGCCACCCACCCAGCCGATCAGGCCAGCGCCGAACAGGACGATGATGGGAAAGCGCTCCATGAGCTTGATCATGAGCGTGCTGCCAAAAATGACGAGCGGAATGCTGATGGCCAAGCCGAGGATCAACAGGACCATGTTGCCGTGGGCCGCGGCGGCCACGGCGATCACGTTGTCCAGGCTCATCACCAGGTCGGCGATCAGGATGGTGCGGACGGCCGCCATGAGGCCGCCGCCGGACTGGGAGCCTTCGCCGTCCTCGTCGCTGTCGGTCATCAGCTGCAGGCCGATCCACAGCAGCAGGCAGCCGCCGATGATCTGCAGGAACGACAGCTCGAGCAGCTTGGCGGCCACCACGGTCAGCACGATGCGCAGCACCACGGCGGCGCCGGAGCCCCAGAAAATGGCTTTCTTCTGCTGGTGCGGGGGAAGCGAGCGCGCGGCCAGTGCGATGACCACGGCGTTGTCGCCGGACAGGATGATGTTGATCCAGACGATCTTGACGAGGCCGATCCAGAAGTCGGCCGTGTGCAGGAATTCCATGCGAGGTATCTCCGTGTTATGAATGAAAGAGGCGCCCGAAACCAGGGTTTCGGGCGCCTCTTCTTTTATGGGAGAGCGCAGTTTATCGGGGCTGCAAACCCCTTTCGTCCGTAGTTTTGCTTACAGATTACTTCAGTTGCGCCTTGAGCAGCTTGCCGAGCTCGGAAGGATTGCGGGTGATGATGAAACCCGACTCTTCCATGATGGCGAGCTTGGCATCGGCCGTGTCGGCACCGCCGGAGATCAGTGCGCCTGCGTGGCCCATGCGCTTGCCGGGAGGGGCGGTCACGCCGGCGATGAAGCCCACGATCGGCTTCTTCATGTTGGCCTTGCACCATTGGGCGGCTTCCGCTTCGTCCGGACCACCGATTTCGCCGATCATGATGACGGCATCGGTGTCGGGATCGTCGTTGAAAGCCTTCATCACGTCGATGTGCTTGAGGCCGTTGATGGGGTCGCCACCAATGCCCACGGCGCTCGACTGGCCCAGGCCCACTTCCGTCAGCATGGCCACGGCTTCGTACGTCAGCGTGCCGGAACGGCTCACCACGCCGATGCGGCCCTTGCGGTGGATGTGGCCGGGCATGATGCCGATCTTGATTTCGTCGGGCGTGATCAGGCCGGGGCAGTTGGGGCCCAGCAGCAGCGTCTTCTTGCCGCCGGCGGCTTCCTTGGCCTTCATCTTGTTGCGCACTTCGAGCATGTCGCGCACCGGGATGCCTTCGGTGATGCAGATGGCCAGGTCCAGATCGGCTTCCACGGCTTCCCAGATGGCAGCGGCAGCGCCTGCGGGCGGCACGTAGATCACCGACACGGTGGCGCCGGTCTGCGATGCGGCTTCCTTGACGGAGGCGTAGATCGGAATGTTGAAGATCGACTCGCCGGCCTTCTTGGGGTTCACGCCCGCCACGAAGGCGTTCTTGCCGTTCGCGTACTCCTGGCACTTTTCGGTGTGGAACTGGCCGGTCTTGCCCGTGATGCCCTGGGTGATGACCTTGGTGTCTTTGTTGATGTAGATCGACATGTGTGTTCTCCGGGCTTACTTGACGGCAGCAACGATCTTGGTCGCAGCTTCGGCCATGGTGTCTGCGGCGATGATGGGCAGGCCGGATTCGGCCAGCATCTTCTTGCCCAGCTCTTCGTTGGTGCCCTTCATGCGCACGACCAGCGGCACGTTCAGGTTCACGGCCTTGCAGGCGGTGATGACGCCGGTGGCGATGGTGTCGCACTTCATGATGCCGCCGAAGATGTTGACCAGAATGCCTTCGACCTTGGGGTTCTTCAGCATGATCTTGAAGGCTTCGGTGACCTTCTCGGGGGTGGCACCGCCGCCCACGTCCAGGAAGTTGGCCGGCTCGCCGCCGAACAGCTTGATGGTGTCCATGGTGGCCATGGCCAGGCCGGCGCCGTTCACCAGGCAGCCGATGTTGCCGTCCAGGCTGATGTAGGCCAGGTCGAACTTGGAGGCTTCCACTTCGGCCGGATCTTCTTCGTCCAGATCGCGGTAGGCCACGATTTCAGGATGGCGGAACAGCGCGTTGGCGTCGAAGTTGAACTTGGCGTCCAGCGCCATCAGGTTGCCCTTGGAGTCGCAGTTCAGCGGGTTGATTTCCACCAGCGAAGCGTCCGTCTCCATGTAGCACTTGTAGATCTTGGCGAAGATGTCCACGGCCTGGTCGATGGAAGCGCCGGTCAGGCCGATGGCTGCAGCCACCTTCTTGCTCTGCTCGGCGGTGATGCCGGTCAGGGGATCGATCATCTCGGTGATGATCTTCTCGGGCGTGGAGTGCGCCACTTCCTCGATGTCCATGCCGCCTTCGCTGGAAGCGATCAAGGCCACCTTCTGCGTGCCGCGGTCGGTCACCAGCGAGACATACAGTTCGTTCTTGATGTCGGCGCCGTCTTCGATGTACAGGCGGCGGACCTTCTGGCCTTCGGGGCCGGTCTGGTGCGTCTTGAGCTGCATGCCCAGGATTTCGCCCGAGATGCGCTTGACATCGTCGATGGTCTTGGCGACCTTCACGCCGCCGCCCTTGCCACGGCCACCGGCGTGGATCTGGGCCTTGACCACCCACACGGGGCCGCCGAGCTTCTGGGCAGCCTCCACGGCTTCCTGCACCGTGAAAGCAGGAATGCCGCGCGGAACGGGCACACCAAAATTGCGCAAGATTTCCTTGCCTTGGTATTCGTGAATCTTCATGAGGTCTCTCTCAGGGAAGGATGTTGGTAACCCGTTTGCCATGAGCAGATGTCTGGCCGCGGGCGGGTGACATGGCAACCGGCGACTGTATCATGCTGCGATGCACCATCCCTTGCGGATGTCACGTACCACGGCGGGCCGCCACGGCCATCTTTTGCAGGAGCATTCCATGTCCAAAGTCTTCATCGACGGCGAAGCCGGCACCACGGGCCTGCAGATCCGCGAGCGCCTGCAGGCAATGCCGCAGGTGCAGGTGGTCAGCATCGCGCCCGAGCGGCGCAAGGACCCGGCCGCCAAGCGCGAACTGATCGCCGGCGTGGACCTGGTGATCCTGTGCCTGCACGACGATGCCGCCCGCGAGACCGTGGCCATGGTGGACGAGATCGAAAAGGCCGGCGGCCGCCGCATCAAGGTGATCGACGCCAGCACGGCACACCGCACGGTGGCGGGCTGGGTGTTCGGCTTTCCCGAACTGGCCGCGGGCCAGAGCGATGCCGTGGCATCGGCCACGCGGGTGGCCAACCCCGGCTGCTATGCCACCGGGGCGATTGCGCTGCTGCGCCCGCTGGTGGAAGCCGGCCTGGTGCCGGTCGATTTCCCGCTGGCCCTGCCTTCGGTGAGCGGTTACTCGGGCGGAGGCCGCACGATGATCGAAGCCTACGAGCAAAACGCCGCCCCGGCGTTCGAGCTGTATGCCCTGGGCCTGTCGCACAAGCACCTGCCCGAGATCATGAAGTACACCGGCCTGACCCGCCGGCCGATCTTCGTGCCGGCCGTGGGCAACTTCCAGCAGGGCATGCTGGTGCAGTTGCCGCTGCACCTGGACCTGCTGCCCGGCGCGCCCAAGGCAGCCGACCTGCACGACGCCCTGGTCGCGCACTACGCCAAGAGCAACACGCCGGACCAGTGGGTCAAGGTGCTGCCGCCGACGGAAGACGGCAAGCTCGACGCCCTGGCGCTCAACGACACCAACCAGCTCGAACTGCGCGTGTTCGCCAATGAAAACTACCGCCACGCGGTTCTGGTGGCGCGCCTGGACAATCTCGGCAAGGGTGCCAGCGGCGCGGCGGTGCAGAACCTGAAGCTGATGCTGGGCCTGTGATGGGCCTAGGCGGCTGATGGATGGGGCGGCGCTGCAATGCCGTGCGCCCCGCCTCAGGCCCGTCCCATGCGCTGAAAGAGCCCGCCGGGCAGGCGGGCGACCTGCCCTTCCAGTTCCAGTTCGAGCAAGGCGACCTGCAGCGACGCGGCATCCATGCCGGTGCGCGCCACCAGCGCATCGAGGCCGGTCGGGTCGAACCCCAGCGCCTGCAGCAGTGCCGCGTGCTCTCCCGCCGGCAAAGCCTCGCTGCTGTCGCCATCGCCATCGCTATGCGGCGAGGGCGCCTGCGATGCGGGCGCGGCCCGCGGCGCCTCGGAAGGCGCCAAGCGCAATTCTTCCAGCACGTCCTGCGCGGACTCGACCAGTTTGGCCCCTTGCCGGATCAGCGCATGGCAGCCCCGGGACTGCGGCGCGTGGATGGAGCCGGGAATGGCGAACACCTCCCGCCCCTGCTCGGCCGCCAGCCGGGCGGTGATCAGCGAGCCCGAGGCCAGCGCCGCCTCCACCACCAGCGTGCCTTGCGACAGCCCGGCGATGATGCGGTTGCGCTTGGGGAAATTGCCCGCCAGCGGCGGCGTGCCCAGCGGGTACTCGCTCACCAGCACGCCGTTTTGCGCGATGCGGTGGGCGAGGTCCAGGTTCTTGCGCGGGTAGACGCGGTCCAGCCCGGTGCCCACCACCGCGAGGGTCGCGGGCAGGTCGTCGGCAACGTCCACTCCTCCATCCAGCGCACCTTCGTGCGCCGCAGCATCCACGCCCAGCGCCAGGCCGGAGACGATGCACAAACGGGCGCTGCGCAGCGCCCGCGCGAACTGCCGTGCATGGTCGGCGCCCTGTGCCGTGGGATTGCGACTGCCCACGATGGCGATGCAACGCTCGGTCGTCCAGGGTGTCGTCTGTGCCAGGAACCGCGGTGCCCCCATGAGGTAGAGCATGAGGGGCGGGTCTTCGGTGGCCAGCAGGCCCGGCGGATAGGCCGGATCGCCCAGCGTGACGATCTGGCGGGCGGGCTGACCCGGCGCCGCACCGTTCAGCCACTGCCAGGTGGTCTCGAGCAGTGCCTCGAGCGTGGGCGGCACGGTGCCCAGGGCCCGCGCCTGGGCGGGCGTGGCACAGGCCTGCAGCGCCGCTGGCGATGCGGTGAACAGGTTCTGCGGCAGCCCGAACGCGGCCAGCAGCCGGCGCGCGGCCCCATTGCCGACGCCGGGTGTGAGCGCCAGCCGCAGCCAGGCGGCCAATTCGTCCCGATCCATGGAGGTCAAAGCAGGCATCCCGAGGCCAAGGGGCGCCCGCCAAGGCGCCCCTGGAGAGGGCCGCAGGGCTTACTGCGGATTGACGAGGCGGTCGCCGACCCGCACGCCCTGCTGCACCTGCAGCAGCAGCACGTAGGAGACGCGATCGAACGTGCGGAACACCATGCCCACGCCGTTGGCCTCGCTCGGCAGCTTGATCATGGCCTTGTTCTCGTCGGTCTTGTCCTTGATGCGCTCGCCCTTGGTGAGCAGCGTGAGGACATGGCCGGCCTCGATCCCGTCGCGGGTGCCGCGGTTGATGGCGATCACCTGGTTCTGCGCGGCATAGGCCACGGCCGAGCTGCCATACAGCGACACGACGCGCGCATCCACCGGGGCCTGCGGCGCGCGCGGCGTGTAGCTGGCGTAGCCGCGGGCGGGGGCGGGCAGCAGGCGGTCGCCGGCGCGCATTTCTTCCTTGGCGCTGCTCAGGTCCACGGTGGCGGGCACCACGTCGAGCGTGACTTCGCCCTTGGGATCGCGCGTTTCCTCGGTAGTCTCGCCGCGCACCAGTTCGGCCTTGCCGACGTACTGGGCTTCGTAGCCCAGGATCTCGCCGGACTCGGGGTCCTTCATGGGGATGGCATTGCGGAACACGCGGTACTGGCGCGGCACGCCGGGCCCCAGGCGCAGCGGATTGCCGGTGGCGCCGCGCACGTAGGCCCGGTCGCCGCTGGCCATGAGCACGCGTTCATCGACGGTGGCGACGATGCGCGGGGCCTGCTGCAGCGTGAGTTCGTCCACCACCAGCGGCTCGACGAGGAACGGCTCGATCAGGTGGGGCTGCAGGGTGGGCAGCGCGGTGCCGGCCAGGCTGTCGGTGCGGGTGCGGGGCGAGACGCGCACCGTGTCATTGGGCACCTGGCCCGACGGGCTGGTGCGCAGGCGGGCATAGCCGTACACCTTTTCCAGATACAGCGTCTGGCCGGGGAAGATGAGGTGCGGATTGGGGATGGCCTGCAGGTTCATGCCCCAGAGTTCGGGCCAGCGCCAGGCGCGCTGCAGGTACATGCCGGAGATGCCCCAGAGGGTGTCGCCGCGCTTGACCACATAGGTGTCCGGCGCGTTGGCGGCCAGTTCCGACATCGGCACGCCCCGGGACGCCACCTGCTGGGCGGTGGCCCGCTGATCGGTGGTGACAGGGTAGTTCTGGGCATGCGCGGGGCCGGTCAGCAGGGCTGCGGCCAGAAAAGCCAGCGCTCCCAGCGCCGTGGGCCGCAAGCCTGTGGATGCCGTCATGTTGTTCCTCTTGTCATGCATTGCGAAACGCCCCTCGCTGGCGCCAGCGCGTGTTTGTCGGTTACAAAACCCGCCGGTTGATACGTTACAAATCTTCTCGGATTCTCAGCCCAAGCCCTTGATTGGGCAACGATTATTGCGGCGGCCGGCGGCCGTCCCCGTCAAAAGTGGCGAAAATAGCGACATCTTTCCGGGTTCGCCATGGCCATTCTTCCTATTCTCTGTTACCCCGATCCCCGCCTGCACACGGTGGCCAAGCCGGTCCAGGCCGTGGACGACCGCGTGCGCGCCCTGCTGGACGACATGGCGGCCACGATGTACGACGCCAACGGCATCGGCCTGGCGGCCACGCAGGTGGACGTGCACGAGCGCATCGTGGTCATCGACGTCTCCGAGGACCACGACCAGCCCCAGGTCTTCATCAATCCCGAGATCCTCTGGGCCAGCGAGGAAAAGACCGTGGGCGAGGAAGGCTGCCTGTCGGTCCCCGGCATCTACGACGGCGTGGCGCGCTCCACCGCGGTCCACGTGCGGGCGCTGGACGCCCAGGGCCAGTCCCGCGTGGTCGAGGCCGAGGGCCTGCTGGCGGTGTGCATCCAGCACGAGATGGACCACCTGCTGGGCAAGGTGTTCGTCGAGTACCTCTCTCCTCTCAAACGCAACCGCATCAAGACCAAGATGCTCAAGCAGCAACGTGAGGCACGATCATGATCGCCTGGCGCTCCCTTTCCTTTTCCTCCCTGGCGCGCGGCGTGGCCGCCATCGGATTGGCGGCCGTGCTCACCGCGTGCGCTTCGCCCGACTTCGTCAAGCCCGGCGCCTCGCGCGCCGAGGTGCTGCAGAACCTGGGCCCGCCGGTGTCCGTCACGCCGTTGCCCGGTGGCGGCGAGCGGCTGCTGTACACCACCCAGCCCGCGGGCCGGCAGGTGTACCACATGGACTTCGATGCCGGCGGCCGCCTCGTGCGCACCGACCAGGTGCTCACCTTCAACAACCTGGCCGGCATTCCGGCCGGCTGGACGGTGGACGACGTGCGCCGCACCTTCGGCCCGCCGATGCGCGTGGAACAGGTGGCGCGCTTCGACGGCGACATCTGGACCTACCGCTTCCGCGACGACCTGGGCACCCGGCGCTTCGGCCATGTGCACATCGACCCGCGCGGCGTGGTGGTGAAGGTGATGTTCACGGACGAGCCCGATCCCCGCGATCTGCTGGGATTCTGACGCCGCGACCGCCTTCATGAAGATCGTCTTTGCCGGCACGCCCGACTTCGCCCGCGTCGCCCTCCAGCGCCTGCTGGACGCCGGCTTCACCGTCCCCCTCGTCCTGACCCAGCCCGACCGGCCCGCCGGCCGGGGCATGAAGCTGCAGGCCTCGCCCGTCAAGCAGTGCGCGCTGGAGCACGGCATCGCCGTGGCGCAGCCGCGCAGCCTGCGCCTGGACGGCAAGTACCCCGAGGACGCCGCCGCCGCGCGCGATGCGCTGGTCGCCGCCGGGGCCGATGCCATGGTGGTGGCCGCCTACGGGCTGATCCTGCCGCAGTGGGTGCTGGACCTGCCGGCCAGGGGTTGCCTGAACATTCACGCCAGCCTGCTGCCGCGCTGGCGCGGCGCGGCGCCCATCCACCGCGCGATCGAGGCGGGCGATGCCGAGACGGGCGTGACCATCATGCAGATGGATGCCGGCCTGGACACGGGCGACATGCTGCTCATCGAGAAGACCGCCATCGGCCCTGGTGACACCACGGCCACGCTGCATGACCGGCTGGCCGACCTGGGCGGCCGCATGGTCGTCGAGGCGCTGCAGCGCGCCGCCCGCGGCGGCCTGCCCGCCACGCCCCAGCCCGCCGAGGGCGTGACCTACGCGCACAAGATCGAGAAGGCCGAGAGCGCCATCGACTGGGCCCTGCCCGCCGAGGCGATCGGCCGGCGCATCCGCGCCTTCGACCCGTTTCCCGGCGCATCGACCACGCTGGACGGCGAGGCGATCAAGGTGTGGAGCTACGAAATTGATAGCACGATGCCGGCGGATTCCATGCCGTGCGGGCAGATTCTGTCCGTGAACGACGCCGGCGTGACGGTGGCCTGCGGCCACGGCGCGCTGCGCCTGACCACGCTGCAGCGCGCGGGCGGCAAGCGCCTGCCGGTGGCCGATTTCCTGCGCGGCTTCGCGCTCGCGCCCGGCATGGTGCTGGGGGGCGGCGCGCCGGCCGGGGCGCGGGAATGAGCGCCCGGGGACTGGGCGCGCTCGTCCGGCATCCCGCCTACCGCCAGGGCGTGCTGGACATGTTCGGCACCAGCGTGGGCGTGGGCGCCTGGGGGCTGGTGACCGGCGTGGCCATGGTCAAGAGCGGCATGTCGGTGCCGATGGCGATCTTCATGTCGCTCGCGGTGTACGCGGGCAGCGCGCAGCTCACGGTGATCCCGCTGATGGCCGTCGGCGCGCCGCTGTGGGTGGTGTGGCTCACGGCCTCGTGCGTGAACCTGCGCTTCGTCATCTTCAGCAGCCTATGGCGCAGCTACTTCGCGCACCTGCCGCTGCGCCGGCGCCTGGCGGTGGGGTATTTCAGCGGCGACGTGATCTTCGTCGCGTTCATGAAGCGCTACCCCCAGCCCACGCCGCAGCCCGAGCAGGTGCCGTACTTCTGGGGCGCCGCATCGATCAACTGGCTGTCCTGGCAGGTGCCGTCGATCACGGGCATCCTGCTGGCCAACGTGGTGCCGCTGTCGTGGGGCCTGGGCTTCGCGGGCGTGCTGGCGCTGCTGGGCGTGATGCTGTCCATGCTGTTCGACCGCGCCACCTGGCTGGCCACGGGCGTGGCCATGACGGCGGCCATCGCGGCGTTCGCGCTGCCGCTCAAGCTGAACATCCTGGTGGCCATCGCGGCGGCCGTGGCGGTGGGCCTCATCATCGAGACGGTGGACCGCCACCTGCGAAAGCCCGAGGTGCTGCTGGTGCCGGCCGAGAGCGCGCTGCCCCCCGAGGAGAAAAAGCACGTGCAGGACGGCGACGTGGTGCCGCTGCGCGAGGAGCGCCACCCATGAACTGGTCCTGGGTCGAGCCCACCATCGCCATCCTGGGGCTGGCCGCCATCACGGTGGTGTCGCGCGCGTTCTTCATGATCCCCGAGCGCGAACTGCCCCTGCCGGGCTGGCTCAAGCGCGGCCTCAAGTACGCGCCGCTGGCCGCGCTGGCCTCGGTGATCGCGCCGGAGATCTTCATGGCGCAGGGCGAGCTGATCGGCACGCTGCAGGACGCGCGCCTGCCGTCCGTGCTGTGCGCCGCCGGCTACTACTTCTGGCGCCGCGGCATCCTGGGCACCATCGTCGTGGGCATGGTGGTGTACCTGCCGCTGCACATCGGCCTGGGCTGGTAGCCTACGGGCGGCGCCGGCCGACACGGCCGGGCACGGGGCCGCACCTACAATGCGGCGCAGTTTTCCACCCTCCCCGCGCCGCCCGCCGGCCCCATCGATCCATGCACATCCTTCGCTTTTCCGACCTCTGCGCCCAAGGCCAGGCCCGTGGCCAGCGCGTGTTCATCCGCGCCGACCTGAACGTGCCGCAGGACGACGCCGGCCACATCACCGAGGACACGCGCATCCGCGCCTCGGTGCCCTGCATCCAGATGGCGCTGGACGCCGGCGCCGCCGTCATGGTGACGAGCCACCTGGGCCGCCCGACCGAGGGCACGCTGCAGCCCGCCGACTCGCTCGCCCCCATTGCGAAGCGCCTGGGCGAACTGCTGGGCCGCGAGGTTCCGCTGGTGGCCGACTGGGTGGACGGCGTGGCCGTGCAGCCCGGCCAGGTCGTGCTGCTGGAGAACTGCCGCGTGAACCCCGGTGAGAAGAAGAACGACCCCGCGCTGGCCAGGAAGATGGCCGCGCTCTGCGACATCTACGTGAACGACGCCTTCGGCACCGCGCACCGGGCCGAGGGCACGACCTACGGCATCGCCGAATACGCCAGGACCGCCTGCGCCGGCCCGCTGCTGTCGGCCGAGATCGACGCCATCACCAAGGCCCTGGCCCAGCCCGCGCGGCCGTTGGCGGCCATCGTGGCGGGCAGCAAGGTCTCGACCAAGCTCACCATCCTCAAAAGCCTGGCCGACAAGGTGGACCAGCTCATCGTGGGCGGCGGCATCGCCAACACCTTCATGCTGGCCGCCGGCCTTTCGATCGGCAAGAGCCTGGCCGAGCCCGACCTGCTGGACCAGGCCCGCGCCGTGATCGACGCCATGAAGGCGCGCGGCGCCGAGGTGCCGATTCCCACCGACGTGGTGGTGGCCAAGACCTTCTCGGCCGATGCGCCCGCCACGGTGAAGGCGGCCGCCGACGTGGCCGACGACGACCTGATCCTGGACATCGGCCCCGAGACCGCGAAGAAGCTGGCCGCGCAACTCAAGCAGGCCGGCACCATCGTGTGGAACGGGCCCGTGGGCGTGTTCGAGTTCGCCGCGTTCGAGAACGGCACCAAGACCATCGCCCAGGCGATCGCCGAATCGAGCGCGTTCAGCATCGCGGGCGGCGGCGACACGCTGGCGGCCATCGCCAAGTACGGCATCGAGAGGGACGTGGGCTACATCTCCACCGGCGGCGGCGCCTTCCTGGAAGTGCTGGAGGGCAAGACGCTGCCGGCCTTCGAGATCCTGCAAAAGCGCGCCCAGGGCTGAGCCGGCGGCGGGTTCACGCCCGCCGCTCTTTTGCTACTGAATTAATAGCGATATGCCCTAGTGGTTATTGTGCTGGAGGCACTTTTCATGCCGCACCCGCTGTGGCCGCAGGGCGCTGCGGCCACAGCACCGAGGCGATCGCCAGCACCATCAGCGCCACGGCCGCCCAGTCCTGCCAGTGCAGGCGCTCGCCCAGCCAGACCGCGCCGCTGAACACGCCCAGCACCGGGATCATCATCACGCTCAAGGTGGACGCCACGGGCGGCAGGCCGCGCACCAGGAAGAACCACGCCGGCTGCGCGAAGCCGAGCACCAGCACCGCGTTGAAGGCGATGGCGCCCCAGCCCACGGCGGACGGGGCCTGCCAGCGGTCGTGCTCCAGCAGCAGCGACAGCAGGCTCAGCACCACGGTGCTCTGCACCGTCATCCAGAACGACAGCGTGAGCACCGGCAGCGGCAGGGTGCTGCGCCGCAGCAGCTGCGTGCCCAGCGCCCAGCAGGCGGCGGCGGTGAGCATCAGCCCCACGCCGACGGGCCGGCCGCCGAGCTGGCTGAGTTCGTGCCACAGCAGCAGCAGCACGCCCCCGGCCGCCGCCGCCACGCCCGCCCACGCGCGCGGCGCCAAGCGGTGGCCGAAGCACAGCGCGCCCAGCACGGCCGAGAAGATCGGCATGGTGTAGCCCAGGATGGCCGCGCGCCCGCTGGACAGCGACGGAATGGCGGTAATGCTGAAGGCGTGCCACAGCACCATGTTGACGAGCCCCAGGCCCGCCAACGGCAGCCAGTAGGCGCGCGGCACGGCGAACGGGGCCTTGAGCAGCACCAGCGTCAGGGCCAGCACGGGCAGGCCCAGCCACAGCGAGATCGCGCGGAAGGCCAGCGGCGGAAAGCCCGCCACGCCGAGCTTCATGACCGGCCAGTTGAAGCCCCAGATGAGGGTGACGAGGATCAGGGCGACAAGCTGGCGGGGGGACAGGGCGGGCATGCGCGGCATTGTGCCGGGACGGGCGCGGCGGCGCTCGCGGCGCCACCGGCGGCCCCGCCCCCTAAAATCGCGCCCCATGACCTTCATCGACATGCTGCAGGGCGCGGCCGCGCAGAACGACTCCATGCTGTGCGTGGGCCTGGACCCCGAACCCGACCGGTTTCCCGCAGCGATGCGCGGCGACGCCCGCAAGATCTACGACTTCTGCGCGGCCATCGTCGATGCCACCGCCGACCTGGCCTGCGCCTTCAAGCCGCAGATCGCCTATTTCGCCGCGCACCGCGCCGAAGACCAGCTCGAACGCCTCATGGCCCACATGCGCGCCACCGCGCCGCACGTGCCGGTGGTGCTGGACGCCAAGCGCGGCGACATCGGCTCCACCGCCGGGCAGTACGCCCGCGAGGCCTTCGAGCGCTACGGCGCCGATGCGGTGACGCTCTCGCCCTTCATGGGCTTCGATTCCATCGAGCCCTACCTGGCCTACCACGGCAAGGGCGCCTTCCTGCTGTGCCGCACCTCCAACCCGGGCGGCGACGACCTGCAGAACCAGCGGCTGGCCAGCGTGGACGGGCAGCCGCTGCTGTACGAGCACGTCGCGCGGCTGGCGCAAGGCCCGTGGAACACCAACGGCCAGCTGGGCCTCGTGGTGGGCGCGACCTACCCGGCCGAGATCGAGCGCGTGCGCGCCCTGGCGCCCACGTTGCCGCTCTTGATTCCCGGCGTGGGCGCGCAGGGCGGCGATGCGGCGGCCACGGTGCGGGCCGGGCGGCGCGAGGGCGGCCCGATCCTCGTGAACTCGTCCCGCGCGATCCTGTACGCGGCCGATGGCGAGGGCTTCGCCACAGCCGCGCGCGCCGTGGCCCTGGCCACGCGGGACACGTTGAACGCCGCCCGCGCCTGAGCGCCGCGCGCCCCGCCGCCCCTTCGCTCAAACACCGCCGGCCATGCAGCTCAAGTGGCTGGAAGACTTCATCGTGCTGGCGCAGGAGCGCAGCTACACGCGCGCGGCCGAGCTGCGCCACGTGACGCACCCGGCCTTCGGGCGCCGCATCCGCGCGCTGGAGGCCTGGGCCGGCACGCCGCTGGTCGAGCCCGGCAGCGGCCCCGTTCGGCTGACGGCGGCGGGCCAGGTCTTTCTGGACACGGCCGAGCAGATGGCGCGCACCGTCACGCTCACCACGGGCCGCACGCTGGCCCGCACCGTGGTGGCCGACCTGCTGGTGCGGCTGCGCCCGGTGATGAAGGACTGCGAGCTGTGCATCCTGACCCGCGCGCTGGCCGACACCGTGGCCCTGCTGGAGCGCGGCGAGGCGGATTTTTCCATCGCCTACCACCACCCGGCGCTGGCCATCCGGCTGGATGCGCGCCAGTTCTCGCACATCACGCTGGCCTCGGACCGGCTGGTGCCCGTGTCGCGCGCCACGGCGCAGGGCGCGGCGCTGCACCCGCTGGCGGGCGCGGGCCCCATTCCCTACCTGGCCTACGCGCGCACGCTGGCGCTGGGCCGGCTGGTGGAGGACCAGCTGGCGCACCACCCGGTCACGCAGCGCCTGCAGCGCACGGTGGAGTGCGACTCGGCCGATGCGCAATACGAATACGTGCACAAGGGCCTGGGCGTGGCCTGGCTGCCGTGGTCCATGGTGCATGCCGACTGCAAGGCCGGCCGGCTGGCCAAGGCGGGCGACCGCAGCATGGAGGCGAAGTTCGACGTGCGGCTGTACCGGCCCAAGCGCCGGCTGAGCACGCAGGCCGAGGCGATCTGGCGCGCCATCGCCACGCGGTGACGGCCCGCGCCGTCATCGGGTTCGCCCCCTTGGCGCCCGCGTGCCGAAACAGCACCATGGCGTGCCGACTCGGCACCCCCGCGCCCTGCCTGCCTTCGCACAATCGGCCCACACCCCACCAGGAGACTCCGATGCATGCCCACCCCGCCTTCCGCCGCACGCTTTTGCTGTGCGGCCTCACCCTGCTGGCTGCCGGCCCCGCCGCCGCGCAGGACAGCTACCCGAGCAAGCCCATCACCATCGTCGTCGGCTACCCGCCCGGCGGCAGCACCGACCTCACCGGGCGCACGGTGGCGCAGGAACTGGGCGCGCGCCTGGGCGTACCGGTCGTGATCGAGAACGTGGGCGGCGCCGGCGGCGCCATCGGCGCGCAGAAGGTGGCCAGCGCCGCGCCGGACGGCTACACGCTGCTCGTGGGCGCGAGTAACGAGATCGCCATCAACAAGCTGGTGACCAAGAAGGTCAAGTACGACGTGAAGGACTTCACCGCCATCGGCGTGATCGCATCGCAGCCGCTGGTGCTGGTGGCCTCCACCGGCTCGGGCGTGAAGAACGCGACCGAGTTCACGCAGCGCGTGTCCAGGAACCCCGGCAAGTACAGCTACGGCAGCTCGGGCGTGGGCACCTCGCTGCACCTGGCGGGCGAGATGGTCAAGGAGCAGGGCAAGCTGTTCATGACGCACATCCCCTACCGCGGCGTGGCCCCGCTCACCAACGACCTGCTGGGCAACAACCTGGAGTTCGGCGTGTTCGTGCTCTCCAGCGGCCTGCCCCACATCAAGAGCGGCAAGGTCGTCGCGCTGGGCACGACCGAGGCCAAGCGCTCGGCCATCACGCCCGACATTCCAGCGCTGGCCGAGCTGCCGCAGTACAAGAACGTGGACATCGGCGTGTGGTTCGCCCTGATGGGCCCGGCCAAGCTGCCCAAGCCCGTGCACGACAAGCTCAAGAAGGCGCTGAACGAGACGCTGCAGTCGCCCGACTTCCGCAAGAAAATGGAAGCCTCCGGCTCGACCGTGGCCTCCACCAGCCTGAACGCCGACCAGTTCATCGCCGCGGAAGTGGCCAAGTACCAGAAGATCGTCGAATTCGCCAAGATCGAGGAGTGACCTTGATGCCCCGGACCTTCGCACTCCCCGCCCCCGACCTCACGCCCTGGCGCGCCGGCAACACCGGCACCGAAGGCGTGTGGCACTTCGACTCCGGCCTGCCCGGCCGCCATGCCCTCATCAGCGCCCTGGTGCACGGCAACGAGCTGTGCGGCGCCTGGGCGCTGCAGGGCCTGCTGGCGGCGGGGCTGCGCCCGCAGCAGGGCGCGCTCACGCTGGCGTTCTGCAACCTGGAGGCCTTCGACCGCTTCGATCCGGCCGACCACGACGCCTCGCGCTTCACCGACCAGGACATGAACCGCCAGTGGACCGACGAGCGCATGGATGCGGGCGACACGCGCGAGCGCCGCCGCGCCGCCGCGCTGCGGCCCTTCGTGGCGCGCGCCGACTGGCTGCTCGACCTGCATTCGATGCACGAGCCCGGGGCGCCGCTCCTGCTCACCGGCCTGCACCCGCGCAACCTGGAGCTGGCCCGCCGCATGGGCACGCCCGAGCACATCGTGGCCGATGCGGGCCACCAGGACGGCGTGCGCATGCGCGACTACGGGCACTTCGGCCTGCCCGACGCGCAGGCCGGCGACCGCCGCTCGCTGCTGGTGGAATGCGGCTTCCATGGCGCGCTGTCCAGCCGCACCGTGGCCTACGACCAGTGCGCGCGCTTCCTCGCGGCGGCGCAGGTGCTCCACCCCGAGGCGCTGGCCGCGCTGCTGCCCGGCTGGCGCCAGCCCGATGCGCCGCGCCAGTGGGTGCTGGAGGTGACCGGCCCGGTGGTCGCCAAGAGCAGCGCCTTCCGCTTCACGCAGCCGTTCACCGGCCTGGAAGTGATCCCCAAGGCCGGCACGGTGATCGGCGACAACGACGGCGAGCCCGTCACCACGCCGTACGACGACTGCGTGCTCGTCATGCCCTCCACGCGCCAGGCGCGCGCAGGGGTGACGGTGGTGCGCTACGCCCGCCGCCGGCCGCTGTAGCGCGTTGAACGGGTGCCGATTGAGCGACCGCGCCCGGTCAGCGCCGCTCCCAGCGCGGCCCGAGCACCACGCACCCCAGCGCCAGCACCACGCAGGCCACGCCGGCCCACTGCCAGGCGGTGACGACCTCGCCCAGCACCAGCAGCCCGGCGGCCAGCCCTACCACGGGCACGCCCAGGCTGAAGGGCGCCACGCGGTTGGCCGGGTAGCGGGTGAGCAGCCCCGTCCACAGGCCGTAGCCGACGATGGTGGCCACCCAGCCCAGGTAGGCGATCGAGCCCCAGGCGACCGGAGGCAGCGCGGCCCAGGCGTCCCAGTGCAGCCAGCGGCCCGCGTCCGCATCGGTCAGGGCCGACAGCGCCGCGAACGGCAGCACCGGCACCAGGCTGCTCCACACCACGAACGACAGCGGCTTGTAGCCCGGCGATGCCCGCTGCGCCATGCGCGAGACGATGTTGGACACCGCCCAGGACGCGGCCGCGCACAGCGTGAGGCAGATGCCCACCAGCGTCGCGCCGCCCACGCCCGTGCCGGTGGCCCCCGGCCCGATGAAGTTCATGGCGAAGCATCCGAGGCCCACCGCCGCGATCGCCATGCCCAGCACCAGCGGCCGCCCGGGCCGCTCGCGCAGGATGCCGAACGCGAACAGCGCGGTGAAAAACACCTGCGTCTGCATGAGCACGCTGGCCAGCGCCGCCGTCATGCCCAGCTTCAGGGCGAAAAAGCCGAAGCCGAACTGCCCCACGCCTTGGAACAGCCCGAACAGCAGCACCCAGCGCCAATGCATGCGCGGCGGCTTGAGGAAGAACACCAGCGGCAGCGCGGCGAACAGGTAGCGCACGGCCCCGAGCTGGAACGGCGTGAAGTAGCGCAGGCCCCACTTCATCGCCACGAAATTGACCCCCCAGATGACCACCACGGCCATCGCGGCCAGCACATCGCGCGAACCCATCGCATCGCCGGCCGGCGCCCGGGCCGCGGCGCTCATGCAGCCCCCCTGCGGCCCGGCAGGCAGGGCAAGCGATGTCGTCCAGGGCGCGGCAGCGCGGCGAAGGCGGAAGGAAGCACGGGACAGGGCATGCGGCGGTTCGCCGGCAGACCGGCGCAGAAAAAAAGGGGCGGGGGAAGGGGGGCGCGAGAAGATCGATTATTCAGCACGGCCCCGGTGTCCGTGTGGCCGCGCGGGACAGCCCGGCGTGCGCGGCACCGCCCGCCGCCCGCCCCCGCCCCCGCTGCCGCTGCCGCTGCCGCTGCCGCTGCCGCTGACCGCTCAGAGGCTGCGCTGGTTCACGCGCTGCGACAGGGCCTGCGCGCTTTCCCGGCGCTCGCTGTAGCGGTCCACCAGGTAGGCCGCGCCGTCGCGCGTCAGCAGGGTGAACTTCACCAGCTCTTCCATCACATCCACCACGCGCTCGTAGTAGCTCGACGGCTTCATGCGGCCGGCCTCGTCGAATTCGAGGAACGCCTTCGCCACGGAGGACTGGTTGGGGATGGTGACCATGCGCATCCAGCGGCCCAGCACCCGCATCTGGTTGACGGCATTGAAGGACTGCGAGCCGCCCGAGACCTCCATCACCGCCAGCGTCTTGCCCTGGGTGGGTCGCACCGCGCCGACCGACAGCGGAATCCAGTCGATCTGCATCTTGAGGATGCCCGTCATCGCGCCATGGCGCTCGGGGGACGTCCAGACCATGCCTTCCGCCCACTGGGCGAGCGTGCGCAGCTCGGCCACCTTGGGGTGGTCGTCGGGCGCCGCGTCCGGCAGCGGCAGGCCGCGCGGATCGAAGATGCGCGCCTCGGCGCCCAGGGCCCGCAGCAGCCGCGCCGCCTCTTCGGTCAGCAGCCGGCTGTAGGACCGCTCGCGCACCGAGCCGTACAGCAGCAGGATGCGCGGGGCATGGGTGGCGCGCTGCGCGGGAAACAGCCGCTCGGGATCGACGGGGTGCAGCAGCGCGGCGTCGAGATTCGGAAGGTCAGGATTCATACGCGTGTCGGCTTCGCCCTGCCCTCAATCGCAGGCCAGTTGGCGGACGCTGGCTTGCAGCACGGCGGGGTCCAGCCGGTCCGGCGGCAGGGCGACCAGCCGCTCCAGTTGCCGCTTCATGGCGTGCAGCGTGTTGCGGAACGCGCCCAGCTTCTCGGCATCGGTGCCGCCGCCTTCGCTGGGGTCGGCATGGCACCAGTGGGCCGTGGCCGGGTGCCCCGGCCAGATCGGGCACACCTCGCCGGCCGCGCTGTCGCAGACGGTGATGACCAGGTCCATGGCGGGCGCCCCCGGCGCGGCGAATTCGTCCCAGCTTTTGCTGCGCAGGCCGTCGGTCGCAATGCCTGCGCTGCGCAGCACCTGGATGCCCAGCGGATTGGGCCGCTGGTGGGCGCGCGGGTGGCTGCCGGCGGAGTGGGCCTGGAAGCGGCCCCGGCCCAGGTCGTTGAGCAGGGCCTCGGCCAGGATGCTGCGGGCCGCGTTGTGGGTGCAGAGAAAGAGGACGTTCAGGGCGCGTGGGGTGTCGCTCATGGAGGGCTCCGGAGGGCCGGCAGTGCGATGGGGCGAAAGAGCCCGGAGTGGCTGAAGCCCACGCGTGGCCGGCATGGCTAGCACGGGCATGCGTTGGCGGCGGCGGGAAGGCACGGCGCGCCCTGGCAGCAGTTTTCGGTGAGATAGGCCAGCAGGGCGTTCATGGCCGGGTAGGCGGCGCGGTAGATCAGGTTGCGGCCCTGGCGCTCCTGGCTGACGAGGCCTGCGTGCGTCAGTTCCTTGAGGTGGAACGACAGGGTGTTGGGCGCGATCTCCAGGCGCTCGGCCAGGGCGCCGGGCGTGAGGCCGTCCTCGCCCGCCACCACCAGCGCCCGAAAGACACGCAGGCGCACGGCCTGCGCCAGCGCGGCCAGGGCTTTGACCACATCGGATTCATTCATGCTTCGACTATACAACAATCATTGAATTATTAAGATGAAAGCGGAAGACAAGGGGCAGAGGCACATGTCTTGCTAGACCCCAGAACCAAACATTTGTTTACACAAAATGCCCATCCTCCACCGCCTCACCCTGCTTCAGAAATTCCTGATCCTCGGCGTGATCGCCGTGCTGATGTCCGCGCTACCCACCGGGCTGTACGTGCGCGGCGCGCTGCAGGAGATCGGCGATGCGCGCCACGAGAGCGCGGGCGCGCCGGCCATCATCGCGGTCAACCAGGCCGCGCAGTGGCTGCAGGTGCACCGGGGCCTGTCGGCCGCCATGCTCAACGGGGACGAGGTGCTGGGCGCGCGCCGGCCCGCCGTGCGCGATGCGATGAACAAGGCCCTGGCCGAGGCCGACCGGCAGATGGCGGCCGCCGCAGCCCCCGCGCCGCAGCCCCCGCGGCGCAGGCCTGGCGCGCGCTGGAGCAGGCCGTGGCGGCCCGCGCGCTGCCCGCCGCGCAGGCCCTGGCGCAGCACACGCAGCTGGTGGCCGACCTGCTGCGGGTGAGCGAGGAGCTGCTGCACGCCTACGGCTTCCAGACCGATCCCGACACCGCCACGCAGGACCTGATCCAGGCCTCGCTGGTCCACGCCCCGCTGCTGGGCGAAAAAATCGGCCTGCTGCGCGGCCAGGGCGCCGGGTACCTCGCGCGCGCCAGCCTGCCGCCCGAGGGCAAGGGCTCGCTGCAGGCGCTGCAGCAGCGCGTGGGCGAGCTGGAGGAAAGCACCTTCCGCAATTTCGACCGCGCCATGGCCGGCGATGCCGGCCTGCAGCAGGCGCTGGGCGCCCAGGTGTCGGCCGTGCGCCAGCGCGTGGCCGCATCGCGCGGCCTGGCCGACCGGGGGCTGCTCAAGGCCACCGAGATCACCCTGCCCGCCAAGGACTACTTCGACGACCTCTCGGCCACCATCGAGGCGCTGAGCGCCCTGAACGCCACCGCCATGTCCAGCCTGGATGCGGCGCTGCAGCAGCGCGTGGCCCGCCACCAGCGTGCCCTGGGTGTCGCCGCGCTGGCCATGGTGCTGGCGCTGGCCCTCGCGGGCGGGCTGGCGGCGGTCTTCGTGCGCTCCATCACCCGGCCGCTGGCGCAGGCCGTGGACCTGGCCAGCGCCGTGGCCGCGGGCGACCTGAGCGGCGAGGACACCGCCCACGGCAGCAACGAGGTGGGCCGGCTCATCGCCGCGCAGCAGCAGATGCGCGCGCGCCTCAAGCCCATGGTGGCGCAGGTGCGCAGCGGCTCCGAGGGCGTGGCCACCGCCAGCGCCCAGATCGCCCAGGGCAACATGGACCTGTCGGCCCGCACCGAGGCCCAGGCCAGCGCGCTGGAGGAAACCGCCGCCTCCATGGAGGAGATGACCGCCACCGTGCGCCAGAACGCCGACAGCGCGCGGCAGGCCAACCAGCTCGCCGAACACGCCAGCACCGTGGCCGTGCAGGGCGGCGCCGTGGTCACGCGCGTGGTGGAGACCATGCAGGGCATCCACGCCGCCTCGCGCAAGATCGGCGACATCATCGGCGTGATCGACGGCATCGCCTTCCAGACCAACATCCTGGCGCTGAACGCCGCGGTGGAAGCCGCCCGCGCGGGCGAGCAGGGCCGAGGCTTCGCCGTCGTGGCCGGCGAGGTGCGCAGCCTGGCGCAGCGCAGCGCCGAGGCGGCCAAGGAGATCAAGGCGCTGATCGGCGCCAGCGTAGAGCGGGTGGCGCAGGGCAGCGCCCTGGCCGATCAGGCGGGCAGCACCATGACCGACGTGGTCACCGCCATCCGCCGCGTGACGGACATCATGGGCGAGATCAGCGCGGCCAGCCACGAGCAGTCGCTGGGCGTCTCCCAGGTGGGCGAGGCCGTCACCGAGATGGACCAGGCCACCCAGCAGAACGCTGCGCTGGTCGAGGAGATGGCCGCCGCGGCGAACAGCCTGCGGGCGCAGGCGGAAGAACTGGTGCGGGCGGCGGGGGTGTTCCGGCTGGGGGCCGGGGATGCGGTGGTTCAGCCGGGCGATACGCTACAAATTCGATAGCAATATGCCCTAGTGCTGATTGCGCTGGAGCCCTATTTTTCGCTAATCCTTTTCCAGTCCACCAGCGCCGTTCTCCCGCGGCAGCACGATGCGCGCCCGCAGCCCCTGCCCGGGCGCGGCATGCAGTTCCAGCGTGCCCCCGTGCGCCCGCGCCACGCGCTCCACGATCGCCAGGCCCAGCCCCGCCCCCGGCGACCCCGAGCGCGCCGCGCCGCCGCGCGCGAACGGCTCGCGCACGCGGGCGAGGTCCTGCGGCGCGATGCCCGGGCCGCCGTCCTGCACCTCGATCCACGCGGCCGACCCCTGCGCGGCCCCGCCCGTGCGCAGCACCACGGGGGCGGCGCCGTGGCGCCAGGCGTTCTCCACCAGATTGTCCACGGCGCGGCGCAGGGCCTGGGGGCGCAGGGGCAGCGGCGGGGCGCCGCCCGGCTCCACGCGCACCGTGCGGCCGTGGTCCGCCTGGGCCTGGGCGACGGCGTCGGCCAGGGCGTCGAGCGATTCGCGCACCGGGGCCTCGGCCTCGCCCACCCGGGCGAAGTCGAGGAACTGGCCGACGATGGCATCCATCTCGTCGATGCTGCGCGCCATGCTGGCGGCCAGGTCGCCGTCCAGCCGGGGCTGCGCGATCTCCACGCCCAGGCGCAGCTTGGTGAGCGGCGTGCGCAGGTCGTGCGACACGCCGGCCAGCATCAGTGCGCGGTCGTGGTCGGCGCGGGCCAGGGCGCGCGCCATGGCGTTGATGCTGCGGCTGACGGTGGCGAGTTCCTCGGGCCCCTCCTCCGGCAGGAGCGGCGGCGGCTGGCCGCGTGCGATGCGCCGGGCCGCCGCCACCACGCGCGCCAGCGGCCGGTGCAGGTGCCGCTGCAGCCACCAGGCCGCGGCCAGCGCCAGCAGCATGCCGGCCACCGTGGCCATCAGCCAGGCACCCGTGGCCTCCCGCGTGGGGAACAGGCCGGGCAGGCCGAGCCAGTGGTCCGCGCCGTCGAAGGACACGCGCAGCACGAGCCCGCCGGCCTCGTCGCGCCGCCAGCGGGGGGCGGTGGCGACGCCAGCGCGGTCGGGATCGGCCGCCAGGCGGCGCTCCACGGCCTGCATGAAGGTGCGCTCCACGGGCGAGGGCCGCGCGCCGGGCGCGGCGCCAGCGGCCGTGCCGGCCAACTGCCGGGCGCGGCGGTTGAAGGCATCGGTGAAGGCCGCCCGCTGCGCAGGGGGCAGCGCGGCCAGCCCGGCGCGCAGCGCATCGACATGGCGGGCCACGCCCTCGGCCACCTGCTCGGCGCGGGGGCGCAGGACCATCTGCCGTGCCACCCAGGCCGCGCACAGCTGGCCCAGCACCACCAGGGCCGCCACCAGCAGCCACTGCCGCCCGAGCAGGCTGCGCGGCCAGCGCGCGCGGCGCGCCCCGGTGGCGGACCCGGCCGGGGCGCTCATGGGGCGGCCTCCGCGCCATCGGCGGGCGGCGGCGCCGTGGCATCCGGCACGAACACGTAGCCCACGCCCCACACGGTGCGGATGTGGCGCGGCCGGGCCGGGTCCGCCTCGATCAGCTTGCGCAGGCGCATGACCTGCACATCGATGCTGCGGTCGGTGGCGGCATGCGCCGGCCCGTGGGCGAGCGCGATGAGCCGGTCGCGCCCCAGCGGGCGGTGCGGGTGGCCGGCCAGCACGCGCAGCAGCGCGAATTCGGCGGTGGTGATGGGCAAGTCCTGCCCCGCGCGTTCCAGCCGGCGCTCGTCCAGCCACAGCGTGAAATCGCCGAACGCCACGCGCCCGGCCGAGGGCGCGGGGCCGGCGTGCGCACCCAGCATGCGCTGGCGCCGCACCATGGCCTGGATGCGCGCGAGCAGTTCGCGCGGCTGAAAGGGTTTGGGCAGGTAGTCGTCGGCGCCCATCTCCAGGCCGACGATGCGGTCCACCGGGTCGCCCCGCGCGGTCAGCATGAGGATGGGAATGGTCTCGCCCTGCGCGCGCAGGCGGCGGCAGATGGCCAAGCCGTCCTCGCCCGGCATCATCACGTCCAGCACCAGCACGTCGAAGCGCTCGCGCGCCAGCAGCCGGTCGAGCGGGCCGGCGCCGTCGACCGTGCGCACGGCGTAGCCGTGGTCGCCCAGGTAGCGCTCCAGCAGCGCCCGCAGGTCGGGTTCGTCATCGGCCACCAGAATCCGGGCCAGCGCATCGGTCATGGAAAAACCCCTGTGATTGACCGCGATGGTAGGGCCGGCCCGCGGCGCCATCGGCATGCCCGTGTCAGGCCATGACAGGGCCTGGCGCAGCGGTCATGGTTTGTCATCACTTGGAATGCGCGGGCCATCGTTTTGGAACGGTGGCGCGGCACAGTGGCGGCGAGGGCGCAGCGATCCGCGCACGGCGCCCCACCCAACCGCCACTGCCCTCCCAGGAGCCCGATGCCATGACCGCCCCCGCCCACACCGCCACCCACTCGCCGTCCCACCGCCTTGCGCCCCTTGGACTGCGCCATCCGCTCGTGGCCGCGCTGCTGCTGGCCGGCGCCGCATGGGCTTTGCCGGCGCAGGCCCAGGGGCCCTGGCAGGAGCGCTGGGCCGGGGGCGGGGGCCTGAAGGCCGTCGGGTGGCTGGGGGAGCAGGACCCCCGCAGCATTTCGCGGCTGCCCGAGGGCGTGCAGCGCCTCTTCGACGTGCCCTACGGCAACGACCCGCTGCAGCGCATGGACGTGTACCTGCCGCCCGCCTCCGCGCGGCCGGCCGCCGGGCCACGGGCGCCGATCCTCTTCATGGTCCACGGCGGCGCGTGGCGCACGGGCGACAAGGCCATGGAGCGCGTGGTGCAGGAGAAGGTGGCGCGCTGGGTGCCGCTCGGTTTCGTGCTGGTGTCGGTCAACTACCGGCTGCTGCCGGACACGGGCGTGGCGCTGCAGGCGCACGACGTGGCCACGGCCCTCGCCACGGTCCAGCAGCGGGCGGCGCAGTGGGGGGCCGACGGCACCCGGACCGTGCTCATGGGCCATTCGGCGGGCGCGCACCTGGTGGCGCTGCTGAACGCCCAGCCGGCGCTGGCGCAGCGCGCAGGCGCGGTGCCCTGGCTGGGCGCGGTGTCGCTGGACAGCGCGGTGCTGGACCTGCCCGCCCTCATGGGGACGCCCCACGCCGCGCTCTACGACGAGGCCTTCGGCGACGACCCGGCCTATTGGACGGCACTGTCGCCCTACGACCAACTGGTGCCGGGCACGGCGCCGTTCCAGTTCGTGTGCTCGACCGTGCGCCCGGACCACCCGTGCCAGCAGGCCGTGCACATGGCCCGCCGCGTGCGCGAGGCCGGCAGCCGCGCCGAGGTGCTGCCGCAGGCGCTCTCGCATGGCGACATCAACGGCACCCTCGGCCTGGACAGCGACTACACGCGCGCCGTGGAAGCGTTCATGGCCTCGCTGGACGGCGAGGTGGCGCGGCGGCTGGGGCGCTGACGGCGCGGCCGGGCGCCGGCCGGGCATGGCGGCCGAGGAAGCAGACCGGCGCGCCCCGCTGCGGGCGGTAACAACCGGACACAGACCGGATGTAACAGCTGCATCGGCCTGTCATCGGAATGGGCGGGCACGCCGTTCCCAAAAATTCCTGCCCCTCCTCGCGCGCCGCCGTCGCCCCGACGCCCCGGCGATGCCCGTGTCCCCATCCGCCACGCTCCCGTTCGCCCGGGACAGACGCCCATGATGCTGACCCCCGCGGCACCCGCCCTCGGCGCCGACCACCCTGCGCCCCACCCATCAGGCCCATCGCCGGCCCCGCAGCCCACCTCGCTCCTCGCCCCCTCGCTGCCTTCCAGTGCCCCGGCCGCCGGCGCCGCCGCGCTGACGGCCGCCCTGCTGGCCGCCTGCGGCGGCGGTGGGGGTGGCAGCGAAGACAGCGGCACCAGCCCGCCGCCCCCCGCGGGCACCCCCGCCCCCAGCCCGGCGCCCTCGGGCGGCGGCACGGGGGCCGTGAACGCCCCGGCCACCGACGAGGAGGCCGCGCGGTTTCTGTTGCAGGCGCAGTTCTCGGCCACCGACGAATCCATCGCCGAGGTGCGCGGCCAGGGCTACGCCGCCTGGCTGTCCAGCCAGTTCGCCCAGCCCATCGGCACCACGGGCACCGACTGGCTCACCCAGCGCGGCTACGGCGTGGCCAATGCCGACACGCGCTTCTACAACGGGGCCTACCCGGCCGACTTCATGCTGTGGAACCAGCTGTTCACTGCGGGCGACGCGGTGCGCAAGCGCGTGGCGCTGGCCCTGTCGGAGATCATGGTGGTCTCGGTCAACGGCCTGGACCAGACCTGGAACGCCTTCCTAGCCGCCGGCTACTGGGATGTGCTCAACACGCACGCGCTCGGCAACTTCCGCGCGCTGCTGGAGGCCGTGACGCTGAACCCGGCCATGGGCGTGTACCTGAACACGCGCGGCAACCAGAAGGAAGACGCCCGCACCGGCCGCCAGCCCGACGAGAACTACGCCCGCGAAGTGATGCAGCTGTTCACGCTGGGCCTGTACCAGCTCAACGCCGACGGCACCGAGCAGCGCGACGGCAGCGGCAACCGGCTGGAGACCTACACCGCCGCCGACGTGAGCAACCTGGCGCGCGTGTTCACCGGCTACGACTACGACCGCAGCCAGAACCAGCCCACCACCGTGGGCACCAGCACCGTGCCCAGCCCGCAGCAGGCCCGGCTGCCGATGGTGCTGACCGCCAGCCGGCATTCCACGCTGGCCGCCACGTTCCTGGGCACCACCGTCGGGGCCGGCACGCCCGGCGAGGCGGCGCTCAAGACGGCGCTCGATACCCTCTTCAACCACCCCAACGTCGGCCCCTTCATCGGCCGCCAGCTCATCCAGCGCCTGGTGACCAGCAACCCCAGCCCCGCCTACGTGGCGCGCGTGGCGGCGGCGTTCGCCAACAACGGCAGCGGCACCCGGGGCGACCTGCGCGCGGTGGTGGCCGCCGTGCTGCTCGACACCGAAGCGCGCAGCGCCACGGGGCTGGCGAACCCGCAGTTCGGCCGCCTGCGCGAGCCCATGGTGCGCTTCGTGCAATGGGGCCGCACCTTCGGGCTGCGCTCCGCGCAGGGCAGCTGGAAGATCGGCGACCTGAGCGACCCCGCCACGCGCCTGGGGCAAAGCCCGATGCGCGCGGGGTCGGTGTTCAACTTCTTTCGCCCCGGCTACGTGCCGCCGGCCACCGCCATGGCCGCCAACGGCCAGGTCGCGCCGGAGTTCCAGATCGTCAACGAAACCAGCGTGAGCGGCTACCTGAACTTCATGCAGAACGCCATCCGCAACGGCATCTTCGTGAACGCGCCCGACCTGCCGCAAAACGCCAGCAACGCGAGCAACGGCTTCGACATCGCCTGCACCTACGCCAACCTGCTGCCGCTGGTGACCGACGCCACGGCCCTGGTGCGCAAGGCAGCGCTGCTGCTGTCGGCGGGCCAGGTGTCCGCGGCCACGCAGGGCCGCATCGTGGCCGCGCTGAACACCACGCCCGTCACGGCGAGCAGCACCGCCGCCGTGCAGCTCAACCGCGTCGCCGCGGCCGTGCTGCTGGTGATGGCCAGCCCCGAATACCTCGTGCAGAAGTGACCGCCCCTGCCCCACGGACACGCCCACGGAACACGCCCATGCCCACGAACCCGTCCACCCCCTTCATCGACCCGGCCCGCCACACGCGCCGCGCCTTCCTGCGGCGCTCGGCCCAGCTGGCCGCCACCGGCACCGCGCTGCCGTTCGCCCTCAACCTCGCCGCTTTAGGCGAGGCCGCGGCGTTCGAAGCCAACGACTACAAGGCGCTGGTGTGCGTCTTCCTGTACGGTGGCAACGACTACGCCAACACCGTCGTGCCCTACGACAGCGCGCGCTACGCCCAGTACGCCACCATCCGCGGCGGCGGCGCGGACGGTGCCGCAGGCGGCATCGCGCTCGGTCGCAGTGCGCTGGGCGGCACCGTGCTGCAGCCGGCCAGCGCCCTCGCGGGCGGCCTGCAGTACGCGCTGCACCCCGCCATGACCGGCATGGCCGGCCTCTTCAACAGCGGGCGCGCGGCGGTGCAGCTCAACGTGGGGCCGCTGGTGGTGCCGCTCACGCGGGCGCAGTACGCCAGTGCCGACCGCCGCACCTACCCGCTGCCCCCGAAGCTCTTTTCGCACAACGACCAGCAGTCGGTGTGGCAATCGCAGGGCGCCGAAGGCTCCACCGTGGGCTGGGGCGGCAACCTGGGCGACCTCGCCCTGTCGGCCAACACCAACTCGCTGTTCACCTGCATCTCGGCCAGCGGCAACGCGGTGTTCCTCTCGGGCGACCAGGCGCTGCAGTACCAGATCAGCACCAGCGGCGCCGTGCCCATCAACGGGGTCAAGAACAACGTCTATGGATCGAGCGCCGTGCGCGGCGTGCTGAGCGAGCTGGTGCAGGCCGCCAGCGCCCACGCGATGGAGGCCGAATACGCGCGCGTGACGCAGCGCTCCATCGGCTCGGAAGGGCAGATCTCCGCCGCGCTGGCGGGCGCGGGCGTGTCCACCGCGTTCCCGACGGGCAACCCCCTGGCCGACCAGCTCAAGGTGGTGGCGCGGCTGATCGCGGCGCGCGGCGCGCTGGGCACGCGGCGGCAGGTGTTCTTCGTGTCGATGGGCGGGTTTGACCTGCACGACAACCTGGTCTCGGGCCAGGCCGTGCTGATGGACCGCGTGAGCAGCGCCATGACCGCGTTCTACAACGCCACCGTGGAGCTGGGCGTGGCCGACAAGGTGACCGCCTTCACCGCGTCGGACTTCGGGCGCACGCTCACCTCGAACGGCGACGGCTCCGACCACGGCTGGGGCAGCCACCATTTCGTGGTCGGCGGCGCCGTGCGCGGCGCGGCCTTCTACGGCACGCCGCCGCCCATCAGCGTGGGCAATGGCAGCGGCAGCGAAGACCAGTGGCACGTGGGCCAGGGCCGCCTGCTGCCCAGCACCGCCGTGGACCAGTACGCGGCCACGATGGCGCGGTGGTTCGGGGTGGCGAATACCGAGATGGCGGGCGTGCTGCCGAGGCTGGGGAATTTCGGGGGAGCGGCGTATCCGGTGAATCTGGGGTTTTTGGGGTGATGGGTGGAGTGGTGATTGGAACGATGCCTCACTGCGGTGTGGAGTCAGTGCTGAGTGCGCAATCCGGCGGCATCGTTGGGTCCGTGCATTCGGAAGGAATGTCGTTAAAGAACACATCCCGCCCTACATAAACTTTGTTAGTGGCTACCGGTGCATCCAAATGCCAACTGGTCTCGCCATTCATCCAGAGATCGACCACTTCGCTTTCACCGATCAATGTCCTGGAATTGACCCGGTAGAGACGCACCACATAAGGCATCTTGTAGTCGTAATGGATGACACGTTGAATGATCGATGCCTTGTAGAACTCAAGGCGATAAACGCGGTGAGGACTGCTCTCACTGTCGAAGAAAGTGGGGGTCGCCGCGTACCAGACCAAAAAAATAGTTGCATTCAGTGCAAGGCACCAAACGATACAAGGCACTTTACGAAGATCTGACAGTTTTATCACCATTCCAGCTTCATCGGAAAAGGAAGACGCACACGGTGCACGTCGGATAGGACGATGAAGTCGCCACCACGCCCATGCTTTGCGCGCCATTTGCGAAAGTCCTCGTTCTGCACAAGGTAAGTGTGACCACGCGCTTTGCCCTCGCTCTCATGTGACCATTGCTCAGAAATTAAAACCTGCCCGCCTGGCGGATTCACGCGGCTGACACCGTCGTATCCCCAGAAGCCCAATGGCTGGGATAGGAAAGCCCGGTCTCCGTCGCTGAAGTCGTAAGAGTCGCGCAAATAAAAGCCCAGTTCGTCGATTGCGACTGCGGTTCTACCCGTCCCTTGTCGGGTGACCCATCCTGAAACGGCCACCTTGAGGGTCGCCTCGCCCATGGCTCCGTATAAATCATCCAGAGGATCGCTCATCCGGCCAAAGGTGAGGAAATTCACTTGGCAAGTCTCATCCAGCATTTTTGCGGCTTGAGCAAGATTGCCCAGCCTCCAACCTTGCGGGCTTCGAATCCCAATCCAATCGTCCGCACGTTTTTGCAACTGACGAATGCCAGCGGGAGTGGCCCAACTCACTTGCAGCTTGGCCAACGCAGCACGCACGCGAGCAAAGCCCAGCGCCCACCCCATGGTCACGACACCTTCTTCCAATTGCATGCTGCCAAGCGTCGTCGCCTTGTAAGGGGCACGCCCTTGCTTCATGTACTCAGGCATCTCATACCCTGCCCCCCGAAACCACCGCTCCATCAAAGCCGCCGCCACCGGCCATCCCATGCGCGATCGCATCACGCCCGGAATGTCATCCAGTTGAAAGAGCCGCACCTTGGGCGGCAGTTTTTTCTCCAGTTGCGCACGCAGGCGCTCCTGGTCCACTTGGACCATGCCCTTGTTCATGGGACCTCCCCGTTCCGTCTTCGGTTGTTTTTAGAACCGCGGATTCTGGGGGTAAAAACCGGCGCACGGCGCGGTTCGGGGCAACTGATTTGCCACCGAAAGTAACGTAACTATCGATCAGCCCTGCGCTGTGGACGGCAGGTAGCGCGCCAGGTACCGCCCGGTGTGGCTGGCCGGGTTGGCGGCCAGGTCTTCGGGCGTGCCCTCGCCCACCACGGTGCCGCCGCCGGCGCCGCCCTCGGGGCCCATGTCGATCACCCAGTCGGCCGTCTTGATGACGTCCAGGTTGTGCTCGATCACGACGATGGTGTTGCCCGCGTCGCGCAACTGGTGCAGCACCTTGAGCAGCAGGTCGATGTCGGCGAAGTGCAGGCCGGTGGTGGGCTCGTCGAGGATGTAGAGCGTGCGGCCGGTGTCGCGCTTGCTCAATTCCTGCGCGAGCTTCACGCGCTGGGCCTCGCCGCCCGAGAGCGTGGTGGCGGCCTGGCCCAGGCGGATGTACGACAGGCCCACGTCCAGCAGCGTCTGCAGCTTGCGCGCGATGGTGGGCACGTCCTTGAAGAACGCGAAGGCGTCTTCGACCGTGAGGTCGAGGATCTGCGCGATGTTCTTGCCCTTCCACAGGACTTCGAGCGTCTCGCGGTTGTAGCGCTGGCCGTGGCAGATGTCGCAGGGCACGTACACGTCGGGCAGAAAGTGCATCTCCACCTTCACCACGCCGTCGCCCTGGCAGGCCTCGCAGCGGCCGCCGGCCACGTTGAAGGAAAAGCGCCCGGGCCCGTAGCCGCGTTCCTTGGCGGTGTTCACCTCGGCCATCAGTTCGCGGATGGGCGTGAACAGGCCGGTGTAGGTGGCGGGGTTGCCGCGCGGCGTGCGGCCGATGGGGCTTTGGTCGACGTTGATGACCTTGTCGAAATACTCCATGCCCTCGATGGCCTCGTGCGGCGCGGGCTCGTCGTGCGCGCGGTAGAGCTGGCGCGCCACGGCGGCATACAGCGTGTCGTTGACGAGCGTGCTCTTGCCGGAGCCGGAGACGCCGGTCACGCAGGTGAGTAGGCCCACGGGGAACTCCACGCTCACGTTCTTCAGGCTGTGGCCTGTGGCGCCGACCACGCGCAGGGCCTGCAGCCGGCCCTGGGTGGCGCGGTGCTCGGCCTGGCGCTCGGCGCGCTGCTCCGCTCGGCGCTTGCTGGCCTCGGTTTCAGGGAAGCGCGATTTGCCCTTCTTCGCCGCTTCGGGGGCCGCGGGGGTGCCCTCCATCACGGGCAGCCACGGCGTGCGGCGCGGGGGAACGGGGATGAACAGCGTGCCCGACAGGTACTGGCCCGTGAGCGAATCGGGATGGCCGCGCACCGCGTCGTAGGTGCCCTGCGCCATCACGCGGCCGCCATGCACGCCGGCGCCGGGGCCCATGTCGATCACGTGGTCGGCGGCGCGCATCATGTCCTCGTCGTGCTCGACCACGATCACGCTGTTGCCGATGTCGCGCAGGTGCTGCAAGGTGGCGATCAGGCGGTCGTTGTCGCGCTGGTGCAGGCCGATGCTGGGCTCGTCGAGCACGTACATCACGCCGGTCAGGCCCGAGCCGATCTGGCTGGCCAGGCGGATGCGCTGGGCCTCGCCGCCCGAGAGCGTCTCGGCGCTGCGGTCCAGGCTCAGATAGTTCAGACCCACGTCGTTGAGGAACGTGAGGCGCGTGCCGATCTCGCGCACCACCTTGTCGGCGATCTCGGCCTTGGCGCCGGTGAGCTTGAGCTGCGAGAACCAGGTGTGCGCGTCGGCCAGCGTGGCGTGGCTCACCTCGTAGATGGCACGGGCCTGTTCGCCCTCGCCCACCTTCACGTGGCGCGCCTCCAGCCGCAGCCGCGCACCGTGGCATTCGGGGCAGGGCTGGGTGCTGCGGTAGCGCGCGAGTTCTTCGCGCACGACGACCGAATCGGTCTCGCGGTAGCGCCGCGCCATGTTGGGCAGGATGCCTTCGAAGGGGTGCTTCTTGACGATGGCCTTGCCCTTGTTGGCGCCGCTGTCCAGCACGTAGTTGAAAGCGATCTCCTCCTCGCCCGATCCGTACAGCACGGCCTGCTGCACCGGCGGGGTCAGCGATTCGTAGGGTGCCTCCACATCGAAGCGGTAGTGCCTGGCGAGGCTCTCCAGCATGGCGAAGTAGTAGCCGTTGCGCCGGTCCCAGCCCTTGATGGCGCCGCTGGCCAGGCTCAAGGACGGAAAGGCCACCACGCGCGCGGGATCGAACACCTCCTGCTGCCCGATGCCGTCGCAGGCCGGGCAGGCGCCCATGGGCGAGTTGAACGAGAACAGGCGTGGCTCCAACTCGGCCAGCGAATAGCTGCACACGGGGCAGGCGAACTTGCTGGAAAACAGGTGCTCCTGGCCGCCATCCATCTCCAGCGCCAGCACGCGTCCGTTGCCCTCCACGCCGCCCACGCGCAGGGCCGCCTCGAAGCTTTCGGCCAGGCGCTGCTGCATCTCGGCACGCACTTTCAGGCGGTCGATCACCACGTCCACGTCGTGCTTTTCGGTCTTCTTGAGCTGCGGCAGGCTTTCGTATTCGTAGATGGTGCCGTCCACCCGAAAGCGCACGTAGCCCAGCGCCTGCATCTGCGCGAAGAGTTCGGTGAACTCGCCCTTCTTGTCGCGCGCGACCGGGGCCAGCACCATGAGGCGGGTGTCCTCGGGCAGGGCCAGCACGGCGTCCACCATCTGGCTCACCGTCTGGGCGGCCAGCGGCAGGCCGTGGTAGGGGCAGTACGGCGTGCCGGCGCGCGCGTACAGCAGGCGCAGGTAGTCGTGGATCTCGGTCACCGTGCCCACGGTGGAGCGCGGGTTGTGGCTGGTGGCCTTCTGCTCGATCGAGATGGCCGGCGACAGGCCCTCGATCAGGTCCACGTCGGGCTTGTCCAGCCGGCCCAGGAACTGCCGCGCATAGGCCGACAGGCTCTCCACGTAGCGGCGCTGGCCCTCGGCATAGAGCGTGTCGAACGCCAGGCTGGACTTGCCCGAGCCCGACAGCCCGGTGATCACCACCAGCTGGTTGCGCGGGATGTCCAGGTCGATGTTCTTGAGGTTGTGCGTGCGCGCCCCGCGGATGCTGATGCGCGCCTGCTGCAGGGCGGCGCCCAGGTAGCGGCCGGCGGCCGGCGCCGCAGGGGCGTCGCCATCGTCGGCGGGCCGGGAGAAGGGGGAGTGGTTCACGGTGGGCGCGGCTCTGGGCAGGGAAACCCACCATGATAGGCCACGCCCCCGGCGCGGGCCGTCCGCAGGGCCACCCGGCCCCTGCTGCCGGGCGGGGGGCGGTCCGGCGGTGGTCCGGAAAACCATTCGCTCCTGATTTGATAGCAAACAGGACAATGAATCCGCCGGCATGAAGGCCTTTTTGGCCTGCAACGGCGAAAACGGGTTCGCCAGGCCGTCAATGCCTGCGCGGTGGCGCCGGTTCCGGCCTGCGGGCGATGGGCGAGAATCGCGGCTTTGGCTTCAGGCCCTCAGCGCACCCACCGTGCCGGATTCCTCCACCCACCTTCCAGGTCCAGGCGCCACCGCCTCGCCCCCGTCCAACGCCACCGCCATGACGCCGCTGGAGCGCCGCTCCAGCCTCGCGCTGGCGCTGATCTTCGCGCTGCGCATGCTGGGGCTGTTCCTCGTGCTGCCCGTGTTCGCGCTCGAAGCGCGCAAATATCCGGGCGGCGACGATCCCGCGCTCGTCGGCCTGGCCATGGGCATCTACGGCCTCACACAGGCGGTGCTGCAGCTGCCGCTGGGCATGGCGTCCGACCGCTTCGGGCGCAAGCGCGTGATCGTGCTGGGCCTGGCCGTGTTCGCCGCCGGCAGCCTGCTGGCGGCGCTGGCCGACTCGCTCACTGGGCTGCTGGCCGGCCGGGCGCTGCAGGGCGCGGGCGCGGTGTCGGCCGCCGTGACGGCGCTGCTGGCCGACCAGACGCGCGATGCCGTGCGCACCAAGGCCATGGCGCTGGTGGGCGGCAGCATCGGGCTGATGTTCGCCGTGGCGCTCGTCGCGGCCCCCGTGCTGGCCGCGCACATCGGCCTGGCGGGCCTGTTCGGGCTGACCTGCGTACTGGCGCTGGGCGGCATCGCCGTGGTGCTGTGGGTGGTGCCGCCCGAGCCCGCGCGCCATGCCGACGCCCCGCGCGGGCGCCTGGCCGAGGTGTGGCGCCATGCCGACCTGCTGCGGCTGAACCTGGGCGTGTTCGTGCTGCACACGGTGCAGATGGCCATGTGGGTGGCCGTGCCCGCGCTGCTGGTGCAGGCGGGGCTGCCCAAGGCCGCGCATTGGCAGGTGTACCTGCCCGCCGTGGTGCTGTCGTTCGCCATGATGGGCGGGCTGTTCGCGCTGGAGCGGCGCGGCCGCCTGCGCGAGTCGCTGCTGGCCGCCATCGGGCTGGTGCTGCTGGTGCAGCTGGGCCTGGGCGGCGTGGCCGCGGCCGGCGCCGTGCCCGCGCTGTGGGCGCTGGGGCTGCTGCTGTTCGTGTTCTTTTGCGGCTTCAACGCGCTGGAGGCCAGCCAGCCCAGCCTGGTCTCGCGCATGGCGCCGCCGCACCTGCGCGGCGCGGCCCTGGGCACCTACAACACGCTGCAGTCGCTGGGCCTGTTCGCCGGGGGGGCCCTGGGCGGCGCGCTGGCCAAGTGGGCCGGCACGCCGCAGCTCTTTGCCGTGACGGCGTTGCTGTGCGCGGTGTGGCTGGCTGCCAGCTGGGGCCTGCGGCCGGTGGGCCGGCAGGCGGGCGGCGCGCCGGCGGGGCACTGAGCGCGCCCGAGCCGCACGGCCTGTCCACCTTTTTTCTTTTCAGCCCAGCCGCTGGCGCAGCCGTGCGACGGCGCTGTGCACGGTGGTGAACACCGGCAGCCCCGTGGCCGCCTCGCACGCGCCCCGGGCGCGCGCCATGCTGAATTGCGCGAGCGCGATGCGGCGGCAGCCCTGCGCCTGCAGCGCGCGCGCCTGCTCGGCGATGAGCCGGTCGTGCAGCGCTGCATCGCCCCGGTTCAGCGCGTCGAGGGCGCCGTCGGCCAGGGCCGTGCGCAGCGCCACGTGCGCGGGAAACTCCGGCGGCATGGAGGCCAGCGTGGGCGCGAAGGTGGCGATCAGGCCCACAGCCCCTTCGCCGGGGGCCTGCGCGATGTCGTCCACCATGGCCTCGTTGGGCTTGAGCACCGGCAGCCCCGCATGCCGGCGCGCCACCGCCTCGATGCACGGCCCGAAGGCCGAGCAGGTGAACAGCAGCGCGTGTGCGCCCGTGCCCACGGCGTAGTCCGCCAGCCGCAGGAACCGGTCGTGCATGGCCGCATCCAGCCCCGCACCCGAGCGCGCCAGGTCGGCCGAGAGGCTGTCGTCCAGCAGGTTCATGCGCAGCGCCTCGGGCCACTGCTGCGCGAAGGCGGCGTTGATGGGTTCGACGGAATGCGGCAGGGCATGGATCAGCGCGATGCGCGGGGGGTTGGGCTTGGTAGGTGATGGGCACATGGCGACGGACACCGCTGGGCTGACTTTCCCGGCCAAGCCTCAAGCCTCGCTCGGAACGCCAGCCGCAGCCGGCACTGCCTGCCGGCGCTGCGCCAGCCGGTTGGCCGCGCTCACCACCGCATGCACCGACGCCGTGACGATGTTGTGGTGCAGGCCCACGCCGAAGGTCGCGCCGGGCACGCCGTCGAGGGCCGCCTCCACGATGGCCAGGGCCTGCGCATCGGCGCCGGAGCCGGTCGCGCGCTCCTCGTAGCCGTGCACGCGCAGCGGCAGGCCCAGGGCGTCCACCGTGGCGTCGATCGGGCCGTTGCCCTGGCCCTGCAGGGTCTGGCGCGCGCCGTCGATGGTCACGTCCAGCTCGATGCCGCGGCCGTCGTCGGCCAGCCGGTGGGCATGGCAGACGATGGCGCCGGGCACGCCCGCGGGGGTCTCGAGGTAGGTGGCCTGGAACAGCGACCACAGCGTGGCGCCGGTCATCTCGGTCTCGCTGGCATCGGTCTGGCGCTGCACCACGGCACTGAACTCCACCTGCATGCGGCGCGGCATGACCACGCCGCGCTCGCGCTCCAGCAGGAAGGCGATGCCGCCCTTGCCCGACTGGCTGTTGACGCGGATCACGCTGTCGTAGGTGCGGCCGAGGTCCGCCGGGTCGATGGGCAGGTAGGGCACCTGCCACAGGCCCTCGGGGTCGTGGGCGGCGAAGCCCTTCTTGATCGCGTCCTGGTGCGAGCCCGAGAACGAGGTGAACACCAGGTCGCCCACGTACGGGTGGCGCGGGTGCACGGGCAGCGCGGTGCATTCCTCGGCCACGCGCGCCACGGCGTTGATGTCGGAGAAGTCGAGCCCCGGATGCACGCCCTGCGTGTAGAGGTTGAGCGCCACCGTCACCACGTCGAGGTTGCCGCTGCGCTCGCCATTGCCGAAGAGGCAGCCTTCCACGCGCTGGGCGCCGGCCATCATGGCCAGCTCGGCCGCCGCCACGCCGGTGCCGCGGTCGTTGTGCGGGTGCACCGAGAGCACGATGTGCTCGCGGGGGCTCAGGCGCCGGTGCATCCACTCGATCTGGTCGGCGAACACGTTGGGGGTGGCGTTTTCCACCGTGGTGGGCAGGTTGATGATGATCTCGCGACCCGGGCCCACGCCCCAGGCGGCGATGGCGGTCTGGCAGGCTTCGAGCGAGACTTCCAGCTCGGTCGCGCTGAAGGTTTCGGGCGAATACTGCAGCGTCCAGCGGGTTTCGGGCTGGGCATCGGTCAGGCGCTTCAGGTGCGAGACGTGCTGGTCGATGAACGCCATCACCTGCGTCACGTTCATGCCGAACACCACGCGGCGCCACACGGGGGCGGTGGCGTTGTACAGATGCACGATGGCGCGCGGCGCGCCGCGCACGGCCTCGACGGTGCGCTCGATGAGGTCGGCGCGCGACTGCGTCATGACCATCAGGGTCACGTCGTCGGGCACGAGGTTCTCGTCGATGAGGCGGCGCACGAAGTCGTAGTCGGTCTGCGATGCGGCGGGAAAGCCCACCTCGATTTCCTTGAAGCCGATGCGCACGAGCTCGTGGAACAGCTTCATCTTGCGCTCGCCGTTCATCGGCTCGAACAGCGCCTGGTTGCCGTCGCGCAGGTCGGTGGACAACCAGATAGGGGCGCGGGTGATGGTCTTGGAAGGCCAGGTGCGGTCGGCCAGCGCGATGGGGGCGATGGGCTGGTACTTGGTAGCGGGCTTGGAAATCATGAGAGGCTCCACGAACGGTGTGTGCCGCGCTGCAAGGCAGCGCTGGGGCACGGGTCGAATCAACGGTGAACGGTGAACGACATCCCCTGCAGCCCTCCACCATGGGTGGAGGCTGGTTCGCGGGCCGGGGTCAGGGGGAAATCGGTGTTGCGCTTTTAGGCAACGGTGACGGCGAACGCAGGCAGACCCCGGCCAGGCACTAGGCCTAGCGATAGCGGGGATAGCAGCAGATTGCGTTGCATAGCGGCAAATCCTAGCACAGGACGATCAAATCCCGTCCACAGGGGTCCAACCGCCACAAAAACTGATTAACAATAGGTCATACATTTCGCACGTTCTTGCATTTGCAGGGGCGTGCCGGTTCTTCTGCATCGGTTCGTCCGGGCGCGTTGGCGCCCTTCTCTGCTGTCTGCCCTCCACAGGAGCACGTTCCATGAAACGCCGTGTATTCACCACCCGCCTGGGCGCCTCGCTGGCCCTTCCCTGGATCGGCTCTGCCGCCCGCGCGGCCCCTCACGTCATCGTCGGCATGGTGGCGCCGCTGACCGGAGGCAATGCCGCCGAAGTGGGCAAGCAGGTGGTGCTGGGGGTGGAAACCTACTTTGCCGAAGCGCAAAAGAGCCAGGCGTTTCCCGGCCTGGAGGTGCGGCTCGTCGTGGAAGACGATGAATTCAAGCCCGAGAAGACGCTGGCCGGCGCCCGCAAGCTGCTGGCCATGAAGCCCGCCGCGCTGATCTCTTTCGCCACCAGCAACACCCAGGCGCTGATCGAGGCGAAGCTGCCGCAGGACAGCGGCGTGCCGCTGTTTCCCACGCGCTCGGGCTCGCAGGTCATCCGCGAGCCGGTGAACCCCTACGTCTTTCACGTGCGCGCCGGCTACAGCACGGAGCTGACCAAGCTGGTCGCACAGATGGGCGACGCCATCGGCATGACCAAGTTCGCGGCGCTCTACCAGAACGACGCCTATGGCGAAAAGGGCCTGGAGGCGCTCACGGCGGCCCTGTCGCAGCGCAAGCTGGCACTGGTCGCCAAGGAGCCCTACGAGCGCACCTCGTCGGACATCCAGCCCGCGCTGGCCAAACTGCTCAAGGCCGATGCGCAGGTGATCGTGATGGTGGCGGGCCAAGCCGCGGGCAGCGCCTTCGTGAAGGCCTACCGCGCAGCCGGCGGGCATGCGCAGGTGGTCGGCATCTCCGACCTCGACCCCGTGAAGCTGGTGGATGCCGTGGGCGCGGAAAACGCCCGCGGCGTGGGCATGACACAGGTGTTCCCGGCGCTCACCAACCAGTCGATTCCGGTGGTGCGCGAATTCCGCCAGGCCATGCAGGCAGCGCAGCAGAGCGCCAGCATCGCCTCGCTGGCGGCGTTCGAAGGCTTCCTCGTGGCCAAGACCATCGGCCAGGGGATCAAGGCCGTGCCGCGCAGCAGCAGTGGGGGCGTGGATGGCCGGGCGCTGGCCGAGACGCTGTCGCGCCTGCCGCGCATCGATCTGGGCGGCTACGAGGTGTCGTTCCTGAACAACCGGCGCGAAGGCAGCCTGTTCACGGAGATCGCCATCCTCGACAGCTTCGGGCGCGCGCGCTACTGACCAAAGCCGGGGCCCCTGAGCCCAGGGCATCCCCGCGAAACGAGGCCCGGAGCGGTGCTAAACGCCCGCGATGGCCTTCGCCACCGCCGCGCCGTGCTGCGCGAACCACTTGCCCAACGCGGGCCGCGCGCAGCGCTGCAGGCCCATGAGCAGGGCATGCGCGGGGTCGGCCACCCCCCAGCGGGTGCGCAGGTCGTGCTGGATGCGGCCCAGCAGCGCCGCGGCCATCTCCGCATCGGCCAGGGCTCGGTGGGCGCGTTCCGCCAGCGGCAGATCCAGGTGGCCGACGATGCTGCCGAGCTTGTGGCTGGGCGCCTCCGGGTACAGGCGACGCGACAGCAGCACGGTGCACGCGAAGGCGTGGGGCGCCGGAAGGTCCGCACACTGCAACTCGGCCGCCCAGAACTTGCTGTCGAACGATGCGTTGTGCGCCACCATGGGCGTGTCGCCCACAAAGCGCGCCGCCTCCCGCATGACCTGCGCCGCATCGGGTGCGGCGGCCACCATGGCGTTGGTGATGCCCGTCAGCTGCGTGATGAACGGCGGAATCCACGCGCCGGCGTTCATCAGGCTCTGAAAGCGGTCCACCACCTGGCCGTTGTCCAGCAGCACGATGGCCACTTCGGTCGCCCGCGCGCCCTGGCCGGGCGAGATGCCCGTGGTTTCGAAATCGATGACGGCGATGAGGGACATGGCGGGGCGGCAAAGGGGTCGGCGTGCGGAATGCCCGCATTTTCGGCGAAGTGCCCGGACCGGCCGGCGCGAAGGCGCCGCCACGGCCGCGCGGCACAGACTCACTCCGTGTCGCCGTCCCCGCCGCGGGCCCGGCCCCGGTCCGACAGCGCCTGCGCCACGAAATCGACGAAGGCCCGCACCCGCGCCGCGGACTGGTGGCGCTGCGGGTACACGGCGTGGATGTCGGCATCGGGCGTGCTGTAGGCGGGCAGCACCGGCACCAGTTGCCCGCTGCGCAGGTGGCGCTCGATGTCCCACTCGGCCCGCATCAGGATGCCGTGCCCTTCCAGGGCCCAGCGCACGGCGATCTCGCCGTCGTTGGTGGTGAGGCTGCCGCGCGTCTTCACCGACTCGGTGACCGCATGGCGCCCGCGGCCGCGCGTGAGCCGCCACACGCCGTAGGCCTCCTCGCCCTGGCGGATGCCCAGGCAGTTGTGGTGTACCAGGTCGTTGGGCACCTTCGGCGTGCCGTGGCGCGCCAGGTAGTCGGGCGATGCGCACAGCAACCGCCGGTTGTGCGCCAGGTGCCTGGCGATCACGCGCGCCTCGGGCGGCGCGCCGAATCGGATGCACACGTCGAACGCATCGTCGGTGAGCGCGGGCGGGTTCACGGACAGCTGCAGTTGCACCTGTACCTGCGGGTGCAGGCGCGCGAAGCGCGAGATGAGCGGCGCGATGTGACGGCGCCCGAACCCCAGCGTGGCATTCACCCGCAGCAGGCCCTTCGGCGTCGCGCGCGACAGGCCCAGCAACTCTTCCAGGTCGTGGATCTCGCCCAGGATGCGGCGCGCGTGCGCCAGGTACAGCTCGCCCTCGGGCGTGAGACCCATGCGGCGCGTCGTGCGGTTGACCAGCGGCACGCCCACGCGCGCCTCCATCAGCGCCAGGTGCTTGCTGACGGCCGGCGTGGTGATGCCCAGCTCGCGCGCGGCGGCGCTCAAGCTGCCGCAACTGGCCAGCACCGAGAAAAACCCCAGGTCGGCCGGCTGGATGGCGGGAAGGGCGTGGGCGGCAGGCATGGGCAGGCAGCAGGAAAAAAGAGTGGTGGGGCGGGCCGCTGGATTGTTGAATCCAGGTGAACAATGGTTTCACTATAGCCCCGCGCCGAAAGGCCGGCGGTGCCTAGAGTGGCGCGGTCCCCAACGCTTTTCGACCGAACCACCCATGACCACCTACGCCATCGCCACCATTCCCGGAGACGGGATCGGCAAGGAAGTGATTCCCGCCGGCCGCCAGGTCCTGCAGGCCCTGGCCGCCACCGACGACACGCTGCGCTTCGAGTTCGAAGACTTCGACTGGGGCGGCGACCACTACCGCGCGCACGGCGCCATGATGCCGGCCGACGGGCTGGACGCCCTGCGCGGCAAGGACGCCATCCTGTTCGGCTCGGCGGGCGATCCGCACATTCCTGACCACATCACCCTGTGGGGCCTGCGCCTGAAGATCTGCCAGGGCTTCGACCAGTACGCCAACGTGCGGCCCACGCGCATCCTGCCGGGCATCGACGGCCCGCTCAAGCGCTGCACGCCCGAGCAGCTGGACTGGGTGATCGTGCGCGAGAACTCGGAGGGCGAATACTCCGGCGTGGGTGGCCGGGTGCACCAGGGCCACCCGATCGAGGCCGCCACCGACGTGTCGATCATGACGCGCGTGGGCGTGGAGCGCATCCTGCGCTACGCCTTCCAGCTCGCCCGGTCGCGCCCGCGACGGCAGCTCACCGTGATCACCAAGAGCAACGCCCAGCGCCACGCGATGGTGATGTGGGACGAGATCGCGCTGGAGGTCTCTCGCGACTTTCCCGACGTGGCCTGGGACAAGGAACTGGTGGACGCCGCCACGGCCCGCATGGTGAACCGCCCGGCCACGCTGGACACCATCGTCGCCACCAACCTGCATGCCGACATCCTGAGCGACCTGGCCGCCGCACTGGCGGGCAGCCTGGGCATCGCACCGACCGGCAACATCGATCCCGAGCGGCGCTATCCCTCGATGTTCGAGCCCATCCACGGGTCGGCTTTCGACATCATGGGCCAGGGCCTGGCGAACCCGGTGGGCACGTTCTGGTCGGCCGTGATGCTGCTCGAACACCTGGGCGAGGCGGACGCCGCCCGGCGCCTGATGCGGGCCATCGAACACGTCACCGCGGACCCGGCCCTGCACACGCGGGACCTGGGCGGCCAGGCCACCACGGCCCAGGTCACGCAGGCGGTGTGCGACCACCTGGCCGGCACCCGCCAGGCGCAGCGGCTGGCCGCCTGAGTTCCCTCTCTCATTCCTTCCTTCGCCCGACCGCGTAGCGGCGGGCCATCCCCCAGGCGCCGCAGAGCGCTCTCCCAGGAGACCAGCATGGCCCCGAAACTTTTCCCCGCGCGCCGGCGGCGGCAGGTGCTGCTGCACGCTTTCGCGGCCGCCCTCCCGGTGCTGGCCAGCGGCAGCGCCCTCGCCCAGGCCGCCTGGCCCACCAAGACCATCAGCCTGACGGTGCCCTTTCCCGCCGGCGGCACCACCGACGTGCTGGCGCGGGCGCTGGCCGACCGGCTGACGGTGTCGCTCGGCCAGCCCGTCATCGTGGAAAGCCGCCCGGGGGCCGGCGCCACCATCGGCGTCGACTACGTGGCCCGGTCCAAGCCCGACGGCTATACCCTGCTGATGGGCGCGGTGCACCACACCATCGCCACCAGCGTGTACAAGAAACTGCCCTACGACTTCCAGAAGGACCTGGCCCCCATCACCACGGTGGCGCTGGTGCCCAACGTGCTGGTCGTCCACGCCGACAACCCGGCCAGGACCGTGGCCGACCTGGTGGCACAGGCCAGGGCGCAGCCGGGCAAGCTGACCTTCGGCTCCAACGGCAACGGGACCGCGCAGCACCTGATCGGCACGCAGTTCCAGGGCCTCACCGGCACGTCGCTGGGCCACATTCCCTACAAGGGCAGCGGCCCGCTGGCCACCGACCTGCTGGGCGGCCAGATCACCATGTCGTTCGACACCATCACGCCCGTGCTGCCGCACATCAAGGCCGGCAAGCTGCGGGCGCTGGCGGTGTCCACCCTCCAGCGCTCCTCGGCCCTGCCCGAGGTGCCCACGCTGGACGAGGCGGGCCTGAAAGGCTTCGACCTGGGCACGTGGTTCGGCGTGCTCGCCCCGGCGGCCACGCCCCGGGACATCCTGGACCGGCTGAACGCCGAGATGGTGAAGGTGATCCAGTCACCGGAGTTCCGCAAGCGCATGGCCGACATCGGCGCCGAGCCGGTGGGCAACACCCGCGAGCAGATGGCCCAGCAGATCCGCAGCGAAACCGAGCGCTTCGCCCGGCTGGTGGCGGACGCGAAGGTGGTGATCGACTGACGCCACCACCGCGCCTTGCGCCCGATCAGCCGGCGGCGCGGGGGTGCTCCAGGAAGAACCGCAGCATCTGCGCCGTCGCGTCCACCCCGCGCGGATCGGTGTAGCTGCCCCGCGCGTGGCCCCCGGCCCAGGCATGGCCCGCGCCGTTCAATTGCCAGTGCTCGGCCACCACCGCGCCCGGGCCGCTGCCCGGTGCGGCGCGGTACACGGTGCGCGTGTAGCGCTGGCCGCCGGGGCTCTGGCCGGTTTCGGCCTCGGGCCGGGCACCGGGCGCGGACCGCAGCGCCGCGGCCAGCAGCTGCTCGCCATTGCGGGCGTGCACCGTCTCGTCGGCATCGCCGTGGAACACGATGAGCGGCGGGGCACCGGCCCCGCCCTCGCGGGCGGGGGATGCCGGGCCGGGCGTGCCCTTGGCGCCGTTCTTCATGGCCGACAGCGCGCCCATCACGTTGTGCGCGGCGCCGGCCTGCAGGCCCGAATGCACGCCCACGGCCGCGAACACGTCGGGGTATTCGCGCGCCAGCAGCGCGGCCATGGCCCCGCCGGCGGACAGGCCCGCCACGTACACGCGGCGGGCATCCACGGGGTGGCGCGCCATCGCATCGCGCACCATGGCGACCAGCGTGGCGGGCTCGCCGTGGCCGCGCTGCTGGTCCTGCGGACGGAACCAGTTCCAGCAGCCGTGGGCGTTGGCGCCCTGGGCCTGCGCGGGGTACAGCACGAGCGCGTTCGCGGGCGCAGCGGCCTCGTTCATGCCGGTGCCGAGGGCGAAGTCCTGCGGGTTCTGCGTGCAGCCGTGCAGCATGAGCACCAGCGGCATCGGCGTGCCCGCGGCCGCGCCGGGGGGCACACTGAGGTAGTAGTGGTCCTGCGGCGCGCCGGCCGGGCCGGCGAAGGCCACCCGCGTAAAACTGCCGGGGGCTTCGGCTCTCGCGTTGCGAGGCGATGGCGATGGCGATGGCCGGTGCGCGTCAGGCGCCGGGGCGGCCGGCCGGTCGACCACCACCGCATCTTCCACGTCGGGCGCGCCGAAGGGGGCCTTCCATGCCGCGGCGGGGCTGCTGGGTGCCGCGCCGAAGCGCTCGCGCCAGGCCGCCACACGGCCGGCGGCAGCGCTCCCCGCCGCGGTGGCTGCGGCCGTGCCTTGGCCGGCCAGGGCCTGCTGGATGGCGCGGGTGGCGTCGGCGAGTTGGCCGGTGCGCATCAGCGGGGTGACTTCGTTCAGAAGCTGCTTGACCTTCTTGTTCCAGTCCATGGGGAATCCTTTCGAAAAGCGGGCCGCGGGGGCCCTGGCGTGCGGGGGCGGCATCGGGCCCCCAAGGGCGCTGCGTGCCGCGTTCGTCTCGTCGTGTCTCTTGTCTCGCCGCCGCCTTCGAATCGGGCCGGTCTGCCATGGTGGTCCGGTCGCCAGCGCCGAAGGCGCGGGTCCGTCCCTTGTCGTCGTGTCCACCGGCGCGTGCCGGTGGGTGTCAGCCGATGCGGCCGACCAGCGCGGCCTTGACCGCCGCGCTGGCGTGCAGCGCCCCCAGCACATGGACCGAGGCGATGGTCGCCTGGGCCAATGCAGGGGGCACGTCGTCGTCGATGGTGCACAGGCCCAGCACGCGGATCTCCAGCGTCTGCCCTGCGGCCTGGACGGCCTCCAGTTCGGCCCGTCCGAACCGCTGCAGCCCCAGCACCAGCGTCTTGCGGGCCACCACCTGCCGCACCGCATCGGCCTGGGCGACCAGCTGGTTGCGGATCGCGGTGCGGATGAAGTCCGTGCGGTTCGAATAGAACCCCTCGGACACCAGCAGGTCGATGTGGCCCAGGTCCACGTACCCCAGATTGATCGTCACCTTCTCCGAATCGGGAACCTTGTTGATGCGCTCAAGTGCCGTCGTTGCCATAAAAACCTCGTTTTTCCATCCCATTGGATGGTAAATGGATGTTCCATGGAATCTTTCAAGGGCATCTGCGCGAAATAAAGGGGCCCGAAGGCCCCTGTCGTTGCCAGGGTGCAGCGGCTTCAGCCGGCGCCGCGCCCGCCCCCGCTGCCTGCCGCGCCCTGGCGCGACTGCACCTGGTTGCCGCTGCCGATGTGGGCATCACGGTCGTTCCGGCTTTCCGGCGTGCGCTGGGCTTCGTTCTTTTGGGTGGGCTCCTGGTTGCCTTGGCGGTTGTGGTCGTTTTCCACTTTGCCCTTGCCGGGCTCCTGCTTGTCGTTGGCCATGGTGTGTCTCCTTGCGAACGGGGGAATGAAACGATGGGATCGATGGGGGGCGAAAAAGCCGCCCTCAGGACAGCGACAGTTCCTTGTGCTCGCCCATGTCCTTGGGCGGGTTGCCCGTGACGGCCGCCTTGGCCATCTTGAACAGCTGGGTCATCTTGCTTTCCTTGACGTCCCAGTACTCGGCGTGGCTGATGTGGATGGCCAGCAGCACCAGGTTGGGGTCGTTCACGCCGTCCGGAAACCAGGCCTTCGCCATGGGCGACCACAGCGCCTCTTTCTTGGCGATGTCTTCGATGAAGCCGGCCGCGCCGGACAGCGAAACATAGCTGTCCTTCTCGGGGTTGGAGTAGGTCACGTTGACCTGGCTGTCCGAGCGCAGGCGCTCGAACAGCTCTCCGTCGCGCGGGATGAAGAAGAACAGCTGCGACTGCTCGTCGATGTCCTTGTTCTGCGTGGTCAGCGGGTGGGCATGCAGCATGCCGCTGGCGGCGCGGTGCGTGAGCATGCCGAAGCGGATGTCCTTGATCAGCCGCCACAGCGTGGCGTGGGGGGAGGTGGTGTCGTCGTTGCTCATGGGTGTCTCCGGCAAGCAGGGAAGGAGGCCGAACGCCGCGCGAAGAGGGCGCGCGGCGCGGGAGGGAGGTCCCAATGTAGGGGGGCCCTGCTGCGCCCACGGTCGGCTCGCGGCCCGGGGCCCTGTGGGGCATGTCCGACATCTCCGCGCGGGCCGCCGGGGCCGGCCGGCCCGCGCCTGCGGGTCAGGCTCAGGCCGCCGGGCGCCGCTCCAGCGCAAACGGCGGCAACCCCTTCAACAGCCGCTGTCCATACGACGTGCGCACCAGCCGCTTGTCGTAGCAGTACACGTGAGCGCGGTCTTCCTCCGTTCGGATCGCGCGGCCCACCCACTGCGCCAGGCGGATGGCCGTGGCCGGCACCACCAGTTCGCTGAACGGGTCGCGCCCCGCGGCCCGCAGCCATTCGGCGCGCGACTCGCCCACCGGGTCGTCGGGCGGCGCGAACGGCAGCTTGGTGATGAACAGCGATTCGCACAGCGCGCCCGGCAGGTCCAGCCCCTCGCCGAACGACTGCATGCCGAAGATGATGGACGGCTCGCCGTTCGCCACGCGCTCGCGGTGGCGCGCCAGCAGCTGGGTGCGGGGCAGCGCGGTCTGCACCAGCACGCTGGCGCGCATGGCGGTGGGCAGCGCATCGACGGCCTGGCGCATCTGGTCGCGCGAGGTGAAGAGCACCAGCGCGCCGGACTCGACCATGGCCAGGTCGGTCAGCAGCGCATCCACCATCTCGGCGGTGAAGGCCTGGGCCTCGCGCGGGTCGGCCACGGTCTCGGTGGCGATCAGCGTGCCCTGCAGCGCGTAGTCGAACGGGCTGGGCACCTCCAGGGTGATGACGGTCTCGTCGCCGAACAGCCCCGCCTCGCGCAGGAAGAAGTCGAACTGCCCGCAGCTCGTCAGCGTGGCCGAGGTGAGCACCGCCCCGCGCACGGCCGACCACAGGTGGTGGCGCAGCGCGTTGCCCGGCAGGATGGGGCTGGCGTGCGCCTTCACGACGATGAAGTCGCCCTCCACCTCCAGCGTGAACCATTTGGCGGCGGGCACCGCGCCCTCGGGCGCGTCCTGCAGCAGCAGTTGCGCGGTGGCGTGCACGCCCTCCAGCCGGGGCGCAAGCGCGCCGACCTGGGCATAGAGCGTGGACAGGCGCCGCGCCTCGTCGGGCTTGTCGCGGATCTCGGCGCGCAGGGCCTTGGCGATGGCGCGCAGTGCGTTCAGAAAGCCCTCGGCGTGGTGCGCCATCTGGCCCAGCGGCTCCACCAGCGCCTCGGGCAGCACGCCGCCGGCCACGCGGGCCCGGGTGGGCATGCCGGGCGCCTGCGGGCGGGCGCGGCCGCCCCAGGCCGGCCTGGGGGCGCGCAGCTGCTCGCCGTACACGTCCATCACCAGCCGGGCCACGTCCTGCAGCGCGGCGCGCAGGCGCGCGGAATGGTTGGGGATGTCGGCGATCTCCTCCACCTCGACCAGCGCGCCGATGCGCAGCGCGCGGCTGGCCAGGCGGTCGATCCAGGTCAGGCGGGACAGGTCGGCCTCGCACGCGAACTGGTCGAGCGCGGTCGCGGGCAGGTGGTGCGCCTCGTCCAGCACCAGCAGGCAGTTGTCCAGCTCGGGCAGCAGCCGCGCGCCCAGCGAGGACAGCAGCAGGTCGTGGTTGGCCACGATGACCTGCGCGGCCACCAGCGCCTTGCGCCGGTCGTAATAGGTGCACTGGCTGAAGGCCGGGCAGTGCTTGCCGGTGCAGGAGCTGGCCTCGGCCGCCACGGGGCTCCACACCTCGGACTCGGGCGGCACCTCCAGGCTGTCGCGGTCGCCGTCCCAGGCGCCCTTGGCGAGCACGTCGGCCATGGTGGCGTAGAACTTCATGCGCGCCTCGGTCTCCTGGCGCGGGCGCGCGGCGCGGGTGGCGGCCTCTTCCTCGGCGAAAAGGTCCTCCTCCTCCGGCGAATGGGCCTCGCCCGTGCCGGCGAGCCGCTCCAGCTTGAGCTTGCACACATAGCGCCCGCGGCCCTTGGCCAGGGCGAACTTGAAGGGCTGCTCCATGCGCGCGGCCAGGGCAGGCAGGTCCTTGTTGACGAGCTGCTCCTGCAGCGCCACCGTGGCCGTGGAGATCAGCACCCGCGTGCCGCGCGAGATCGCCATGGCGATGGCCGGCACGCTGTAGGCCAGCGACTTGCCGACCCCCGTGCCCGCCTGCACGACGGCGATGGAGCGCGTGGGCGGCGGCGCCTCGCCGTCGGGCCCCTCCTCCACCTTGCCCAGCTGCGCCACGCTGAAGGTGTGCGCCACCTGCTCGGCCATGCGCCGCTGGCCGGCGCGGCTGCGGAACCCCTCGGTGGCGCCCACCACCGCATCGAAAGACTGCAGGGCCTGCGCGGCCCATTCCTGTTGAGACATACAGTAGTGTGGCATGCCCGGGCCGGCCCCGGAAACGGTTCGGGTTCTCGGCAGGGCACGGCCGGAGGTCCCTAAACTCCCGGGGCGTCCCTTGTTCCCCACCCCTCCAACCGACCGAAACGAGACCCCCATGGCAGAACACCTGGCCTCCATCACCTGGCAGCGCGGCAGCGACGCCTTCCTGGACCGGCGCTACCACCGCGCCCACCAATGGCAGTTCGACGGCGGGGCCACCGTGGCCGCGTCGTCCTCGCCGCACGTCGTGCCCCTGCCTTACTCCGACGCAGCTGCGGTGGACCCGGAAGAGGCCTTCGTCGCGGCGCTGTCGAGCTGCCACATGCTGTGGTTCCTGGACCTGGCCTGCCGCGACGGCTGGCGCGTGGACCACTACCGCGACGACGCCGTGGGCACGATGGCGCCGGACGACCAGGGCCGCCCCGTGGTCGCCCACGTGCAGCTGCGCCCCGTCACCCGCTTCGACCCCGCCCACGCGCCCAGCCAGGAGGCGCTGGAGGCGCTGCACCACCGGGCGCACGCGGCGTGCTTTCTCGCCAACTCGGTCCGCACGCGCATCGACTGCGCGCCCGTGCTGGAAACGGCGGACGCGGCCTGAGGGGCTTCGATCCCGCCGTGGATTGCGCGCGGGGCCGCCACCGCCGCGGCGGGCGGCCGCGTGCCGAAGCACCACCCGGTTGCTATTCAATTAATAGCAATACGCCCTAGTATTGATTGCGCCAGCGGCCTGAAAGGCTTCAAATCGCCCCCGCCGTCGCCGGCTGTGCGCACCCGCCTACAGACGCCGCCCGAGGGCTTTCCTAGCATCGAGGCCATGCCTTTCCGGCACAGCCACACGACAGGAGCCCCGCAATGTCCACCCCCCGCGATTCCCTTTCCGAGACCCCGGTGCCCGAGCGCAAGGAGCGCCGCGTCGACACCACGCAGTCACACCCCGCCCCTGACGCCGACAGCAAGAACCCCGACGGCCCCGAGCCCCGCCTGCCGCACGAGCGCGATCAGGCGGTGGAGATGACCGGCGGCGAGCCATCCGAAGAGATGCAGCAGGCCTACAAGGACGTGCAGCGCGGCCTGCAGGACACCGACCGCGGCAAGCCGGCCCACGAGGCCTACCAGAAGCAAAAGCGCTGAGCGGACGGCGGGGCCGCGCACTCGCGCCGCCGCCGCAGCAGCAGACCCCTCGCCCGCCCCCGTCGTCACTCCAGCATTTCCACCCGCAGCCGCACCGGCGCCTGCACGCACAGGCCCGGCACCTCGCGCAGTTGCTCCAGTACCGCCTGCACCTGCGCATCGGCGGCCTCGTGCGTGAGTGCCAGCACCTGGTCCACGGCTGCATCGCCCTGCGCAGCCACTACGGCGTGCACCTTCAGCGATTGCACCGCCACCCCAGCGCGCGCCAGGTGCTCCGACACCACCCCAATGGCATCCGCCCGCCCCGCCGCCACTGGCACGCGCAGGTAATGCCGCGTGCGCACATCCCCGATGGACTTCACCGCCCGGTCCTGCTGCGCATGCGGATGGAACGCCAGGTGCGGCACGCGGTGCGCGGCGCTGCCGTCGGCCGCCAGGCGCGCCACGTCCACCAGATCGGCCACCACAGCCGACGCGGTGGGCTCGGAGCCCGCGCCCGCGCCGTAGTACATCGTCACGCCACAGGCGTCGCCCTTGACCAGCACCGCGTTCATCGACCCGTCCACCTGCGCCAGCAGGTGCCGTGCAGGCACCAGGGCGGGGTGCACACGCAGCTCCACGCCCTGGTCTTCGCCCTCGCCCGCCTCCAGATTCCGGCGCGCCATGCCCAGCAGCTTGATGCGAAAGCCCAGCGCTTGGGCGCACGCCACGTCGATCGCCTGCAGCCCGCGGATGCCCTCCACGTGCGCCCGCTCGAAGCGCACCGGCATGCCGAACGCGTTGGCCGCCAGCAGCGTGGCCTTGTGCGCGGCGTCCACGCCGTCCACGTCGAACGATGGGTCGGCCTCGGCATAGCCCAGCGCCTGCGCCTGGCCGAGCGCTGCCGCGAAGTCCAGCCCCTCGTCGCGCATCTGGGTCAGGATGAAATTGGTGGTGCCGTTGATGATGCCGGCCACCCACTCGATGCGGTTGGCCGTGAGGCCCTCGCGCAGCGCTTTGACGATGGGGATGCTCACCGCCACCGCGCCCTCGTAGGCCACTGCCACGCCGCGCTGCTGCGCCGCCGCGAAGATCTCGTTGCCGTGCACCGCCAGCAGCGCCTTGTTGGCCGTCACCACGTGCTTGCCGTGGGCGATGGCCGCCAGCACCCAATCGCGCGCCGGGCCGGTGCCGCCAGCGGCTTCCACCACCACGTCCACGCCGGGGTGGGTCGCCACGCGCATCGGGTCGTCCGTCAGCTCCACGCCCTCGGCGCCGTCCAGCACGGCCGCGGCCCGCGCCAGGTTGCGCGCCGCCACGGCCACGATCTCGATGCCCCGGCCCGCGCGCCCCGCAATGGCGGCCTGGTTGCGGCGCAGCACCCGCCAGGTGCCGGCGCCCACCGTGCCGATGCCGATCATCCCCACGCGCAGCGGACGCTGCATGGGGATGGGCGCGCGGGCCTCGCCAGGGCCGGCGGACCAGGGACTCAGGTGGGGGTCGTTGAACATGCTCACACTCTCCAGAAACGGGCCACAAAACGGCCAACAAAAAACCCAGCTGCCAGGCTGGGTTCGTTCGGGGAGGGAATGACACCAGGTGGCCGCCGGGACGGCCACCCTGCACCAAGGCTAGGTCGCCGCGGTGGTAATGGTGGTAATCATTCGTGCGTTCATCCGGGCCCGCGCGGTGGCGGGCAGCACCGCGGCGCGACCCGGACGGGCAACGCGAGCGACGGTGGCAAAGGAAGAACGGCACGACATGGGCGGCAAGTGTACAGGACGCGATGCACGCCCCACAACCGCTGCCCAAATGCTATTTAATTGATAGCAATATGCCCTAGTATCGCTTGTGCTGAAGGCCATTTCGGCTCCAACGCGCGGCGCCGGCCGCGCGGGCGGCACAGCACCTGCCGTCAGGCCTGGAGCGTGGCGGTCAGCGTGATCTCGGGCACGCTCGCCAGGGCCTTGGACAGCGGGCAGTTCGCCTTGGCCTCGGCGGCGATCTTCTGGAACTGCGCCTCGTCCACGCCCGGCACCTTGGCCGTCAGCGTGAGGGCGATGCGGTCGATCTTGAAGCCCTCGCCCTCCTTGGCCAGCCGCACCTTGGCGGTGGTGTCGAGGGTCTCGGTCGAGATGCCGGCCTTCTCGCAGGCAAACGCGAAGGCCATCGTGAAGCAGGCCGCGTGCGCCGCGCCCACGATCTCTTCCGGATTGGTGCCCGTGCGGTCGTCGCCGAAGCGGCTGCCGAAGCCATAGGGGTGCTGCTTGAGTGCGCCGGTCTCGGTGCTGATCTGGCCCTGGCCGGTCTTGCCAGCGCCTTCCCAATGGACGGATGCGGATTTTTCGGACATGCGGTGCTCCTTGTGCGGTGAACAACAAAACAAACAAGACGCGATCACAACATGCATGGAACCGATCGCGGGTGGGCCCAGCGCCCCGACGCCTGACGCGATTTGTCCTACAGCACCCGCGGGCAGCCCTCAGCCGGTGCGCACCATGCCGATCGCATCGAACGGACAGCGCACCGCACACAGCGCGCACCCCGTGCAGGCCGGCGCATCGTGCAGCACCGACTGCTTGTGCCCCCACGGCTGCGGGCCCGGCACCTGCAGCGACAGGACATGCGGCGGGCACACGGCCACGCACCAGCCGCAGCCGGTGCAGCGGGCGGGATCGATGCGGGGCAGGGCCTTGCGCGGGGCGTTCATCGCAAAACGAAGAAGAAAAGAAAACGGAGAAGAAGCGGAAGGGACGTTCGGGATCTTGCCGCTTCCTACCGTGCAGGCACAAGCAGGTAGCCCCCTTCGAATCGGGGAGACTGGGTGTCCACGCGCACGCAGGTCCTCGGCCGACCCTGGTGAGTGCACTGAGCGACCTCCAGTCCCGCGCCCGCCTTTCTGAGCCGATCCATGTCGGCCAACAGCGTCTGCCGCTCGGCGCGCAGTTCCTTCAGCTCTCTTTCGGTCGGCGAGCCTTGCAAGCCAACGACATTGGCAGATCAGTAGGAAAGGCGCTAGAAATCATTCCCACGAACCTGCAAAGATCCCACACCATTACTGGCCGAGTTCGCTCAATTGCTCGAGGAAGCTCGTGCTGAAACCTTTCAGGTACTGGGTATACCTCTGCTCGTGTTCACTGCTGTGCGATGCCGCTTTCGCGCGGACGATCTGGTCGATCAGCTCCTGTTGCAGCACCTCGTCCTTCAGGATGGCTTTGGCGATAGCGGCTGTGTCGTTGCCCGATTGCAAAGCTGCATCCCTGCCCAGCAAGTAGGCGCCAGCCAATTCAGGGCTGTAGTCGGCGGCGGCTTCTATCAACTCCGGCTCCCTCTCGTAGAGCCGATCCATGTTGTCGGCGGCGGCGTAGCTCTGTGCGATGAACAACTGAATCGCCCCGGCTGAACCAGACACCTTCCAACTGCTCAAGCGCGAGCGCATCCGCAGGCGGGTCTACGACACCCGTGACGATGCGCGAACTGATGTCTTCAACCACATTGAAATGTTCTACAACTCAAAGCGCCGACATTCATCGGCGGCGGGACTATCACCTGTAGAGTTCGAACAGCAACATTCCCAACGGATCAAAAGTGTCTAGGAAATGCCGGGGCGATTCATTACTGGTGGAATCCGCCAAGTCTGGATGGTCGTCAGGGACGATCCTCAGTCAGTGTCTTACGACTTTCAGACAGCGTCTTTTGGCGCTTGTTGGGGCCCAGATGCGTTAACGGGTCAATACACTGACCTCGGCTTCAGAGACCAAAATCCGTTTGAAATGTTCATTGCTTGAACTCAGCTCTTGGTTCTTGTCGGCTCGTAAGCTCTGAGCTTCTGCGGCAGAATTAGGCCAGGTGCCGACATCTGATGAGTTCATGAAAATCCAAGTCCGAACCGCGAAGGAAAGCGATGCAATTGCCGCTTGCAACGTCATTCGGAGCTCCATCCTGCGATGCTGTGCTGAAGATCACCGCAACGATGCAAAGCTGCTTGAAGGATGGCTTCACAACAAAACTCCCGAGTTCGTACTCCGATGCATCCTCGATCCCACGGCGTATTCGGTTGTCGCCAGCATGGACGAGGAAATAGTCGGCTTCGGGTCTGCATTGGACACGGGCGAGGTGACGCTTTGCTATGTTGCGCCTTCCATGATTTTCAAAGGGGTGGGTAAAGCGTTGCTTACGGCCCTCGAAGAGCACGCGGCACTCGCGGGTGTCGATGCGCTGCACCTCGACAGCACCCGCACGGCAAGAGCGTTCTATCTCCGCAATGGGTTCATGGCTGAGGTTCCGCCGGTCCAGGCCTTTGGCATGGAGGGGCAACCGATGCGAAAAGAACTACTAGGTAGAGGCTAGCTGCGCGCGCAGCTTCCCAGACAGAATTCGCCCAGCAGCCGACCGTCGAGCTAGTGATGCCTTCAGCCGCATTGACGCTTGCCGAACTGCATAAATTCCTCGTGGTGATAAACAAGAGCCCAGTTGTTTGCTTCAGACCAGACGGTTAGGGAAGGTCTGCATAAATCGCCCCACGACATGCTTGGCATGGAGATGAAGCCCTGAGACGATACGTCACATGAAGCAGCACAGCCTGGGCTTGGGAATGACGGCGAAGCGAACGCGGCGGCGGG
>NZ_BQXK01000011.1:0-202568 GCF_030158995.1 Acidovorax sp. SUPP2825 | reverse complement strand
CTTGTGTTGGCGCGAGGCCTCAGCGAACAGGTCGAACTTCAGGGCGCTACGGGGAGTGATCATGGCAAAGGATGGAGCACGCGTTCTCGATCAACAAGGGACCGGATGGGTTTTGAGAGGTTCCCAGTTGGGTCCTTGAAATCGCAGTGATCGATGTCAGCCATCTGGATGCCGTGGTGACGGGGTTCTGCCTGCTGGCGGAAACCTCCACGTGCATCGTGCTCAACGCCCCTCGCGAGCATGCGCAGGTGTTGCCGGCGAGGCGCGACAGCATCAAGCCCCCCATCCGCAAAGTGACGGGGCGTTAGCCCCTGGAGCAGAAGGCGGAATCAATGCCGATTCGATTGCGAGTGCATCGCTTCGGCATCCGCCTCTTGGGGCTGGCGGCGCGCACCGTTTTTTTCGGGAAGCGTGGCCAGGACCACGCTGGCGATCGCAATGCCAAATGCGAGCAGTTGAACCGCGGCAAGGCGCTCTCCGAGCACCAGTACCCCCACCAGCGCCGCGCTGATGGGCAACATCACGGTAAAGACGCCGCCTTGTGCGGCAGGCACCGCCTTGAGCCCCGTCATCCACAGCCACACGGTCCACATGCTCGCGGCCAGTGCGTAGAAGACGAGCAACGTCCAAAGACCGGGTGTGAGGCTGGCAAAGTCAAAATGCCATGCTGCGTACAGTCCCATGGGGGTGGCCAGCACGAATCCCCACAGGTTGATCAGTGAAGTGATTCGGCGCGGCCCCAGCGTGCCCGTCAGTTTCTTGCCGATGACCGAATAGGCCGCCTCGCACAGAACGGCACCCAGCAAGAGCAATTGCCCAAGCCAAACCAGATTGGGAGCGTTTTCGCCCTCATGCCGGGATTTTAATTGGGTGTGATGCTCTGAATTTGATAGCGAAAAGAGCGCGATGCCGACGACGGCGCACCCGACCGCGATCCAGGTCCGCGCAGAGACCTTTTCCTTCAGGAAAAACCAACTCATCACCGCCACTGCGGCAGGGATTCCGGCCATCGTCACCCCTGCCGATACGGCGCTGGTGAGACTCACGCCCGAGATCATGCAAAGGGTGAAGAGGAAATTGCCCAAAAAAGATTCGAGAAACAGCAGGCGCCGCACCTGCGGTGTCATCGGGCCTTCATCCGCTGGTTTTTTGAGCCAGTGGAGCATTCCCAATCCCCCAATACCGAACCGCATCCAGGCCAGCAGGAAGACCGGCAGCGCGGCCGCCAGTGGCTTGGACAAGGCGACATAGCTGCCCACGAGCGACATGCTCAATGCAAGGCAGAGATAGGCGATGGGGCGGCTTGGCATGTTCGCGTGTTGGCTAGACTTTGCGGGTAGTACCCTGGAGCGCGCCATCATGCCCGACGAAACCCTTCATCCTTTTTCACGCTACGTTTTTGTCTATGGCACCTTGCGCCGTGGCGGCAGCAATGACATTACCCGACTGACGCCCTGCGCGACATTCCTGGGGGAGGCCACCGTCTGCGGAACGCTCTACGACCTCGGTGCCTATCCAGGCATTGCGCTGCATTTGGCGGACGCGTTGGAGCAGGGCGATTTTTCGGTGCACGGCGAGGTCTATGCGATTTCGCCCGAGCTGGAGATCCGGCTGGACGAAATCGAGGGGCTGCTGCCTGAGCCCAATGGTGAGTACGAGAAGCGGGAGATCTCAGTGTCCGTGGGGGGGCAGCAGCTGCAATGCCTGGTGTATGAAATCAATTCCGAATACTTGCAGAACGCAACCCGGATCGTGCATGGCGACTGGATGAGCGGTCGCCGTCCCTAATTTTTGCATCGCAGAATTTGCTTTTCATATTGCAAAATTAAATCATGTTGCGCTGCGGAAAAATTTCTTGATATGAGAAATTAAATTTCACCATAAGAAATTATCTGAGTAACTTATTGATTTAAAACAATAAATTTTATCTCTTATATAAGACATAAGAGCTTGATCAAGTCTTGTACAAGACTTAAAGTGGTCTCCAAGGGCGGCCTCTTGCAGCCCGGCTTATCAACCAACCCACGGAGTGACCTATGCCGCAATCCTTCAATGAACAGCTCAGCCGCGAACAGCAAATTGCCGCCCTCGAAAAAGACTGGGCACAGAACCCGCGTTGGAAGGGTATCAAGCGCGGTTACAGCGCTGCGGATGTCGTGCGTCTTCGGGGCTCCTTCCAGGTGGAATACACGCTGGCACGGCGTGGCGCCGAAAAACTGTGGGGGTTGGTCAACAACGAGCCTTATGTGAACTGCCTGGGCGCACTCACGGGAGGCCAGGCCATGCAGCAAGTCAAGGCCGGCGTCAAGGCCATTTACCTGTCGGGCTGGCAGGTTGCGGCAGACAACAACGAATATGCGGCGATGTACCCCGATCAGTCGCTGTATCCCGTCGATTCGGTGCCGAAGGTGGTGGAGCGCATCAACAACGCTTTCACCCGCGCCGATGAAATTCAATGGTCCAAAGGGGCCAATCCTGGTGACGCAGGCTTTGTCGACTACTACGCGCCCATCGTGGCCGACGCGGAGGCGGGCTTCGGTGGCGTGTTGAACGCCTACGAGTTGATGAAGGCCATGATCCGCGCGGGGGCCGGCGGCGTGCATTTCGAAGACCAGTTGGCGTCTGTGAAGAAGTGTGGCCACATGGGCGGCAAGGTGCTGGTTCCCACCCAGGAGGCGGTGCAGAAGTTGATCGCTGCACGCATGGCTGCAGACGTCTACGGCGTGCCGACCCTGGTGATCGCGCGGACCGATGCGGAGGCCGCCGACCTGATCACCAGCGATTACGACGCCAATGACAAGCCGTTCCTGACGGGTGAGCGCACGGCCGAAGGTTTCTACAAGACCAAGAAGGGCTTGGATCAGGCCATCAGCCGCGCCGTTGCATACGCGGATTACGCGGATCTGGTGTGGTGCGAGACAGGCACGCCGGACCTGGAGTTCGCAAAGAAGTTTGCGGATGCCGTGCATGCCAAGCACCCCGGCAAGCTGCTGGCGTACAACTGCTCGCCATCATTCAACTGGAAGAAGAACCTCGACGATGCCACCATCGCCAAGTTCCAGCGCGAGTTGGGCGCCATGGGCTACAAGTACCAGTTCATCACGCTGGCCGGCATCCACAGCATGTGGTTCAACATGTTCGACTTGGCGCAGGATTATGTGAAGCGCGGTATGTCGGCCTATGTCGAGAAGGTGCAAGAGCCTGAATTTGCAGCGCGAGATCGGGGCTACACCTTCGTCTCGCACCAGCAAGAAGTGGGCACCGGTTATTTCGACGATGTGACCACGGTGATCCAGGGCGGTAAATCCAGCGTGACGGCACTCACGGGTTCGACCGAAGAAGAGCAGTTCCACTGACCTTGCGTTGTCGATGGGCCTGGGGCTTCAAGGCCCCAGGCTTTTTCCATTGGGGGCGGGTTAGAATCCCGCGACCATCACATCAGCACAAGAGCGAGAAAGGCACATCTGGTTATGACACCGCGAACTACAACGGAGATGTTGACCGGCCTTTAAGGCTGCCTGTTCGCGCCTGCACAGATTTGCACTCTTCTTCCAAAAGCGCGGACTTCGTTCCGCGCTTTTTGCTTTGTGGCACCACGCGCCACCCCCCCTCGACAAGGATTCTTCAATGATTCAGATCACGCTCCCCGACAATTCCCAACGCGAATATCCTGGCCCGGTGACGGTGGCAGAGGTGGCCCAGTCCATCGGTCCAGGGCTGGCCAAGATGACGGTGGCAGGCAAAGTGGATGGGCGCCTGGTGGATGCCAGCGATGTGATCGAGCACGATGCCCGCCTGCAAATCATCACGCCGCGCGATGAGGAAGGCGTGGAGATCATCCGCCACTCCTGCGCTCACTTGGTCGGCCACGCCGTGAAGCAACTCTATCCGACGGCCCGGATGGTCATCGGCCCCGTCATCGACGAAGGCTTTTACTACGACATCGCCTATGAGCGGCCTTTCACGCCCGACGACATCGCTGCCATCGAGCAGCGCATGAAGGAGTTGATCGCGCAGGACTACGACGTGATCAAGAAGATGACCCCGCGGGACGAGGTGATCGAGGTGTTCAAGGCGCGTGGGGAAGACTACAAGCTGCGCCTTGTGGAGGACATGCCCGAAGAGAAAGCCATGGGCCTTTACTACCACCAGGAGTACGTGGACATGTGCCGTGGCCCCCACGTGCCCAACACACGATTCCTGAAAGTCTTCAAGCTGACGCGGGTGTCCGGTGCGTACTGGCGTGGCGATGCCAAGAACGAGCAATTGCAACGCGTCTACGGTACCGCGTGGGCCGACAAGAAAGACTTGGACGCGTATGTCAAGCGCATCGAGGAGGCCGAAAAGCGCGATCACCGTCGTCTCGGCAGAGAGCTGGACCTGTTCCACATCGACGAGCACTCGCCCGGTACCGTTTTCTGGCACCCCAAAGGGTGGACGATCTGGCAGGGCGTCGAACAGTACATGCGTCAGGTGTATCGCGACAACGGCTACCAAGAGGTGAAAGGCCCGCAAATCCTGGACAAGCACCTGTGGGAAAAAACGGGGCACTGGGACAAGTACCGCGAGAACATGTTCACGACGGAGAGCGAAAAGCACGACTACGCGCTCAAGCCGATGAACTGCCCCGGGCACATCCTGATCTTCAACCAAGGCGTGAAGAGCTATCGCGATCTGCCTTTGCGCTTCGGCGAGTTCGGTCAGTGCCATCGCAATGAGCCGACGGGCGGCCTGCATGGAATCATGCGAGTGCGTGCGTTCACCCAGGATGATGGACATATCTTCTGCACCGAAGAGCAGATCCAGCAGGAATGCATCAACTTCACCACGCTGCTGCAAAAGGTCTATAAAGACTTCGGCTTCACGGACATCATCTACAAAGTCGCCACCCGGCCTGAAAAGCGCATCGGCTCCGAAGAAAGCTGGGACAAGGCAGAGAATGCATTGATTGAAAGCCTGAAAGCCTCTGGCTGCGACTACCAAATCGCCGTCGGTGACGGCGCTTTCTACGGCCCCAAGCTGGAATACACGCTGCGCGATGCCATTGGCCGTCACTGGCAATGCGGCACCATTCAGGTCGATCCTTCCATGCCTGAGCGGCTGGGTGCCGAGTACGTTGGGGAAGATGGTGCCCGCCATCGCCCCATCGTTCTTCACCGTGCCATCGTTGGCAGCCTGGAGCGTTTCATCGGAATTCTGATCGAGCAGCACGCAGGCGCGTTGCCGGTCTGGTTGGCACCAGTGCAGGTGGCTGTGCTGAACATCACGGGTGCACAGGACGATTACTGTCGTGAAATCGCCGCAAAGCTTCAAAAAGCACTGCCGAATCAAGACCTTAGGGTGGCGCTTGACCTGCGTAACGAAAAGATTACGTATAAAATACGAGAGCATTCGTTGCAAAAGCTGCCTTACATCATCGTCGCCGGTGAGAAAGAAAAGGCAGCAGGAGCTGTCGCAGTGCGCGCCCGGGGCAATCGAGACCTCGGTGTGATGTCCCTCGAAGCGTTCGTAGCGCTCATCGCCCAGGACATCGCTTCTAAAGCTTGATTTGGTGTCAAACTTGGCTTTAGCCCGCGTGAGCTGTGCGGTACTCGCTACGTTATCCGTAGCATTTTGATTGAAGGAAAATAGCCATCGCTACTGAATTTCGTGATCGTCGCCAGCGCGAAGAGCGCAAGCACCGCCTGAACCGTGAAATCATGGCCCCCGAGGTTCGCCTCTCCGGACCTGAGAACGAGCCGCTCGGGGTCGTGAGCCTCATGGAAGCCCTCCGCATGGCGGGCGAGCTGGATGTGGACTTGGTGGAGATTGCCGCCACGGCCAACCCTCCCGTGTGTCGCCTGATGGACTATGGCAAGTTCAAGTATCAGGAGCAAAAACGCGCGGCAGAGGCCAAGGCCAAGCAGACGGTCATCGAGATCAAGGAAATCAAATTCCGTCCCGGTACGGATGATGGTGACTACAACATCAAGATGCGCAACATTCGCCGCTTTCTGGCGGAAGGTGACAAATGCAAGATCACCCTGCGCTTTCGCGGTCGGGAAATCACCCATCAGGAATTGGGCTTGGCCTTGCTCAATCGCATTCGCGATGATTTGGGCGACACCATCCTAATTGAGCAGTTTCCCAAGCTCGAAGGCCGGCAAATGATCATGATGATCGCGCCTGGTAAGAAGAAGCCCGCTGGCAAACCGGCAGCGGAAGGCGCCACCACCGCTGCTTGATGTGGCCGGTGAGCTAAGTGTTTAAGTAAATTGACCGGGCCAGCCTCAAGGCTGGCTCGGGCATAGGGGCCGTGAAAGCGGCACCGAACGGCAGGCCAAGGCCTTGCCGTCAAAAAGTGACTCGGGGCCAACAAGGTTGCGGATCGGTTCGCAAACGCCTCGCGAGCACAAACAAAAGGAGCATTCACATGCCCAAAATGAAGACCAAGAGCAGCGCGAAAAAGCGTTTCCGCGTTCGTCCCGGTGGCACCGTCAAGCGCGGTCAAGCCTTCAAGCGTCACATCTTGACGAAGAAGACCACCAAGAATAAGCGCCATCTGCGTGGTGCAGTTTCTGTGCATGAGACCAATATGGGCTCCATTGCACAAATGCTGCCTGGTGCTGGCCTTTAACAACGACGAACAAGGAGTACTCACATGCCTCGCGTCAAACGTGGTGTAACGGCCCGTGCCCGTCACAAGAAAGTTCTGGCCCTTGCTAAGGGTTTCCGTGGTCGCCGCGGTAATGTTTTCCGTATCGCCAAACAGGCGGTAATGAAGGCTGGGCAGTATGCCTACCGTGACCGCCGCACCAAGAAGCGCGTGTTCCGCCAACTGTGGATCGCCCGTATCAACGCCGCTTCGCGCGAATTGGGCCTGACCTACAGCCAATTCACGAACGGCCTGAAGAAGGCTGCCATTGAGATCGACCGCAAGATGCTGGCCGACCTCGCGGTGCACGACAAGGCTGCTTTCGGCAGCATCGTGGAGCAAGTCAAGGCCAAGCTGGCTGCTGCTTGAGTTCACGACTGGTAGCTATCTTATTGATAGCTGCTTGCGCAATAAACGCAAGGGCTAGGGCTTGAAAAGGCACTAGCCCTTGTTTATTTCCAAGAGACGATGAGAGCTGGTATGAACGAGTTGGACTCCCTGGTCGAAAGCGCGCGGAACCTGTTCGCGCAAGCCGTCACCCCTGCCGATCTGGAAAATGCCAAGGCGCAGTTCCTGGGCAAGTCGGGGCGAGTGACCGAGCTCATGAAGGGCATGGCCCAGCTGTCCGTTGAGGAAAAGAAATCCCGCGGTGCCGCCATCAATGTCGCCAAGCAGGCCATTGAAGCATCCCTGAACGCAAGCCGAAAAGCGTTGGCGGATGCCGAGCTGGAAGCACAACTGCAGGCGGAATCGTTGGATGTCACCTTGCCTGGACGCCAACGGGGGCAAGGTGGATTGCATCCCGTGTCCTTGACCCTGGAGCGCATCGAGGGCATTTTCGGCTCGATGGGTTTTGACGTGGCCGAGGGGCCCGAGATTGAATCCGACTGGTTCAATTTCACGGCGTTGAATACGCCTGAAGACCACCCGGCGCGCTCCATGCACGACACGTTCTATGTCGAGGGCGGCACGGCCACCGCTCCGAACCTGTTGCGCACGCATACCAGCCCCATGCAGATCCGCCATGCTGTTCAGCATGTCAAAAAACACCGCGCTTTGATCGACTCGGGCCAGGCCATGCCGGAGATCCGCGTCATTGCCCCGGGCCGTACGTACCGCGTGGACAGCGATGCCACGCACTCACCCATGTTCCATCAGTGCGAAGGCCTGTGGATCGGCGAGAACGTGAGCTTCAAGGATCTGAAGGTCGTCTTCACCGACTTCTGCCGTACTTTCTTTGAAAGCGATGATTTGGTCTTGCGCTTTCGGCCCAGCTTTTTCCCTTTCACCGAGCCCAGTGCCGAAATAGACATCCAGTTCCAGACGGGCCCTTTGGCCGGACGCTGGCTCGAAGTGGCGGGCTCCGGGCAGGTGCATCCGAACGTCGTGCGGAACATGGGCCTCGATCCAGAAAAATACATCGGCTTTGCGTTCGGCATGGGTCCTGACCGGCTGACGATGCTGCGCTATGGGGTCAATGATTTGCGCCTCTTCTTTGATGGCGACATTCGTTTTCTTTCGCAGTTCCAGTAAACCGCACGCTGCGTTCCATACAGGCGGCCCACCTAACGAGGGCTGCTGCGCTTAAGAATCACTGAAGACTGAATATGCAATTTCCAGAATCCTGGCTGCGCGAGTTCTGCAATCCTCCACTTTCGACCACAGAATTGGCCGAGACACTGACCATGGCAGGGCTCGAAGTGGAAGAGCTGCAGCCTGTGGCGCCTCCTTTCACGAAGATCGTGGTGGGAGAAATCAAGGAGGCGGTGCAGCATCCAAATGCTGATCGCCTGCGCGTTTGCCAGGTCGATACGGGGCAGGGTGCTTTGCTCAACATCGTGTGTGGTGCGCCCAATGCACGCGTCGGTATCAAAGTGCCTTGCGCGCTTGTCGGTGCGGAGTTGCCTCCCGGGGAGGATGGCAAACCGTTCTTGATCAAGGTGGGCAAGCTTCGCGGTGTGGAAAGCCAGGGCATGCTGTGCTCCGCCAGGGAGTTGAAGCTCTCGGAAGACCATGGAGGCCTTTTGGAATTGGCGGCCGATGCTCCGCTCGGGCAGGACATTCGGACGCATCTGAACCTGGACGACACGCTGTTCACCCTCAAGCTCACGCCCAATCTGGCACATGCCTTGAGCGTTTACGGCATCGCGCGTGAAGTCTCTGCCCTGACTGGAGTGCCGCTGAAGCCGCTGCAGTTTTCGGCGGTACCGGTGGGTCATGGCGACGTTTTGCCAGTCAAGATCAGCGCCTCGGATCTGTGTGGGCGATTCTCGGGACGTATCGTTCGCAACATCAACACGCAGGCTGCGACGCCGCAGTGGATGCTAGATCGGCTTGCACGTTGCGGGCAGCGAAGCGTTTCCCCGCTGGTCGATATTTCCAACTATGTGATGTTCGAGCTGGGTCGCCCCTCGCACATTTTCGATCTGGACAAAATTCACGGCCCCCTGGATGTGCGTTGGGCGCGTGCGGGCGAAGAGCTCAAATTGCTGAATGGCAACACCGTCGCCCTCGACGAAAAGGTGGGCGTCATTGCGGATGCAAGCCAGGTCGAATCGCTGGCGGGCATCATGGGGGGCGATGCGACGGCCGTGTCGAACGACACCCGCCATATCTACATCGAAGCGGCTTTCTGGTGGCCCAAGGCCGTGGCTGGCCGCTCGCGCCGCTATAACTTCTCGACCGATGCCGGACATCGTTTCGAACGTGGCGTGGATCCGAGCCAGACTGTGGAACACATTGAGCGCATCACGCAGTTGGTGATCGACATCTGCGGCACGCCTGAAACCGTTTGCGGTCCGATAGACGACCAGTGTCCGAACCTACCTGAAGCCAAGCCCGTCACGCTCCGCGTTGCCAGAGCCGTCAAGGTGATCGGCATGCCATTGACGCAAGAGCAGTGTGCCGATGCGCTGAAGCGCCTGGGACTGCCAGTGACCTCTGGCGAGGGCACATTGACGGTGCTGCCGCCTGCTTATCGGTTCGATCTCGCGATCGAGGAAGATCTCATCGAAGAAGTGGCTCGCATGGTGGGCTACCAGCAATTGCCTACCACGCCGCCGTTGGCGCCCATTACGCCCAAGCTGCGTGCCGAAGAGCGTCGGGGGCCTTTTGCCGTGCGTCGTGCACTGGCGGGACTTGGATACCAGGAAACCATCAACTTCAGCTTCGTGGAGGAGCATTGGGAGCACGAGCTGGCGGGCAATCCACAGCCCATCCGTTTGTTGAACCCCATTGCCAGCCAGATGAGCGTGATGCGCTCGTCGCTGTTGGGCTCCTTGCTGCAGGTCTTGAAGTTCAACCTGGATCGCAAGGCGTCGCGCGTGCGGGTTTTCGAGTTGGGCCGGGTCTTTCTGCGCGATGCGTCCGTTGCGGGGTCTGATACCACGGTAGAAGGTTTTCATCAGCCCATGCGCGTGGCTGGTCTCGCGTACGGCGCAGCCGACCTTCTTCAGTGGGGCCGCAGAGAGCAGGGCGTGGATTTCTTCGATGCCAAAGGCGATGTCGAGGCGCTGCTTGCTCCCCTGAAGCCCGTTTTCGAGCCTGCAACGCACCCGGCCATGCACCCTGGCCGGTGTGCCCGCGTGCTGTTGGATGGCCAGGCCATTGGGTTCATCGGGGAGTTGCACCCTCGGTGGCGCCAGTCCTGGGAGCTTCCCCAAGCCCCAGTCATGTTCGAACTGGAACTCGATACGGTCATGCAGCGGCAGGTCCCTCGTTTTCATGCAGTGGCCAAGCACCAGGCTGTGGAGCGGGATCTGGCCGTGGTGGTTGCCGAGCGGATCACGCACGCCGATGTGATGGCAGCCATTCAGGCTGCCGTGCCTCCTACACGGCTTCGCGCGGCGGTGCTGTTTGATGTTTTCAGGCCCAAGCCTTTGCGTGATGGCGAAGCCGCTGTTGGTGGTCTCGCCAGCGGTGAAAAGAGCTTGGCCGTGCGCCTGACGCTGGGGGCTGATGGCGCCACGCTGACGGATGCTGAAATCGAAGCGACGATTCAGTCGGTGGTCGAACAACTGTCGAGCCGTACCGGTGCGAGGTTGCGGTGATGACGATGCTGAACGGGAGCGCTGACGTGATGGAATTTGCGGTAGAAAGCCTGGAAACCCCTGCGTTGACGAAGGCGCAGCTGGCGGACCTTCTGTTCGATCACATTGGTCTGAATAAACGCGAATCGAAAGACATGATCGATGCTTTTTTCGATCTGATTGCGCAGCGCTTGGTGGACGGTCAAGACGTGAAGCTTTCGGGCTTCGGTAACTTTCAGATCCGTACCAAAGCCCCGAGGCCGGGGCGAAATCCCCGCACGGGCGAGGCGATTCCGATTCAGGCTCGCCGTGTCGTGACTTTCCATGCCAGCAGCAAGCTCAAGGAGCAGATCCAGAACGCGGGCGCTGCTAGCTGAAGCGCTGTCTCTTTCCCGCCTGCCACTGAACGGAAGTGGCTGGCGCCTTTGTTCCGGCTGCAGTACGCTGCTTGTTTATTCGCTAGAAACCGCGTCCCATGGGCACACCGCTTCCTCCCATCCCGGCCAAACGGTATTTCACCATTGGAGAGGTGGCCGCGCTCTGTGGCGTCAAACCGCACGTACTGCGCTATTGGGAGCAGGAGTTCACGCAGCTTCGGCCCATGAAGCGCAGGGGAAACCGCCGCTACTACCAGCACCACGAGGTGCTCATGATCCGTCGCATCCGGGATCTGCTGTACGAGCAAGGCTTCACGATCAGCGGCGCGCGCAATCGCCTTCAGGAGGTCGACTCCCTGCCGCTGGAGATGGACGCCAACGCCTCTTTCGCTTTGCAGGCAGTACATGGGACCGACCTGTCGAGCCCGACAACAGCGTTGCCCTCGATTGCCCTCCTGGATGCTCAGGTCCTGCGGCGGGAATTATTTGAAATTCGTGCGCTGCTTTCCTTGAACTGAGTTTTTTGTGCATATAATCTAAGTCTTGTCGGCGTGTAGCGCAGCCTGGTAGCGCACTTGCATGGGGTGCAAGGGGTCGCGAGTTCGAATCCCGCCACGCCGACCATTTATAAAAAAATCAACGGGCTATCGCCAAAAGCGATAGCCCGTTTTTTCTTTGTCTTGTCGCATTCTCTTGCCCTCTGGTCTTTGCGGTTCCCACAGTGCAGGGTCGACTTCTCCATTGTTCCCTGCACCGGCTTGATCGTTGCTCGGCCAGTGGCATCAAGGCGATCTACGACTCCGTGCTCGCCAAGGGCGCTCCAAGATAAGCCTGGACCCGGCTTTGAGCCGCTTGCCTGTGTATTGACCCAGTGAAACCCTGCTCAGGTGTTATCTTTGAAAGGAAGACACCGTGATTATGTTGATGGAAGAAGAGATCAAGCGCTGGACGGCCAAGCGCAAGACGGCGTTGGTTTTGGAGATCATCCAGGGCAAGACCAGCGTGTCCAAGGCGAGCCGGGCCTATGACCTGCCGCCCTCGGAGATCGAGGGCTGGGTGGAGGATGGCCGCAAGGGCATGGAGAACGCCCTGAAGGCGAACCCACAGGACGTGCGCGAGCAGTACGAGCGCCAGCTCAAGGATCTGCAGGAGGCCTACGGCGAGGCGATGCTGGAGTTGCGTGCCCGAAAAAAATTGCAGTCCCTGCTGGGCGAGGACGAAAAGTGATCGAGACGATCCGTCAGGGACTGCAGGCCGAAGGCATCACCGTCTCGATCAGCAAGCTGTGCCGGTGGTTCGGCGTGCCGCGCCGCAGCGTGTATTACAAGCCGGTGAAGGCTGCACCGAAACTGCAGGACAGGTTGGTCGCTCCAGTCAAGGCCATGATCGAGGAGAACCCTTCGTTCGGCTACCGCACGGTGGCGCACCTGCTGGGGTTCAACAAGAACACCGTGCAGCGCATCCTCCAGCTCAAGGGCTGGCAGGTACGCAAGCGGCCCGTGGGTTTCAGACCTCGCATCGAGTCATTGCCATCGGTGGCGAAAGCGCCGAATGAACGCTGGGCGACGGACATGTGCCGAGTGTGGGCGGGCCGTGATGGTTGGGCGACGATGGCGCTGGTGATCGACTGCCACAGCCGGGAGTTGCTGGGTTGGCACCTGTCGCGCAGCGGCAGATCGAAGACGGCCGAGTCGGCGCTGGAGCAGGCGCTGATCTCGCGGTTCGGCACGTTGGGACATGTACCGCGGCCGTTCCTGCTGCGCTCGGACAACGGCCTGGTGTTCACCAGCCGCAGCTTCACGGCGCTTGTCAGAAGCTACGGCCTGCGACAGGAGTTCATCACGCCGCACAGCCCCGAGCAGAACGGCCTGGTCGAGAGGGTGATTCGCACGCTCAAGGAGCAGTGCGTGCACCGCCATCGATTCGAATCCTTGCAGCACGCCAGCCGGGTGATCGCGGACTGGATCCATTTCTACAACCACCAGCGCCCGCATCAGGCGCTGAACATGAGGACACCCGCTGAGGCATTTGCATTAGCGGAATGACCTAAGCAGGTTTCGCTGGGTCAATACACCTGCGCTTACGAGGGATTCATCAACCAAGCCGTAGAAAGCTCGCGAAACGTTCAGCAATGCCGGCATCGCTTCGCAATACGCTTGGCCCCCTACAAAAAGGGAGGGCATGGATGAACGATCGGGTGATATGGCCGGCAAGCATGGGAGCGCTGACCCGTTTTGAGGCACATGGCTGGAGGGTGCATGCGACCCAGGAGGTTTCATATGAAGTGCGCCAGATCGATGGCATCTTCAGTCTCGACTCCCTCGAATTGATCGCCTGCGGCAGGGCCCAGCCTTGTTTGCGCCAAGCCATCGTGATCGATGCACGCGTGGACCAGCTCTACGGCGAAGAAATGCGTGCGTACTATGCCCACCATGGGGTCGAGGTTTCCATCTTGAGCCTTTCCGTTTCGGAAGAAACGAAAGACCTGGATGCGGCGATGACGATCGCTCGCCACCTCGAATCGGCAGGGGTGTTGCGCCGTTCGGAGCCCGTGGTTGCCATCGGAGGTGGCGTGTTGCTCGACCTCGTCGGTTTCGCAGCGGGGCTCTATCGGCGGGGGATTCCTTACGTCAAGGTTCCCACCAACGCCATGGCGTTATGGGATGCCGCGGTGGGCATCAAGACGGCCGTGAATGCGCTGGATCGTCGCAACCGCCTGGGCTCATACCACGCGCCCACCGTTGCCCTGCTGGATTGCAGCTTCTTGTCGACGGTGGAGTCCCGCGAACTCTCCAACGGGATGGGAGAGTTGCTCAAACTCGCGGTGATCAAGAGCCCTCGGTTGTTCGACCTGCTGGAGCGGCACTCCGAGATGCTGCTGCTGACCCGCTTCCAGGACGGGATCGTCGCTCCAGAGGTCATCGGTCTGGCGGTGGAGGGCATGCTGGAAGAGTTGGCTCCCAACCTGTGGGAGCTCACGCTGGACCGATGCGTCGATTTCGGACACTCGTTTGCTCCGCTGGTCGAGATGAAGGCGCTGCCCGAATTGCTGCATGGCGAGGCGGTCGCTTTGGATGTGCTGTTTTCTTGCCGCCTGGCGCGGGCGAGAGGGCTCCTCACAGACCAGGATGTGCGTCGGGTCGTGCGTGTCATGAAATCCATGCAATTGCCTTTGCGGCATCGCTTTTTCGAGCAGCCCGGCCTGCTGCAGGAGGCGCTGGCCGACACGATGCGTCATCGCGATGGCCGGCAGCGACTGCCGCTGCCCGACGGGATCGGCGCATGCCGCTTTGTGAATGATGTGGACGCCGATGCCATCCGCATTGCTGCCGAGGAGATGGCGCATGCAGATGCCTGAAACCGGTCTTTCGCGGCTGAGCGCCAGTCAGGCGCAGCAATTGGTGCAGAGCGCGCTGATCACAGGCCTGGACGAAGGCCTGGCCGTCTCGGCGGCGGCGGTGGACAGTTCCGGACACCTTCTGGCGTTTGCCCGTGCGGACGATGCCTTTCTGGGATCGATCGACGCGTCGATTGCGAAGGCGCGGACAGCGGTTTATTTCCGCAGGGACACCGCCGCGATGCAGCAGGCGCTGGAACAGGGCAAGACCGCCTATCTCGCCCTGGCCGACGTCCTGCCCCTGGAAGGCGGCGTTCCGCTGCTGGTGGGAGGAACCTTGGTGGGCGGACTCGGAATCAGCGGTGCCGCGTCTGCCCAGGATGGGGTGCTGGCCCGGGCCATCGCATCCTTGCTGAACTCGTTGTCAGGTCGGACCCCATGAACGCTTTCAAAGACAGGGTGGTGCTGGTCACTGGTGGAGGCACGGGCATCGGGAGGGCGACGGCGCTTGCGTTCGCCAAGCAAGGCGCCCACGTGGCCATCGCGGGCCGCACGGTGTCTTTTTGCGCTGAGACCGCCAAGATGATTCTGGACGCCGGCGGCATCGGCTTCGCGGTGGCCTGCGATGTCGGCAGCGAGAACGACGTGATGAACCTGATGGACGATGTCGAGCGCCGCCTTGGTGTCGTGGACATCGCATTCCTCAATGCGGGCGTTGGAACAGCCTCGGCCATCGTCGACCAAGACATCGACGCGTTTGAAGCGGTCATGCGCACCAATTGCACAGGGCTCATGCTGTGCATGAAACATCTGCTCAGACCGATGTACGAGCGGCGTTCGGGCTGCATCGTCAACAACCTTTCCGTACACGCCCATCGCACGATCCTGGAAGGAACGGGCGCGTACACCGCTTCCAAGCATGCAGCGCTTGCGCTGACCAAGGCCGCCGCAGTCGAGGCGGCGCCTTATGGTGTGCGCGTGAATGCCGTGTCCCCTGGGCCGATTTCCACGGAGATGCTGGCCCGCTCCAGCGCTGTCTCCGGCGGTCTGGAGGGATGGGCCGAGCGGCTGCCCATGAAGCGCGTGGGTGAGCCGAATGACGTGGCGCAAGCCGTGCTTTGGCTCAGCAGTCCCCAGGCCTCTTTTTTGACGGGCGCGGTGGTGCCCGTGGACGGCGGCTTTCTCGCACTTTGATGCCCGAACATGACATGGATTGCTTTGGGCCTGCTGGCCGGGTTGGTGCTGGGAACCTACGACTTTTTGACCAAACTCGCCCTCAAGGAAAAAACGGTCCTGGAGGTGGTGCTGTGGTCGTCCGTTCTCGGCGCGCTGATCTGGGCTCCGTTCTTTTTCCTGCCGGCCGCTTGGGCAGGCACGCTGCAACCCATGGGGTTGTACCCTGCCGCGTTGACCCGGGCCGAGCAGTTGGCCTTGCTGCCCAAATCCGCAATGATGGTGGTCACGTGGATTCTTTCGTACTACTCGGTCAAGTCCTTGCCGTTGTCGATCTCCGCGGGCGTGCGCGCTTCGGGGCCGCTCTGGACGGCAGTGGGTGCCATCGTTTTTCTGTCCGAGCAACTGAACTGGTGGCAATGGATGGGGCTCGCAGTCTCCATGGGGTCCTACTATCTGTTCTCCTTGATCGGACAAAAAGAGGGCATCCGGTTTCAGCGCAACGGGTGGGTGCTGTGCATGCTCGCGGCCACGTTGCTGTCTTCGGCCAACGCGCTTTACGACAAGCACATTCTGGCAACCCTGCAATTGGACTTGGCCGCCGTCCAGGCGTATTCGGCCATTCAGCGGGGCAGCATGGCGCTGCTGCTATTGCCCTGGGTTTTCGGGGCGATGGAATGCCGAAGCCTGTTGTCCCGAAATTGGGCGGTTCCTGCGATTGCCGCTGCGTACATATTGGCCGAGTTCATTTATCTCACGGCCGTGCAGACCGAAGGCGCTCTGATCTCGGTGATATCGGTGCTTCGGCGAACCAATCTCGTCATGGTGTTCGCGTTGAGCGCCCTGTTCTTCGCCGAGCGATTCATTCGGCAAAAAATGCTGGCAATTTCAGGCGTGTTGGTCGGTATCGTGCTGACCATCGTTCATTAGCCATCTTGCACCAACGCGCGGATCCAATGGATCACCGTGCTGCCGTGGCGAGAGATCAAGGCCCGCTCCGATGCGAGCAGGAAATAAGCCTGCTCCGACGGAATGGCGATGTCGGAGACCCGCACCAGACTGCCGTTTTGAAGAAGGCCTTTCACCAGAGAACGCCGACCCAGTGCGATCCCTTGCAGATTGAGGGCTGCATCCAGCATGAAGCCCGTGTCGGAATAGGTCAGCGTGCGCTGCGCCGGCGAGATTTGGATGCCGGCCTTCTTAAGCCAGGGTTCCCAGGGCTGCCTGCTATGGGACAGGAACACCGCGCATTTGAACAGGTCCTCGACACTGGGCGCATCGCAACGTTTCAGATAGGCCGGTGCAGCCACTGGAAACCACTCGTCCTCCAGCAGCGGTTCGCAATGGTGGGCCTGGGGCCGTGCTTTGGCGAACCGGATGGCAATGTCTGCCTCTCCCTGATCGACGTCCACCTTGCATGTGGTCGGCGACACCTCGATGGAGACGGCAGGGTGCACGCGCTGGAATTCGGTGAGCGCTGGAACCAGCCGAAAGCGTGCAAAAGAAGGCAATACGCTGATTCGGATCACGCTGCGCTCCTGCGTGAAGCCCGAGAAGGCCTCTTCCAGCGTGTCCAATGCGTCTTTCATCTGCTGGTGCAAATGCTCCCCTTCGGGGGTCATCGCGACCGAGCGGGTCGTCCGTGTGAACAGGCTATTGCCCAGCAGTCGTTCCAGTTCACGAATCCGGTGGCTGACGGAACTGTGGGAAATATTCAGCTCGTCTGCCGCTTTGTTGAAGCTGCGCATGCGTGCCACAGCGTCGAACGCAAGAATCAAATGGATGGGGGGTATCTTTCGCATGGACGCGGATAAGGAAAATTCGAAGGAAAGATTCCATATCGGGATCGATCTGGGCGGGACGAAAATCGAAGGCATCGTACTCGACCATCAATATCGAGAATGCCGGCGAATCCGAATGGAGACCCGGGCCAGCGACGGCTATCTTCCAGTTTTGCACCGCATTATCGAAATGCATTCCCAACTGGCTGCTGTGGTTTTGGGTGAAGAAGCGACATTGGGAATCTGCACCCCGGGGTCCATTTCGAAAACCACCGGCTTGCTGAAAAATTGCAATGCAACCGAGTTGAACGGCCATCCTCTGCAGGCGGATCTGCGCCAGCGGCTGGGCCGCCCATTCGCCATGGAAAACGATGCCAACTGCTTTGCGATGGCTGAAGCCCTCCAAGGCGTAGGCAGCGGTCACGGCTGCGTGCTCGGGCTCGTGCTTGGCACAGGAGTGGGGGCGGGCATCGTGGTCAATGGTCGCGTGTGGAGCGGGCGCCATGGCATCGCCGGAGAATGGGGCCATATGTCCATCGATCCGGACGGGTCTGCCTGCTATTGCGGCCGCCAAGGATGCGTCGAGCGCTATCTGAGCGGAACTGCGCTGGAGGCCGGCTACCGGCAGTTCACCGGCCGGTCTGCCGATGCCGCCCGCATCGTTGAAATGGCGCGCCATGGCGATGGCGCAGCCGTCGAATTGCTGGACCGATTTCTCAGCCAATTTGCCGGCGCGGTCGCCAACGTGGTCGCCATTCTGGACCCGGATGTGATCGTCATCGGCGGTGGGCTTGCCAGCATGGATGAACTGTATGAAGAGGGTGCTCTTCGGCTGCAGCGCATGGTCTTCAACGATGACTTCCACACCCCCGTGCTGCGCAACAGGCTGGGCAATTCGGCGGGTGTGATCGGCGCTGCCATGGTCGGGGTTTGAAGTGCGTGTCCTGACGATTGGCGGTGCCACGCTCGACATCGTGGTTGCAGGGGTGGACGCGATGCATGACACCGGAGCCAAACACGATGTGGCCAGCGTGCAATGGTCCAGCGGGGGCGGCGCGGTGAACGCGGCGCTGGGATTTGCTGCCTTTCACGCACAGGTCACGGCCTGCTGCGCTGTCGGCGCGGATGTGGAAGGGCGATGGCTGAGCGACACGTTGGACCGGCAAGGCATCGCGGTGGAACGTGTGCAGACCATCCCCGGATGCCCCACGGGAAAGGCCGTGATCCACCTGGACCCGCAGGGCGATGCCACCGTGTTCGCGCAGCGCGGTGCCAGTACCCGGCTGTCGTTGGCGGATGCCTCTGCAATGCTCATGCAAGCCGAGCTTGTCTATGTGTCCGCGTTGGCCGATGCCGCCACCGACGAGTTGAGCCACGCGTTGGCGGGCCTGCCGTCCCGGCCTTTCCAACTGGTGGTCAATCCGGGCGCACGTTCATTGCGCCAATCGCCCGACTCCTTGGAACGGTTGCTGCAAGCGGCAGACCTGGTCTGCCTGAACGCGATCGAAGCGCAGTGGCTGGCCGCCCACAGAGGTGTGACCTGCACCCCGGAGATGGATGCCCACGAGGCCGTGGCGCTTGCCGCTGCATTGGCACGCCGCCAGGGGCAAGGGGTGCTGGTCACCCTCGGCGCTGGCGGTGCGGCGTTCTTCGATGGGCAGCACGGCCACCACCACCCTGCAGAGCCCACCACCGTCGTGTCCACACTGGGTGCAGGGGACGCCTATGCGTCGGCGTTTGCCTTCCACTGGTTTTCGGGGCGTGGGGCCCGGGCCTCGCTGGAGGCGGCCAACCGCCGTGCGGTGAAAGTGCTTGGCGTCGCGGCTGCGAATCTCGCCACCTTGGTCATGTAGGGCAAAGGGCGTCAACGCTGCGTTGCGACAGGCAATAAAAAAAGCCACCCGAGGGTGGCTTTTTTGTTCCCGACTTGGAATCAGGACTGTCTTTGGCGGAGAGGGCGGGATTCGAACCCGCGGTGGGGATTAGCCCACACACGCTTTCCAGGCGTGCGACTTAAACCGCTCATCCACCTCTCCGAAGCCCGCGATTGTAGCAGTGGTTTTGGCCTGTTCTTGGAAAAACCGTTGAAGCGCCGTTCAAGGCGCGCGTTGGGTCGTTTGAACCATCTTCATGGCGGAGCCGATCAGGGCGGACACTTCGCTCATGTTGCTGGGCACGATCAGCGTGGTGGTCGCATCCGCGGCCACCTTGCCGTACGCGTCCACGGCGCGCTCGGCCACCTTCAGCTGCACGGCCTGTTCGCCGCCCGGCTGCCGGATCGCCGCGGCGACTCGCTCGATGGCCTGTGCGGTGGCTTCGGCCACGGCCGTGATGGAGGCAGCCTCGCCCTGGGCGTTGTTGATCTGCGCCTGCTTTTCGCCCTCCGACCGTGCGATGAATGCTTCGCGCTCGCCGGTGGCGATGTTGATCTGCTCCTGGCGGCGGCCTTCCGAGGCGGCGATGAGGGCGCGCTTTTCCCGCTCGGCCGTGATCTGCGCCTGCATGGAGCGCAGGATTTCGGCCGGTGGCGTGAGGTCCTTGATTTCGTAGCGCAGCACCTTCACGCCCCAGTTCAAAGCGGCCTCGTCGATCGCCTGGACCACCTGGGCGTTGATGATGTCGCGCTCTTCGAAGGTCTTGTCGAGTTCGAGCTTGCCGATCACGCTGCGCAGCGACGTTTGCGCCAGCTGGGTGACGGCCATGATGTAGTTGCTGGAGCCGTAGCTGGCGCGCATGGGGTCGGTCACCTGAAAGTAGAGGATGCCGTCCACCTGCAGCTGGGTGTTGTCGCGCGTGATGCAGACTTGGCTGGGCACGTCCAGCGGAATTTCCTTGAGGCTGTGCTTGTAGGCCACGCGGTCGACGAACGGCACGAGGAAGTTCAGCCCCGGCGTGAGGGTGCCGGCATATTTGCCCAGCCGCTCCTTGACCCAGGCGTTCTGTTGGGGAACCACCTTCACCGAGCGTGCGATGAAGATGCCGGCGATGACGACGATGACGAGGGCGATGATTTCCATGGGGTCCTTTGCGATGGTGAAGATTCGGGTGGGCGCGTTGCGTTGTGGCGGTGCGTGAGGGGGCCGGGGGCCGGCCTCAGAGCTTGTCGACCAGCAGCCGGTTGCCGATGACTTCCGCCACGCGGTGCATGCCGGAAGAGGGTGCATTGCCGGGGCGCAGGACCACCGTCCATTGGGCGCCGCGGTAACGCACCTGCGCGGTGCCGTCGGAGTTCCAGATCTCCACGTTCACGGACTCGCCCACATCCATGTTCACATCGCGGTTGCTCGATGCGGGCTGGGCGCCCGGGTTCTTTTTACGGAACACATAGCAGCCCACCACGCCCGCGGAACCGACCGCGGCCGCCGCCAGCAACTGCGCCGCGACCGAGCCGCCCGCATGGGCCGCCAGGGCACCGGCGGCCAGGCCGATGGCCAGCATGAGCAGGTAGAACGTGCCCGTGAACAGCTCCACGGCAACGGCCCCTCCCGCCATCAGCCACCAGAGGGTGGATTGCTCTATCACTGCGCGCTCCTCGTTGTGTTTAGTGCACCACATTCTGGGTCAAAAGACCGGACCGTCAAAGGCGTGACAACGTTATTCCTTACACTTCGCGCCTGTTTCGTTTTTTGGGCCCGCTCGCTCGGAGGCTGCGCATGAAATTCCGCTTTCCCATCGTCATCATCGACGAGGACTATCGTTCCGAGAACACGTCGGGCCTGGGCATCCGCGCGCTGGCGCAGGCCATCGAGTCGGAGGGCTTCGAGGTGCTGGGTGTCACGAGCTACGGCGACCTGTCGCAGTTCGCGCAGCAGCAAAGCCGCGCGAGCGCGTTCATCCTGTCGATCGACGACGAGGAGTTCACCCTCGGCTCGGGCCTGGACCCCATCGTGCTGAGCCTGCGCACCTTCATCGCCGAGGTGCGCCGCAAGAACTCCGACGTGCCGATCTACGTGCACGGCGAGACCAAGACCAGCCGCCACCTGCCCAACGACATCCTGCGGGAACTGCACGGCTTCATCCACATGTTCGAGGACACGCCGGAGTTCGTGGCCCGCCACATCATCCGCGAAGCCAAGAGCTACCTGGAGAGCGTGCAGCCGCCGTTCTTCAAGGCGCTGCTGGACTATGCCGAAGACGGCTCGTACAGCTGGCACTGCCCCGGCCACTCCGGCGGCGTGGCGTTCCTCAAGAGCCCCGTGGGACAGATGTTCCACCAGTTCTTCGGCGAGAACATGCTGCGCGCCGACGTGTGCAATGCGGTCGAGGAACTGGGCCAGCTGCTGGACCACAACGGCGCCATCGGCGAGAGCGAGCGCAATGCCGCGCGCATCTTCAATGCGGACCACTGCTTCTTCGTGACCAACGGCACCAGCACGTCCAACAAGATGGTGTGGCACCACACGGTGGCGCCCGGCGATGTGGTGGTGGTGGACCGCAACTGCCACAAGTCCATCCTGCACAGCATCATCATGACGGGCGCCATTCCGGTGTTCATGAAGCCCACGCGCAACCACTTCGGCATCATCGGCCCGATCCCCCAGTCGGAGTTCGAGCCCGAGGCGATCCAGGCCAAGATCCGCGCCAATCCGCTGCTCAAGGGCGTGGATGCCAAGGCCGTGAAGCCGCGCGTTCTCACGCTCACGCAATCCACTTACGACGGTGTGCTCTACAACACCGAAACCATCAAGGGCATGCTCGACGGCTACGTGGACAACCTGCACTTCGACGAGGCCTGGCTGCCGCACGCGGCGTTCCACCCGTTCTACGGCAGCTACCACGCGATGGGCAAGAAGCGCGCGCGGCCCAAGCACTCGGTGGTGTATGCCACGCAGTCCATCCACAAGCTGCTGGCCGGCATCAGCCAGGCCAGCCACGTGCTGGTGCAGGACTCGCAGACGGTCAAGCTCGATCGGCCGCTGTTCAACGAGGCGTACCTGATGCACACCTCGACCTCGCCGCAGTACAGCATCATCGCCAGCTGCGACGTGGCCGCCGCGATGATGGAGCCGCCCGGCGGCACGGCGCTGGTGGAGGAAAGCCTCCTCGAAGCCCTGGACTTCCGCCGCGCGATGCGCAAGGTGGAAGAGGAGTTCGGCAAGGACGACTGGTGGTTCAAGGTGTGGGGTCCGGACAAGCTCGTGGACGAGGGCCTGGGCCGCGCCGAGGACTGGGTCATCCGCAGCGACGGCAAGGGCAAGAAGAACCACGCCAGCAAGTGGCACGGCTTCGGCCAGCTGGCCGACGGCTTCAACATGCTGGACCCGATCAAGTCCACCATCGTCACGCCGGGCCTGAACCTGGACGGCAAGTTCGACGAGAACGGCATTCCCGCATCCATCGTGACCAAGTACCTGGCCGAGCACGGCGTGGTGGTGGAGAAGACCGGGCTCTACAGCTTCTTCATCATGTTCACCATCGGCATCACCAAGGGCCGCTGGAACACGCTGCTCACGGCGCTGCAGCAGTTCAAGGACGACTACGAGAAGAACCAGCCGATGTGGCGCATCCTTCCGGAGTTCTGCCAGCAGCACAAGCGCTACGAGCGCATGGGCCTGCGCGATCTGTGCCAGCACGTGCACCAGCTCTATGCCAAGTACGACATCGCGCGCCTGACCACCGAGATGTACCTGTCGGACCTGACGCCGTCGATGAAGCCCAGCGACGCCTATGCGCACATCGCGCACCGCAAGACCGAGCGCGTGGAGATCGATGCGCTGGAAGGCCGCATCACGACCAGCCTGATCACGCCGTACCCGCCCGGCATTCCGCTGCTCATTCCGGGCGAGGTCTTCAACAAGAAGATCGTGGACTACCTCAAGTTCTCGCGCGAGTTCTCCAAGCTGTGCCCGGGCTTCGAGACCGACATCCACGGCCTGGTGGAGATCGAGGACGACAACGGCAACGTGCGCTACTACGCCGATTGCGTGGCTGCCGCGCCGCAGCCGCCGTCTGCGCGCAAGAGCCGCAAGAACGCGCCCGCCGCCGAGGACATCGTGCAGGTGGGCAGCGACGGACCGTTCGGCCGCAAGGTCTGATCGCTGCGCGAGGCCGTGGGCCTTGACCCCAAAAGCCCGGCGGTGCGAAAGCGCCTCCGGGCTTTTTGTATGGGAATGTCACGGGTCTGAATCCAGGCGGCGTCCTGCCCCGTATCAGTGTTCAGCCGCGCGAATCTTCGGGCGGCATTCCACCCACTGACCCAACGGAGATATCCATGACCTTTCGCCTGAATGCCCGCCTGACCGCCGCCAGCCTCACGCTCGCCCTGTCTGCCGCCGCGATGCCCGCCTTCGCGCAAGTGACCGTCGGTGGCGCGCCGATGTATCCGACCAAGGACATCATCGACAACGCGGTGAACTCCAAGGATCACACCACGCTGGTCGCGGCCGTGAAGGCCGCAGGCCTGGTGGACACGCTCAAGGGCCCCGGTCCGTTCACGGTGTTCGCGCCCACCAACGCCGCCTTCGCGGCACTGCCTGCCGGCACGGTGGACACGCTGCTGAAGCCCGAGAACAAGGCCACGCTGACCAAGGTCCTGACCTACCACGTGGTGGCGGGCAAGGTCGATGCGGCCGCGCTGTCCAAGATGATTGCCGACGGCAAGGGCTCGGCCAGTCTGAAGACCGTGGCCGGCGGCACGTTGACGGCCAAGGCCAGCGGTTCCTCGATTGCGCTGACGGATGAAAAGGGCGGCACGTCCAAGGTGACCATCGCCGACGTGTACCAGTCCAACGGCGTGATCCACGTCGTGGACAAGGTGCTGCTGCCCAAGTAAGCCGCGCCGGGCGGTCCGCATCGCTGGCACTCGATGGCCGCCAGCCGATGCGGGCCTTGCCCCAATGCATCCAGGAAAGCCGCAAGGGCACCCCGGAGGGGGGCCTTGCGGCTTTTTCCGTGGGAGCCCGGCCCCAGGCCTGCTAGGGTGCGGCGGCGTGCATGTCTTCGCGCACGCGAAGGAAGCTGGCGAAGCGCGGCAGGCCGCCCTCGTGCGTGCCGCGAAAGCGGTAGGTCACCCAGCTTCCCAGGGGCGGCGGATGCGCCCGGTCCGCATCGGTGAAGCCGGCGCCCAGCCGAAAGCGCTGGCCGCCGGGCATCTCCACCAGCAATGCGCCCATGCGGCCGCGGTGCCGGCCTTTGCCGGGCACGTAGCCCACGACCCGCGCCTCGGTGTCTTCATGGGTCTTGAGCTTGATGAGATCGTCGCTGCGGCCGGCTTGGTAGAGCGATGCCCCACGGTGCAGCATCAGCCCCTCGCCGCCATCGCGCACCGTGCGGTGCAGCAGGGCCTGCAACCGGGCATCGGTGGCGATGCGCTGCTGGGGCACGGCCTGCACCCAGGGATGGCCGATGCGCGCCACGGCGGTCTGCAATGCCGGCAGGCGCTCGTCGAACGGGCCGCCCTGCGCGGGCAGGTCGAACACCATGAACTGCAGGTGGCGCCAGGCCGCATCGTCGGGCCGCTGCTGCCGCACGGTGGACTGCGCCTGGGCGAAGCGGCCCCGGCCGGCCCAAAGCTCGCCATCCATCGGGATCGCGGGCCAGCCCTGCGTGAACCAGGCGGGCGCATTCACCCGCTCGCCACCGCGCGTGTGCAACTGGTGGCCGTCCCAGTAGCCGCGCACCCCGTCGTACTTTTCGCTCACCCAGTAGTCCGCCAGCGGTAGCCCGGCGCGGTAGACGTTGGCCAGCAGCAGGGGCGGCGGCGAGGCGGGCGATACCGGCGCTGGGGGTTGCGCCCAGGCCGGCAGCGCGCCGCAGACCAGCAGGACGGTGATGGCGATGCGGCGAAGCATGGGACTATTTTGCTATTATTTTAATAGCGGTATGCCCTAGAGGAATATGCGCTGGTGGCCGATTCGGCTTGAATCTCAGGACAGCTCGGCGCTTTCCCGGCTGATGCCGCCCGTCTGGCTGAAGCCGCCGTCCACGTACATGATCTCGGCCGTCACGCCGCTGGCCAGGTCCGACAGCAGGAAGGCGGCGGCATTGCCCACGTCTTCGATCGTCACGTTGCGGCGCAGGGGCGAGGCGCCGGCGACCACGCCCAGCAGCTTGCCGAAGTCCTTGATGCCGCTGGCCGCCAGGGTCTTGATGGGGCCGGCGCTGATGCCGTTGGCGCGCATGCCGCGCGGGCCCAGCGATTCGGCCAGGTAGCGCACGCTGGCCTCCAGGCTGGCCTTGGCCAGGCCCATGGTGTTGTAGTTGGGCACCGTGCGCAGCGCGCCCAGGTAGCTCAGGGTGACCACGGACGATTTTTCGTTGAGGTAGGGCAGGGCCGCCTTGGCCATGGCGGGAAAGCTGTAGGCGCTGATGTCGTGCGCGATGCGGAACGATTCGCGCGACAGCCCTTCGAGAAAATCGCCGGCGATCGCCTCGCGCGGCGCGAAGCCGATGCTGTGCACGAAGCCGTCGAACTTCGGCCAGGCCTGCGACAGGTCGGCGAACATGCGGTCGATCTGCTCGTCGCTGCCCACGTCGCAATCGAAGATGAGCTTGGAGTCGAACTCGGCGGCGAAGTCGGTGATGCGGTCCTTGAAGCGCTCGCCGACGTAACTGAAGGCAAGTTCTGCGCCTTGCGCGTGGCAGGCGCGGGCGATGCCGTAGGCGATCGAGCGGTTGGACAACACGCCGGTGATAAGCAGCTTCTTGCCGGTCAGAAAACCCATGTTTCTTCTCCTGTGGAATGCGGGGGATTGGGGGCGTGGCGGCGGCGCGTGCGCCGCTGATGGCCCACCGGGGCATGTGACATGCAACCCGTCGGGGCGCCGCCAGCGTAGTGCAGAATTGTCGCATGCGTCTTTGGCCGATCTTGTTGCTGTGGGGGAGTGCGATGCCCGTGTGGGCGGGACACGCCTATGCGCTGTGGGGCGAGCCCCGGATGCCTGCGGGCTTCGACCACTTCGGGTACGTCAACCCCGACGCGCCCAAGGGCGGCGAGCTGCGGCTGGTGAGCAACCTGCGCGTCTCCACCTTCGACAAATACAACCCGTTCACCATCAAGGGCAATTCGCCGGCCTACCTGTCGGACCTGATGTTCGATACGTTGCTCACCGGCTCGCTGGACGAGACCGCCACCGGCTACGGTCTGCTGGCGCAGGACGTGGAGGTGGCCGCCGATGGTCTCTCGGTGGTGTTCCGCCTGCGGCCCGAAGCGCGCTTTCACAACGGCAAGCCGGTGCTGGCGCAGGACGTGAAGTTCAGCTACGACACGCTGATGGGCCCCTACACCTCGCCGGCCTACAAGACGGCGCTGTTCGACGTGGCGGGCATCGACGTGATCGACGACCGCACGGTGCGCTACCGCTTCAAGCACCCCAACCGCGAGCTGCCGCTCACGGTGGGCGGGCTGCCGGTCTTCAGCCGCGACTGGGGCGTGGAGAACGGCAAGGCCAAGCGCTTCGATCAGGTGGTGATGGACATCCCGATCGGCAGCGGTCCTTACAAGATCGGTCCGGTGCGCTTCGGCAAGGACATCACCTACGTGCGTGACCCCGGCTACTGGGCGCGCGATCTCAACGTGCGCAAGGGCACCGCCAATTTCGACCGCATCCTGGTGAAGATCTACCGCGACAACACCGCGCGGCTAGAGGCGCTCAAGGCGGGCGAGTTCGACCTCATGCGCTTTTTCAGCGCTGGCGACTGGGCCCGCCGCGTCACGGGGCGCAAGTTCGATACCGGCGAGCTGGTCAAGGGCAACTTCGAGCACAAGCTGCCCTCGGGCTTCCAGAGCTACGTGCTCAACACGCGCCGGCCGCTGCTGCAGGATGCCCGCGTGCGCGAGGCGCTGGGGCTGGCCTACGACTTCGAGTGGATGAGCCGCCAGCTCTTCTACGGCGCCTACCAGCGCATCAACGGCCTGTTCGGCAACACCCTGTGCGAGACCCGCGGCACACCCACGCCCGGGGAACTGGCGCTGATGGAGCCCTGGCGGCAGAGCCTTCCCGCCAGCGCTTTCGGACCCATGACCACGCCGCCGCGCACCGAGGGCGGCACCACGCTGCGCGACAACCTGCGCCGTGCCCAGGCCCTTTTGAGAGAGGCGGGCTGGGAGGTGAAGGACGGCGCGTTGCGCAACGCGCAGGGCCAGGCCATGGTGCTGGAGTACCTGGACAGCAGCGAGGGCGGCGTGCGGTCGCTGTCGTCGTGGATCCGCAACCTGCAAAAGCTCGGCATCACGCTGAACTTCCGGGCGGTGGATTTCGCGCTCTACCAGCAGCGCCTGAGCAAGTTCGACTTCGACATCACCACCATCGCGTACCAGGGCACCAACAACCCGGGGCAGGAACTGGCCGACATGTTCGGCTCGCAGGCGGCGGACACGGAAGACTCGGGCAATTTCCCCGGCGTGAAGAGCAAGGCCGTGGACGCGATGATCCGCAGCATCGTGTCGGCCAAGACGCTGGACGAGCTGCTGCCCGCCTGCCATGCTCTGGAGCGCGTCATCGCGCACGGGCACTACCTGATTCCCCAGTACACCGCGCCTTCGCACCGCATGGTCTACAACGCCTGGCGCCTGGAGCGGCCGGCCACGCTGCCGCCGTATTCCACGGGCGAGGCCTGGGCCATCGACACCTGGTGGGCGCGCATGCCGCCCCAGACGGCACCGGACCCCGCGCGGCGCTGATCCGTTCGACAACCAGCCCACCGCCCAGACCCGCCCACTTTCCGACCCACCACCGCCGCCATGTTCGCCTACATCCTCAAGCGCGTGCTGCTCATGCTGCCCACCCTGCTGGGCGTGCTGCTGCTGACCTTCGTGGTGATCCAGTTCGTACCGGGCGGCCCCGTCGAGCAGTACCTGGCCGAGTCCAAGGCCGGGATGGGACGCGGCGGCGGCGGGGCCGAAGGCGGCGGCCTGGCCTACCGGGGTGCGCAGGGCGTGGACCCGAAGCGGCTGGAGCAGATCAAGGCGCTCTACGGCTTCGACAAGCCGGCGCACGAGCGCTTCTTCCAGATGCTCGGGCAGTTCGCGCGCTTCGACCTGGGCCGCAGCTTCTTTCAGAACAAGGACGTGTGGCAGCTCGTGAAGGAAAAGCTGCCCGTGTCGATCAGCCTGGGCCTGTGGACCTTCTTCATCAGTTACCTCGTGGCCGTGCCGCTCGGCGTGGCCAAGGCGGTGCGAGCGGGCTCGCGCTTCGACTTCGTCACCACGCTCATCGTGCTGGTGGGCTACGCCATCCCGGGCTTCGTGCTGGGCGTGGCGCTGCTGGTGATCTTCGGCGGGCAGCTGCAGTGGTTCCCGCTGCGGGGACTCACCTCGGCGAACTGGGACGAGATGAGCTGGGGCGCTCGCATCGTGGACTACCTGTGGCACATCACGCTGCCGGTCACGGCCATGGTGCTGGGCAGCTTCGCGGTAACGGCCATGCTGACCAAGAACGCCTTCCTCGAAGAGATCCGCAAGCAATACGTGCTCACGGCCCGCGCCAAGGGGCTGTCGGAGCGGCAGGTGCTGTGGAAGCACGTGTTCCGCAATGCCCTCATTCCCATCATCACGGGCTTTCCGGCGGCGTTCATCGGCGCCTTCTTCGCCGGCTCGTTGCTGATCGAGACGCTGTTCTCGCTCGACGGCCTGGGCCTGCTGAGCTACGAAAGCGTAATCCGGCGCGACTACCCCGTGGTGCTGGGCACGCTGTATCTCTTCACGCTGATCGGACTGGTGACCAAGCTGGTGAGCGATCTTTGCTACGTATGGGTGGACCCGCGTGTCAAGTTTGACTAACCCCCCCGAGCCGGCCGGTGGCCGTCCCCTGAGCGGCGCGGCGCCCGTGGCCCCGTCGCTCTCGCCTGGCCGCCGTGCGTGGCGCCGCTTCAAGCGCAATCGGCTGGGCTACTGGAGCCTGATCCTGTTCAGCGCGCTGGTGGCCCTGAGCCTGGTGGCGGAACTGATCAGCAACGACCGCCCCCTGATCGTGCGCTACGAAGGGCAGACCTACCTGCCCATGCTGCACGACTACCCCGAGAAGACCTTCGGCGGCGATTTCGACACCCCCACCGACTACCTGGACCCGTTCATCCGCGAGCGGCTGAAGCAAGGCAGCAATTGGGCGCTGTACACGCTGAACCCCTACGGTCCGGACACGCTGAACTATTTCGCGAAGTCGGCCAACCCGTCCGGCCCCACGGCGCAGAACTGGCTGGGCACGGACGACCGGGGCCGCGACCTGCTCGCGCAACTGATCTACGGCTTTCGCGTGAGCGTGCTGTTCGGCATCGCGCTCACGGTGGTGGGCGTGCTGCTGGGCGTCATCACCGGGGCGATCCAGGGGTTTTTCGGCGGCAAGACCGACCTGGCGTTCCAGCGCTTCATCGAGATCTGGGGTTCGATGCCCGAGCTGTACCTGCTCATCATCTTCAGCGCCGTGTTCGCCCCCAGCGTGGGGCTGCTGCTGGTGCTGCTGTCATTGTTCGGCTGGATGGGCCTGTCGGACTACGTGCGCGCGGAGTTCCTGCGCAACCGGCAGCTCGACTACGTGAAGGCCGCCCGCGCGCTGGGCGTGCCCAACGGGCAGATCATCTGGCGCCACATCCTGCCCAACAGCATGACGCCGGTGGTGACCTTTCTGCCGTTTCGCATGAGCGCGGCCATTCTGGCGCTCGCCTCGCTGGACTTCCTGGGCCTGGGCGTGCCGCCCGGCACGCCGTCGCTGGGCGAGCTGCTCAACCAGGGTAAGAACAACATCGACGCCTGGTGGATTTCGCTGTTCACATTCGCGGCGCTGGTGGTCACGCTGCTGCTGCTCACCTTCATGGGCGACGCGCTGCGCGATGCGCTCGATCCCCGCAAGGCAGACCATTCATGAGCGACGCACGCATGCGCGGCACCGCGCCGATTCCAGACTCTGCTGCTTCATCGTCTTCGGCCGGCACTTCGCCTGCCGCCTCGTCGGCGCCGCTGCTGCAAGTGCAGGACCTGCACGTGCGCTTCGGCGACAAAGAGGTGGTGCGCGGGGTCGGCTTCGACATCGCGGCGGGCGAGAAGCTCGCGCTGGTGGGCGAATCGGGCTCGGGCAAGACCATCACCGCGCTGTCGATCCTGCGGCTGGCGGGCGATGCACACATCACCGGCCGGGCGCTGATGGACGGGCAGGACCTGCTGGCCTTGTCCGAGCGCGAGATGCGCGGTGTGCGCGGCGGCGACATCGCCATGGTGTTCCAGGAGCCCATGACGGCGCTCAACCCGCTCATGGCGGTGGGGGACCAGGTGGCCGAGGTGCTGCAGCTCAAACAGGCGCTCTCGCGTGCCCAGGCCCGCCAGGCGGCCGTCGAACTGCTGGCCAGCACCGGCATTCCCGAACCCGCCCGGCGTGCGGACGCGTTTCCGCACCAGCTGTCGGGCGGGCAGCGCCAGCGCGCGATGATCGCCATGGCCCTGGCCAGCCGCCCGCGCCTGCTGCTGGCCGACGAGCCCACCACCGCGCTGGACGTGACGCTGCGCGGCCAGATCCTCGACCTGCTGTCCGACCTGCAGCGCCAGACCGGCATGGCCGTGCTGCTCATCACCCACGACCTGCACCTGGTGCGCAAGTTCGCGGACCGCGTGGCGGTCATGGAGCACGGCGTGCTGGTGGAGGCCGGCGCGGTGTCGGACGTGTTCCGCGCGCCGCAGCATGCGTACACGCAGCGGCTCATCGGCAGCGTGCCACGACGCGACGTGCTGGAGCCGGAGCCCTCGGCCACGGCGGTGCCCGCGGCGCAGGCGCACGCGCTGCGCGTGGCCTATGCCACGCCGCTGCCCGGCATCCGCGGCTGGTTCCGCCGCGGGGAGTTCGTGGCGGTGAAGGGGGCCGACTTTTCCATCGCGCCAGCCCGCACGCTCGGCGTGGTGGGCGAATCGGGTTCGGGCAAGTCCACGCTGGCGCAGGCGCTGCTGGGGCTGCTTCCGTACCAGGGCGACCTGCGGATCGCAGGGCAGGGCTGGCAGCTGCCGGCCCAGCGCAATACCCCGGCCAATCAGGCCTTGCGCCGGCAGGTGCAGGTGGTGTTCCAGGACCCGTTTTCGTCGCTGTCGCCGCGCCTGACGGTCGAGGAGATCGTGGGCGAGGGCCTGCGGGTGCACGAGCCCGGACTGCCGCCCGCCGACCGCCGCGCGCGCGTGGAGTCGGCGCTGGAGGACGTGGGACTGACCGACGCGCAGTTCCCGGGTCTGCTGGCGCGCTATCCGCACGAGTTTTCCGGAGGGCAGCGCCAGCGGCTGGCGATTGCCCGTGCGCTCATCCTGCGCCCCCGGCTGCTGGTGCTGGACGAGCCCACCAGCGCGCTCGACGTCACCATCCAGCAGCAGGTGCTGGCGTTGCTGCAGCGCCTGCAGAAGGAGCGCTCGCTGAGTTACCTGCTTATCACGCACGACGTGGCCGTCATCCGTGCGATGGCGCACGACGTGATCGTGATGAAGGACGGCGAGGTGCTGGAGTCGGGCCCGGTGCAGACGGTGCTGGATGCACCCCGGCATCCCTATACCCAGCGGCTGGTGTCCGCGGCCGGGCTGGAGGGGGTGGATTGAGCCGGATTGGGGGTGTTTTCGGCCCCATGCCGGGGTATTGATTGTCTTGATTGCTATCAATTAAATAGCAAATCGCAGGCATGAGGCGTTGGGTCGCGCCGCGCGTTCGTGCGGTCTGTCTGGGCGCCGTGTGCGGCGATCAGGCGAAGGTATCGACCTGCGTGCCCAGCGTCGTGGAGGCGGCGGGCGGGGTCTTCTTCTGGTCGGCCGACTGCTGCTGCTCCATGGCCTTTTCCATGGCCTTTTGCTGCTGCTCCTGCTGCTGGGCCTGCTGGATGGCTGCGATCTGCTGCTGCACGAGCTGGATCTGGTTCTGCAGCGCCTGCAGCTTCTGCTGCTTGGCTTTGGCGTCGTTGGGGTCGGACGCCTGGCTGGCTTCTGCCGACGCCTGCTTGAGATCGGCCGTGAGGTCCTTGAGCTGCTTTTGAAGCGCCGCGATGTCGCCGCTCGATTGGCCCGAAGAGCGGCCCCCCGAAACGCTGGTGGAGGTGCTGGAGGCGGAGGAGATGGACAGGGACATGAAGGAGTATCGGCCGGTCGGGGACGAAACTGTAGGCCTTGCCGGCGTTTATTCCGTCATTTCCTGTCCGCCGGCACGATGGTGGGCTCCTGGTCGGGCCCGGCATACAGCCGAAAATGCCCCCGCCCCGCGCGCTTGGCCGCATACATCGCCATGTCCGCGCTGCGCGACAGCTCCTCGAAATTGCGGCCATGCTGCGGAAACAGCGCGATGCCGCCGCTCAGGCCGATCTGCCGAACTTCGCCCTGCAGATCGAACGGCGGTTCGCACGCGGCCATGATCTTTTGCGATACCAGACAGGCCTGGTCGGCGTTGTCCAGCTTGGGCAGCAGCACGACGAACTCGTCGCCCCCCTGGCGGCACACCGTGTCGGAATGCCGCACGGCGCCCTTGAAGCGGCGGGCGACCTGCACCAGCAGCAGGTCGCCGGCATCGTGGCCGAGCGTGTCGTTCACCTGCTTGAACCCGTCCAGGTCGATGTACATCAGCGCCAGGCTGCGGTCGTCCCGCAGGGCGTGCGCGATGGCCTGCTGGGCGCGGTCCTGCAGCAGCACGCGGTTGGGCAGGTCGGTCAGCACGTCGTACTGTGCAAGGTGGGCCATGCGGCGCGACATCTCCATGGCCTCGGTCACGTCGCGCAGCACCATCACCGTACCGGTGACGTGCCCGTGCCGGTCGGTGATGGGGCTGACCGATTTCTCGATGTCGATGCGCCGTCCGTCGCGGCACTGGAGCACCACGCCGCGTTTCGAGGGCTGGGCCCGGCCTTCGGCCAGCGCCTTGCGGGTGGGGCTCAAGCCGCTGTCGCTGCCGGCCTCCTGCAGCGGCACGACGTCGTCGATGTCCGATCCGGCGGCATGAAAAGCCTGCCAGCCGGTCATCTTTTCGGCCACCGGGTTGATGTAGGTGACGCAGCCCTCGGCATCGGTGCAGATGACCGCATCGCCGATGGACTGCAGCGTCAGTCGGATCAGCTCCTTTTCCTCGAACAGCAGGTCTTCCATGCGCTTGCGGTCGGTCAGGTCGTCGATCTGCACGAAGATGCCCTGCACCTCGTCGCCTTCCTTGTCCGGGATGTACGACACCAGCGTGTGGCGCACCTCGCCGGAGGGCAGCGGCATCGTCCGCTCGAAGACCTGCTTGTGGCCCTTGAGCGCCTGCCGGATGTGCGTCAACGCGTGTTCGTAGGTTCCCCGGTCGAGCACGTCCAGCAGCTTCACGTTGGGCATGCGGTCGCGCGAGACGCCCAGCCAGTCCATGTACGCCTGGTTGGCGAAGCGGTTGTGCTGGTCCTTGTCCCAATAGCTCACCATCGAAGGCAGGTTGTCCAGGATGGTGCGCGTGTCGTGCTCGGCTTGCTTCAGCTGCGCCGCGATGGCCTGGCGGCGCTGCAACTCCCGCGCGAACAGGGCGGACAGGCCCAGGCAGGCGGCCATCAGCAGCACCGCGAAAGCGCCCAGCACCTTGGCGCTGGCGCGCCACTTGGCCAGGATGGTGTCCGCCGACTGCCCGACGCTCACCGCCAGCGGGTAGTTGCCGATGCGGCGGAAGGTGTGCAGCCGCTCGGTGCGGTCCTGCGGGTCCTGCGCCGTGTAGCTGCCGCTGTCGACCGTCTGCAGCCGCGTGAGCAGGCCGGCGTCGTCCATGGGCTGCCCGACATCCTTTTCGGCATAGGGAAAGCGCGCGACGGTGGTGCCGTCGCGGGTGCTCCACAGCTCGACCCGGCTCATCGGCCCGACATCGATGGAGGCGAACAGCTCCTTGAAATAATCGATTCGCACGGTGCCCACCACGACGCCACCGAAGCTGCCGTCGTCGCGGAAATACGCGCGGCTGATGGGCAGGCTGTACGAGCCCGACACCCGGCCCCGGATGGGGTTGCCGATGTACAGCCCCTCGCGCTGGCTGGTCTGGTGCACCTGGAAATAATCCCGGTCGGCCAGGTTGAGGTTCAGGCGCTCCAGGCTGGTGGATCGCATCACTACGTTGCCCTTGTCGTCCAACACCGCGACCGCACCCAGGCCGGGCGTGTGCAGGGAATGGTCGAACAGGAACGTGTTGCGCATCTGCGGGCTCAGGCTCGGCAGGCCGGGGTCCGACAGGCTCTTGGCCACCCCGACCAGCGAGTAGTCGAAGCCGTTCAGGGTGCGCTGGATGTTCTGCTCGATGGTGCGTGCCAGGCTGCTGTTGGTGTGCAGCGCGTACGACCAGGCGTCATCGCGGATCGTGAGGATCGCCCGCACGAAGAGCGCACCGATGCCTGCCGACAGCACGAGGGCCAGCAGGACGAGGCGACGGGGCGAAATCTGGGGCATGGCGCATGGCGGCCGGCACGGAGGCCGGCGGGTGCTGCGCTGTTACTTTATCGGGGAATCGGCGGGTTGCGAGAACAAGTCCCAGGTGGCGATGAAGAGCGCTGCGATCACCGGGCCGATCACGAAACCGGTCAGCCCGAACAGCGCCATGCCACCCAGGGTGGAGATGAGGACGATGTAGTCCGGCATCTTCGTGTCCTTGCCCACCAGCACCGGGCGCAGGGCGTTGTCCACCAGTCCGATCACGCAGACGCAAAAAGCCACCAGCACCGAGCCTTGCCAGATGGCGCCGGTCGCGAAGAAGTAGATGGCCACCGGGCCCCAGATCAGGCCGGCACCGATGGCCGGCAGCAGCGACAGGAAGGCCATCAGCACGCCCCAGAGGATGGGGCCCTGGATGCCCAGGATCCAGAAGATCCCCCCGCCCAGCGCACCCTGCACGGCGGCCACCACGATGTTGCCCTTGACGGTGGCGCGGATCACCGTGGTGAACTTGCTGGCCAGCTGGCGCTTGTGCTCTTCGTCGAGGGGCACCGCCTGGCGGATGCGGTTGACCAGCGAACTGCCGTCACGCACCAGGAAGAACAGCAGGTACAGCATGATGCCGAAGCTCACGATGAACTGCAGCGTGTTCTGGCCCACGTCCAGCGCCTTGGTGGCCAGGAACTGGCCGGCCTGCACGGACACGGACGAGAGCTTGGCCTCCACCTCGGCAGCCGACGTCAGGTTGAAGCGGTCCAGCAAGCCCAGCAGCCAGGAGGGCAGGGCACTCAGCACCTGCTGCACGTAGGCGCCGAAGTTGAGCTGCCCCGATTTCATGCGTTCGTAGATGAGCCCGGCCTCCTGGACCAGCGAAATGCTGATGAAGGTCATGGGCAGGATCACGATCACCAGGCACAGTCCCAGGGTGCACAGGGCCGCCAGGTTGCGCCGCCCGCGCATGCGCCGCAGCAGGCGCCGGTGCAGCGGCGTGAACAGGATTGCCAGGATGACGCCCCAGAAAACCGCTCCGTGGAACGGCCACAGGATGGCGAAGAACGCGACAGTGACCGCGATGAGCAGAAGCAACAGCGTGCGGCTCTGAAGGGTGGGTGAGTTCATAGAGGCGGGGTACGGATAATGACGAAATGTAAGCGACCGCAGTGACACGGCGGCGAAGGAACACGCGCTTACGCCGTGTAGGGCTCGCTCCTGGGCGTTCGGTGGCACAATGGCGCCCGCACCCCCGGCCCTTCCCCAGCCACAGTCGCATCCGCCAATCGGTTCAGCCGTGTCGCGGAAGGTTTTACCCACCAGCTAATGCTTCCCTCAGGGAAGCGGAGGTCAGCGGAATATGAGCGATACGACATCCGTATACCAAGCCTACCAAGGCAACACCTATCTTTTCGGCGGCAATGCGCCCTATGTCGAAGAGATGTACGAGAACTATCTCGTCAACCCCGGCAGCGTGCCTGACACGTGGCGCGAATACTTCGATGCCCTGCAGCACGTGCCTGCCGTTGACGGATCGAACGCCAAGGACGTGCCCCACCTGCCCGTGGTCAATGCCTTCGCCGAGCGCGCCAAGCAAGGCGGCACGAAGGTCGTCGGTGCCACCGGCGCCGACTCCGAAATGGGCCGCAAGCGCACCGCTGTTCAGCAACTGATCTCGGCCTACCGCAATGTCGGCCAGCGCTGGGCCGATCTGGACCCCCTGAAGCGCACCGAGCGCCCTGAAATTCCTGAACTCGAAGCCTCCTTCTACGGCTTCAGCGACGCCGACCAGGAAACGGTGTTCAACACGAGCAACACCTTCTTCGGCAAGGAAGCCATGCCGCTGCGCGAGCTGACCAACGCGCTGCGCGAAACGTACTGCGGCTCGATCGGGGTCGAGTACATGTATGCCACCGACCAGAACCAGAAGCGCTGGTGGCAGGAAAAGCTCGAGACCATCCGCAGCAAGCCCAGCTTCGGTCCCGACAAGAAAAAGCACATCCTGGACCGCCTCACGGCCGCCGAAGGCCTGGAGCGTTTCCTGCACACGAAGTACGTCGGCCAAAAGCGCTTCTCGCTCGAAGGCGGCGAAAGCTTCATCGCCGCCATGGATGAACTCATCCAGGCCGCCGGCACCAAGGGCGTTCAGGAAATCGTGATCGGCATGGCCCACCGCGGCCGCCTGAACGTGCTGGTGAACACGCTGGGCAAGATGCCCAAGGACCTGTTCGCCGAGTTCGACCACACCGCTCCGGAAGACCTGCCGGCAGGCGACGTGAAGTACCACCAGGGCTTCAGCTCCGACGTCAGCACCCCTGGCGGCCCGGTGCACCTGTCGCTGGCCTTCAACCCGTCGCACCTGGAAATCGTGAACCCCGTCGTGGAAGGTTCGGTGCGCGCCCGCATGGACCGCCGCGCCGACCCGCATGGCAAGCAGGTGCTGCCCGTGCTGGTGCACGGCGACGCGGCCTTCGCCGGCCAGGGCGTCATCCAGGAAACGCTGGCGCTGGCCCAGACCCGTGGCTATTCCACGGGCGGCACGGTGCACATCGTCATCAACAACCAGATCGGCTTCACCACCTCCGATCCGCGCGACAGCCGCTCCACGCTGTATTGCACGGACGTGGTCAAGATGATCGAGTCGCCCGTGCTGCACGTGAACGGCGACGATCCCGAAGCGGTCGTGTTCGCCACGCAGCTCGCCCTCGAATTCCGCATGGAGTTCCAGAAGGACGTGGTGGTGGACATCATCTGTTTCCGAAAGCTGGGCCACAACGAGCAGGACACGCCCGCGCTCACCCAGCCGCTGATGTACAAGAAGATCGGCGCGCACCCCGGCACCCGCAAGCTGTACGCCGACAAGCTGGCCACGCAGGGCCTGGGCGAGACCCTGGGCGACGACATGTCCAAGGCCTATCGCGCCGCCATGGATGCGGGCAAGCACACGGTCGATCCGGTGCTGACCAACTTCAAGAGCAAGTACGCGGTGGACTGGAGCCCCTTCCTGGGCAAGAAGTGGACCGATGCCGGCGACACCGCCATCCCGCTGGCCGAGTGGAAGCGCCTGTCCGAAAAGATCACCACCATTCCTGAAGGCGTGACGCCGCACCAACTGGTCAAGAAGGTGTACGACGACCGCGCCGCCATGGGCCGTGGCGACATTCCGGTGGACTGGGGCATGGGCGAGCACATGGCCTTCGCCTCGCTGGTGGCCAGCGGCTTCCCCGTGCGCCTGTCCGGCGAGGACTGCGGCCGCGGCACGTTCACGCACCGCCACTCGGTCATCCATGACCAAAAGCGCGAGAAGTGGGACACGGGCACCTATGTGCCGCTGCAGAACGTGAGCGAGAACCAGGCACCGTTCGTCGTGATCGACTCCATCCTGTCCGAAGAGGCGGTGCTGGGCTTCGAATACGGCTATGCCTCCAACGACCCCAACACGCTCGTGATCTGGGAGGCGCAATTCGGCGACTTCGCCAACGGTGCGCAGGTCGTGATCGACCAGTTCATCGCCTCCGGCGAAGTGAAGTGGGGCCGCGTGAACGGCATCACGCTGATGCTGCCGCACGGCTACGAAGGCCAGGGCCCCGAGCACAGTTCGGCCCGCCTGGAGCGCTTCATGCAGCTGTCGGCCGACGCCAACATGCAGGTGGTTCAGCCCACCACCGCCAGCCAGATCTTCCACGTGCTGCGCCGCCAGATGGTCCGCCACCTGCGCAAGCCGCTGATCATCATGACGCCGAAGTCGCTGCTGCGTAACAAGGATGCGACCTCGCCGCTGTCCGAGTTCACCAAGGGCAGCTTCCAGACGGTGATCCCGGAGCAGAACGAAGCCATCGAGAAGAAGGCCGAAAAGGTCAAGCGCGTGATCGCCTGCTCGGGCAAGGTGTACTACGACCTGGTCAAGAAGCGCGAAGAAAAGGAAGCCGACGACGTCGTCATCCTGCGCGTGGAACAGCTCTATCCTTTCCCGCACAAGGCCTTCGCCGCTGAGCTGAAGAAATACCCGAACGCCACCGACATCGTGTGGTGCCAGGACGAGCCGCAGAACCAGGGCGCCTGGTTCTTCGTGCAGCACTACATCCACGAGAACATGCTCGAAGGCCAGAAGCTGGGTTACTCCGGCCGTGCCGCCTCGGCATCGCCCGCGGTGGGCTATTCGCACCTGCACCAGGAGCAGCAAAAGGCCCTGGTGGACGGCGCGTTCGCCAAGCTCAAGGGGTTTGTCCTGACCAAGTAAGGCCGGAAACCCGAACACACAAAAAGCAGAAACAAACCCCGAAAGAATTCCCATGGCTATCGTTGAAGTCAAAGTCCCCCAACTGTCCGAATCCGTGGCGGAAGCCACGATGCTCACGTGGAAGAAGAAGGCCGGCGAGGTTGTCGCCGTCGATGAAATCCTGATCGAAATCGAGACCGACAAGGTCGTGCTCGAAGTGCCCGCTCCCTCGGCCGGCGTGCTGGCGGAAATCGTGCAAGGCGACGGCGCCACCGTGGTGGCCGACCAGCTCATCGCCAAGATCGACACCGAAGGCAAGGCCGGCGCAGCCGCCGCTCCTGCCGCGGCAGCCCCTGCCGCCGCCGCGCCCGCAGCTGCGGCGCCCGCACCAGCCGCTGCAGCCCCCGCTGCCGCGGGCGGCTCCAAGGGCGACGTGGCCATGCCCGCCGCCGCCAAGCTGCTGGCCGACAACAACCTGTCCGTTTCGGCCGTGGCCGGCACGGGCAAGGATGGCCGCGTGACCAAGGGCGACGTGCTGGGTGCCGTGGCATCGGGCACGGGCAAGGCCGCTGCGGCCGCACCGAGCGCGATCCCCACGGGCGTGCCTACCAAGGCGCTGCCGCAGGTGGCTGCGCCCACCGCCAAGGAAGACCTGAGCGGCCGCCCCGAGCAGCGCGTGCCCATGAGCCGCCTGCGCGCCCGCGTGGCCGAGCGCCTGCTGCAGTCGCAATCGACCAACGCCATCCTGACCACGTTCAACGAAGTGAACATGGCCCCGGTGATGGACATGCGCAAGAAGTTCCAGGACGCCTTCACCAAGGAACACGGCGTGAAGATCGGCTTCATGAGCTTCTTCGTGAAGGCGGCCGTGCATGCCCTGAAGAAGTACCCGGTGCTGAACGCCTCGGTCGACGGCAACGACATCGTCTACCACGGCTACTTCGACATCGGCATCGCCGTGGGCTCGCCCCGCGGCCTGGTGGTGCCCATCCTGCGCAATGCCGACCAGATGACGTTCGCCGACATCGAAAAGAAGATCGCCGAGTTCGGCCAGAAGGCCAAGGACGGCAAGCTGGGCATCGAAGAGATGACCGGCGGCACGTTCTCGATCTCCAATGGCGGCACGTTCGGCTCCATGCTGTCCACCCCCATCATCAACCCGCCGCAGTCGGCCATCCTGGGCGTGCACGCCACCAAGGACCGTGCCGTGGTGGAAAACGGCCAGATCGTCATCCGCCCGATGAACTACCTGGCCATGTCGTACGACCACCGCATCATCGACGGCCGTGAAGCCGTGCTGGGCCTGGTGGCCATGAAGGAAGCGCTGGAAGATCCTTCCCGCCTGCTGTTCGACATCTGATCCCCCTGGATGGACCCGCCCGCGTGGCCCGGCCGTTGGCCGCGCCCGCCGGTGGGTCTTTCTTCAACTGATTGAGTGAGATTGACATGAGCAAACAATTCGACGTGATCGTGATCGGCGGCGGCCCCGGCGGCTATATCGCTGCCATCCGTGCCGCGCAACTGGGCTTCAACGTGGCCTGCATCGACGAGTGGAAGAACGGCAAGGGCGGCCCTGCACCGGGCGGCACCTGCACCAACGTGGGCTGCATCCCCTCCAAGGCGCTGCTGCAGTCGTCCGAGCATTTCGACCAGGCCAACCACCACTTCGCCGACCATGGCATCGAGGTCAAGGACGTGCGCATGGACGTGGCCAAGATGATCGCCCGCAAGGACAGCGTGGTGAAGCAGAACAACGACGGCATCCTGTACCTGTTCAAGAAGAACAAGATCACGTTCTTCCACGGCCGTGGCTCGTTCGTGAAGGCCGCCGACGGTGGCTATGAAATCCGCGTGGCCGGCGCTGCCGAAGAGTCCATCACGGGCAAGCAGATCATCCTGGCCACGGGCTCCAACGCCCGCGCGCTGCCCGGCGTGCCGTTCGACGAAGAGCACATCCTCTCCAATGACGGTGCCCTGCGCATCGGCGAGACGCCCGAGAAGCTGGGCCTGATCGGCGCCGGCGTGATCGGCCTGGAAATGGGTTCGGTCTGGCGCCGCCTGGGCGCCGAGGTGACGGTGCTGGAAGGCCTGCCCACGTTCCTGGGCGCGGTGGACGAGCAGATCGCCAAGGAAGCCAAGAAGGCGTTCGACAAGCAGAACCTCAAGATCGAGCTGGGCGTGAAGATCGGCGAAATCAAGACCGGCAAGAAGAGCGTGAGCGTGGCCTACACCAACGCCAAGGGCGAAGCCCAGACGCTGGAAGTGGACAAGCTCATCGTGTCCATCGGCCGCGTGCCCAACACCATCGGTCTCAACGGCGAAGCCGTGGGCCTGCAGCTGGACGAGCGCGGCGCGATCGTGGTCGATGCCGATTGCAAGACCAACCTGCCGGGCGTTTGGGCAGTGGGCGACGTAGTGCGTGGCCCGATGCTGGCGCACAAGGCCGAGGAAGAGGGCGTGGCCGTCGCCGAGCGCATCGCGGGCCAGCATGGCCATGTGAACTTCAACACCATCCCCTGGGTGATCTACACCAATCCCGAGATCGCATGGGTGGGCCGTACCGAGCAGCAGCTCAAGGCGGACGGCGTGAAGTACAAGGCCGGCACGTTCCCGTTCCTGGCCAACGGCCGCGCCCGCGCGCTGGGCGACACGACCGGCATGGTCAAATTCCTGGCCGATGCGGCCACGGATGAGATCCTGGGCGTGCACATCGTCGGCCCCATGGCCAGCGAACTGATCGCCGAAGCCGTGGTCGCCATGGAGTTCAAGGCCAGCGCCGAAGACATCGCGCGCATTTGCCACGCCCATCCGAGCTTGAGCGAAGCCACCAAGGAAGCGGCCCTGGCCGTGGACAAGCGCACGCTGAACTTCTGATCCCGGGACTTTGGGTAAAAATGGCTGCCTGCGCTTGAAACACTAGCGCAGGCAGCTATCTTTTTTATAGCGTTTGGAGTGTGCGTGTGAATGTGAAGCAGGCGTATGAGGCGGAGCTGGCCAGCAAGGGCTATCAAAGCGATCCGGCCCAGCTGCGCGCCGTCGAGGCGTTGCAGCGGTGTGCCGACGATTGGGCGCTGTACAAGGAGCGCCGCTCCAACGCCTTGAAGAAGCTCATCAACCGGCCCGAGGTGCCGCGCGGCGTGTACATGTACGGCGGCGTGGGGCGGGGCAAGAGCTTTCTCATGGACTGCTTTTTCAACGCCGTGCCCATCCGCCGCAAGGTGCGTCTGCATTTCCACGAGTTCATGCGCGAAGTGCACCGCGAACTAGCGGGCCTGCAGGGCACCGTCAATCCGCTGGACGTGCTGGGCGAGCGCATCTCCAAGCGCTACAAGCTCATCTGCTTCGACGAGTTCCATGTGGCGGATATCACCGACGCGATGATCCTGCACCGCCTGCTGGCGGCGCTTTTCGACAACGGCGTGGGTTTCGTCACCACCTCCAATTTCGAACCCGACGGGCTGTACCCCGGCGGGCTGCACCGCGACCGCATCCTGCCGGCCATCGAGCTGCTGAACCAGCGGATGGAAGTGGTCAACGTGGACAACGGCACCGACTACCGCCGCCGCACGCTGGAGATGGTGCGGCTGTACCACACGCCGCTCGGGCCCCAGGCCGATGCGGAGATGTCCGAGGCGTTCGACCAGCTGGCCGAAGTGCGCGACGAAGACCCGGTGCTGCACATCGAGGCACGCGAGATCCGTGCGCGCCGCAAGGCCGGCGGCGTCGTCTGGTTCGATTTCAGCGTGCTGTGCGGCGGGCCCCGCTCGCAGAACGACTACCTGGAAATCGCCACGCAGTTCCACACCGTGCTGCTGTCGGATGTGCCCCACATGCCCGTGTCGATGGCGTCGCCGGCCCGGCGCTTCACGTGGCTGGTGGACGTGCTGTACGACCGGCGCGTCAAGCTCATCCTGTCCGCCGCCGTGCCGCCCGAAGCGCTGTACACCGAGGGCCCTCTGGCCCATGAATTTCCGCGCACCGTCTCCCGGCTCAATGAAATGCAGTCCAAGGAGTTCCTGGACCTGGAGCGGCGCGTGGTGGACACCGGACTGACGTAACCTCTTTTCTCACCATGCCATCCTTCCAACGCCTTTCCCTTGCCACCGCACTGGCGCTCGCCTCGACGCTGGCGGTGGCCCAGTCCCCGCTGGCTGCATCGCGCGCCGCTGCCGATGCCGCGCAGGCCGAGCGCCGCGCCGAGCGCGACCAGATCCAGCGCGACCGCCGCGCACTGGAGGCGCGGCGCATCAAGGAAGAGGCCGTCTGCTATCAGCGCTTTTCCGTCGAAGACTGCCTGATCGGCGTGCGGGCGCAGGTGCGGGACCAGGAAAGCGCCCTGCGGCAGCGCGAAGTGGCCTTGAACGACGCCGATCGCCGCGAAAAGGCGGCCTTGCGCGTGCAGTCGATCGAGCAAAAGCAGCAGGAGCAGCGCGAGAAGCTCGAAGCCGGCGAACGCCCGGCGCCCATGCAGGCCGCATCCCGCGCCCAGGCGCAAGCGCAGGGCCGTGCGGAGCGCGAGCACGACGCGCAGCAGCGCGCCGCACAGCAGCATTCGCGGGAGCAGTCGCACGACGCCGCCAAGGCCGAGCGCGCGGCGGCGCAACCCGGCCAGATTTCCGAGGCGCGCGCCCGCTACGAGGCCAAGCAAAAGGCCGCCCAGGAGCGGCGCGAAAAGCACGAGAAGGCGCGGGCCGATGCCGAAGCCCAGGGCCGCAAGCCGGCAGCGGCGCTGCCACCGCCCCCGCCGGTTCCATCGGCCAGCGCTGCCCCCTGAGGGCGGTGGCGAACCGCGTCTCGCACCAGGCACGTTGCCCCGCCATGGTGGGCCGGGCCCTTGGAGCGGGGGGGGGGCGCCGGGCGCTCGGCTCAGCGGACGAGCCGGGCCGGCTTCTTCTCTTCGGCCAGCGCCTCGATCTTCACGATGGCGAGCGAGAGGTTGTCTCCACCGCCACGGGCCCGTGACCGCGCTTTCTCAATGAGGAATTCCGTGGCTTCGCGCGGAGACAGCGAGTCCACCACCGAGGCCAGTTCCGTGGGCGAAAAATAGTGCCAGACACCGTCGCTGCACGCCAGGAGCACGTCGCCCGGCAGCAGTTGCGGAATCATGTGCTGGGCCACCGGCGGATCGCTCTCGGTGCCCAGGCAGCCCACCAGGATGTTGGAGTGCGGATGGGTGTTGGCCTCGGCCTCGGTGATTTCGCCGCGGTCGACCAGGGCCTGCACATACGAGTGGTCGCTGGTGCGATGGGCCAGCCGCGCGCCCTGGAAGTGGTAGATGCGCGAATCGCCGGCATGCGCCCAGTGGCAGTCGCCCCGGGGATTGATGATGAAGGCCGCCACCGTGCTGTGGGGCTCCTGCTCGGCCGAGATGGCGGTGAGGCGGATCACGATGTGCGCTTCTTCCACCATGTGCTTGAGCATCGTCGCGGTGTCGTCGGTGTCCGGCGAGTACCGCTCGAACCATTGCCGGGCCGTGAGCATCACCTGGTCGGACGCCTTGCGCCCCCCGCTGCGCCCCCCCATGCCGTCTGCCACGACCCCGAGCACGCAGCCGTTGTAGCGGGGGTGGGCGATCAACGCGACCTGGTCCTGCTGGTATTCACGATCGCCTTTGTGGATGCCGGTTGACGCAGTGAGGCGAAACGGTTTGGTCATGGCAGAAATGGTGGAAGGCGCGGGCCGGCCGAAGGGCCGGGCGAAGCACGTATTATCGGGCGCCCTTTGGCGGTTTTGCCATGCGACGCCTCTCCTTCCTTCTTTCCTTGCACCGCCTTTTTTCCTGTCCGTCTGCTCCCGGTCCCACCATGCGGTCCGGTGCGGGCGCCCGCGAACGCAGGCGGGGATGAACGGCATGGAACTGCCTCGCATCGAATCGCTCGTCCATGGCGTGCAGGCCGCGTTCGAAGAGGGCGGCGTGCTGTCGCTGGCCCAGGCGCATTTCTCTCCCCGCGCCGGCCAGACCGAGATGGCGCTGGCGGTGGCCGAAACCATCGAGCAGGGAGGCGCTCTGGTGGTGGAGGCGGGAACGGGCGTCGGAAAGACGTTTTCCTATCTGGTGCCGGCGCTGCTCAGCGGCGAGCGGGTGCTGGTGTCCACCGCCACCAAGGCGCTGCAGGACCAGCTGTTCGCACGCGACCTGCCCCGCCTCGTTCAGGCGCTGGCGTTGCCGGTGCGCACCGCGCTGCTCAAGGGGCGGGCCAGCTACCTTTGCCTGCACCGCATGGAGTTGGCGCGCCAGGACGACGCTGCGCACGATGCGGCCGTGGCGCGGGTGCTGGCCCGCGTGGAGACCTGGTCGCAGGGCACGGTGAGCGGCGACCTGGCCGAGCTGCTGGGGCTGGATGAGCGGTCCCCGGTGATTCCGCTGGTCACCTCCACCCGCGAGAACTGCCTGGGTTCGCCGTGCCCGCGCTTTCGTGCGTGCCATGTCCACCGCGCCCGGCGCGAGGCGCTGGCTGCCGATGTGGTGGTGATCAACCACCACCTCTTTTTTGCCGACCAGGCCGTTCGCGATTCCGGCATGGCCGAACTGCTGCCTTCCGTGCGCGTCGTCGTCTTCGACGAAGCGCACCAACTGAACGAAACCGGCGTGCAATTCATGGGCCGGCAAGCCTCCACCGCGCAGTTGCTGGACTTTTCGCGCGACGTGATGGCAGCGGGCTTGCAATTCGCCCGCGGGCTGGCCGATTGGCTGGGGGTGGCCGCCGCGCTGGACCGCGCCGGCCGCGACCTGCGCCTGGCCGCAGGCCGTGCCCCGGCGGGTTCGCGGTTGCGCTGGACCGGCGAGGTGCCCGACGGGGTGGATCCCGGCGCATGGCATGCGGCCATGCAGCAGGTGGTCGGCGCCTGCCGCACCGCCCTGGCGGCCCTGGACACCGTGAGCGAGATCGCCCCGGACTTCGTGCGCCTGCATGGCCGCGCGGTGCAGCTCATGGAGCGCATGGACGGCTTTTCCCAGCCTTGCGGCGCGGATGCGGTCCGATGGGTGGATGTGGCGGGCGCATTGCGGCTCGTGGAAGCGCCGCTCGACATCGCGGGCCCGATGCGGTCCCTGTGGCAGCTGCCTGCTGGCGAGCCCGAGGCCGAGGCATCGGCCTGGGACGAGCCGGAAGCGGCTGCGGTGCTGTCGCAGGGCAAGCCCCGTGCATGGATCTTCACCTCGGCGACCCTGGGGGACGATGCGAGCCTGCGCTGGTTCACCGAGCCTTGCGGTTTACAGGACGCGCGCATCCTGCGGGTGGAGAGCCCGTTCGACTATGCATCGCAGGCGGCCTTCCATGTGCCCCTGGAACTGCCCAAGCCATCCGACCCCGCCCACAGCGCGGCATTGGCATCCTGGGTGGGCGGCGCGGTGGTAGTGCTCGGCGGGCGCACCCTGGTGCTCACCACCACGCTCAAGGCCCTGCGGACCATCGGCGATGCGCTGCAGGCCCGGTTCGCCGCGGATTCCGGCATCGAGGTGCTGGTGCAGGGCCAGTGGCCCAAGCGGCGTTTGATGGAGCGGTTCCGCGAAGGCGCGTCCGAGGGGCGGGCAGGGTGCGTGCTGGTCGCGTCCGCCACGTTCTGGGAAGGGTTCGACGTGCCGGGCGAGGCCCTGCAACTGGTGGTGATCGACAAGCTGCCGTTTCCACCACCGGGCGATCCGTTGGTAGAGGCGCGCTCCCAGCGGCTGGAACAGGCCAAACGCAGTGCCTTCCGGTACTTTTCGCTGCCGGAGGCCGCGATCGCCCTCAAGCAGGGTGCGGGGCGGTTGATTCGCAGTGAGAGCGACCGGGGCGTGCTGGTGGTGGCCGACACCCGCCTGGTCGAGATGGGCTACGGCAAGCGCCTGCTGTCAGCCTTGCCACCCATGCGGCGCCTTCACACGGCGCAGGAATTCGATGCGGCGCTGCGCGCGCTCACCACACCTTCCACCACGGCTCCGACTTGGCCTTGAGGCCATCGCGGTTCAATTCGCTCTGCGGATAGGAACTCGCCATGACGCGCTGCGCATCGTCGCGCAACTGGGTCATGCCCAGCGCGTCGTAGGATTTCACCAGGATGTACAGGGCCTCTTCCAGCGCAGGCACTTCCTTGTAGTCGGCCAGGGCGATCTGGGCCCGGCTGATGGCCGCCACATAGGCGCCGCGCTCGTAGTAGTAGCGGGCCACGTGCACTTCGTACTGCGCCAGGGAATTGACGATGTAGGTCATGCGCTGGCGCGAGTCCTGGGCATAGCGCGATTCCGGGAACCGCGTGGTCAGCTCGCGGAAGGACTCGAACGAATCCTTGGCCGCCTTCTGGTCGCGCTCGGACAGGTCCTGCCGCGACAGCCAGGAGAACAGCCCCAGGTTGTCGTTGAAGTTGACGAGGCCCTTCAGGTACAGCGCGTAGTCGTAGGCGGGGCTGGCGGGGTGCAGCTTCATGAAGCGGTCCAGCGTGGCGATGGCCTGGGCTTTTTCGCCGGCCTTGTACTGGGCGTAGGCCTTTTCCAGTTGGGCCTGCTGTGCCAGCGGCGTGCCGGCCGCGCGGCCTTCGAGCTTCTCCAGCAGGGGCACGGCCTTGTCGTAGCCACCGCTGTTGAGTTCATCGCGGGCTTCGGAGTAGATGCGATTGGGGCTCCAGCCGGCGGTCTTGTCTTCGGGGGTGCTGGAGCAGCCCGCCATCAGGCCGGCGGCCAGCAGGGCGGACAACAGGGGCAGGGGAAAACGCGGCATGGAGGCAGCTTTCAGGCAAAAGAAGGGCATCGGTTCCCGCTTCCGATCAGGGGCCGGGACGGCCACAGGGGGCTGGCCGCGGCGATCGGGCAGGAGCCGGATTGTACCGGCGTGCCAGCCGGCGGCCTGAACGAAACGCTGGGGCTCTGGTGCGGGGCAGGGAAGCGGGCGTTCCTACAATACCCGCCATGTTTGTCCATTTGCGCCTGCACACCGAATTTTCCGTCGTCGACGGCACCAACCGCATCGATGAAGTGGCCAAGGCGGCCGCCAAGGACGGCCAGCCCGCTCTGGCGATCACCGACCTCGGCAATCTTTTCGGCGCCATCAAGTTCTACAAGGAAGCGCGGGGCAAGGGCGTCAAGCCCGTGCTGGGCGCCGAAGTGTTCGTCGAGCCCGAGGAGCCGGGCAATCCACCTTCCCGCATGATCCTGCTGGTACAGGGCAAGCAGGGGTACCTGAACCTGTCGGAACTGCTCGCGCGTGCCTGGACGCGCAACGTGGTGAAGAACCAGCCCCTGTGCACCTGGGCCTGGCTGGAGGAACTGGGCGAAGGCCTCATCGCGCTGGCGGGTGCCCAGGCCGGTCCCGTGGGACAGGCGATCGTGAAGGGCGACGACGCGGGGGGCGCGCGCCTGGCACTGCGGCTGGCCGGGCTGTTCCCGCATCGCTTCTACCTGGAGATCCAGCGCGCCGGCCGGCCCGACGACGAGGCCCACGTGGTGTCGGCCGTGCAATTGGCCGCCCGGCTGAACCTGCCCGTCGTCGCGACCCACCCCGTGCAGTTCGCCACGGCCGACGATTACGAGGCCCATGAAGCGCGTGTGTGCATCTCCGAAGGCGAAATCCTGGGCAACCAGCGGCGCGTGCGCAAGTTCACGCGCGAGCAATACTTTAAATCGAGCGCGCAGATGCAGGCGCTGTTCGCCGACGTGCCGTCCGCGATCGCCAACACGCTGGAGATCGCCAAGCGCTGCAACCTGACGCTGGTGCTGGGCAAGCCGCAGCTGCCGGACTTTCCCACCCCGGGCGGCATGCCCATCGACGAGTACTTCCGGGTGGCTTCGCTGGCTGGGCTGGAAGAGCGCCTGGCGCACCTGTACCCGAAGGAGGCCGAGCGCGACAAGGAGCGCCCGCGCTACCTGGAGCGGCTGGAGTTCGAGATCAACACCATCCTGAAGATGGGTTTTCCGGGCTACTTCCTGATCGTGGGGGACTTCATCCAGTGGGCCAAGAACAACGGCTGTCCGGTGGGGCCGGGCCGTGGCTCCGGAGCGGGCTCGCTGGTGGCGTATGCGCTCAAGATCACCGACCTGGACCCGTTGCAATACAACCTGCTGTTCGAGCGGTTCCTGAACCCCGAGCGGGTGTCGATGCCCGACTTTGACATCGATTTCTGCCAGTCCAACCGCGACCGCGTGATCGACTACGTGAAGGACAAGTACGGCAAGGATGCCGTGAGCCAGATCGCCACGTTCGGCACCATGGCCGCCAAGGCCGCCATCCGCGACGTGGGTCGGGTCATGGACATGAGCTACACCTTCTGCGACGGCATTTCCAAGCTCGTGCCGGGCAAGCCCGGCATGTCGTATACGCTGCAGTACCCGCCCAACCCCAAGAAGGAAGGCGACAAGAACAACTACGCGCTGGAACTGGAGCCGCTGCTGGCCGAGCGCGTGCAGAAGGAAGAAGACGTCAAGACCATCATCGAGATGGCGCAAAAGCTCGAGGGCATGACCCGCAACATCGGCATGCACGCCGGGGGCGTGCTCATCGCCCCGGGCAAGCTCACCGATTTTTGCCCGCTCTACCAGCAGCCGGGCAGCGATTCCGCCGTGAGCCAGTACGACAAGGACGACGTGGAAGCCATCGGCCTGGTGAAGTTCGACTTCTTGGGCCTGGCCACGCTGACCATCCTGGAGATCGCCAAGGAGTTCATCGTCAAGCGCCACAAGGGCCAGGAGAACTTCACGTTCGAGAACATTCCGCTGGACGATGCGCGCACCTACCAGCTGTTCTCCGATGGCAAGACCGAAGCCGTGTTCCAGTTTGAAAGCCGCGGCATGCAGGGCATGCTCAAGGAGGCGCGCCCCAGCCGGCTGGAAGACCTGATCGCCCTGAACGCGCTGTACCGGCCGGGTCCGATGGACCTGATCCCCAGTTTCGTGAACCGCAAGCACGGCAAGGAGGTGGTGGAGTACCCCCATCCGCTGGTCGAGAAGGTGCTGTCGGAAACCTACGGGATCATGGTGTACCAGGAGCAGGTGATGCAGACCGCCCAGGTGCTGGGCGGCTACTCGCTCGGCGGCGCCGACATGCTGCGCCGGGCGATGGGCAAGAAGAAGGCCGAGGAGATGGCCGAGCACCGCGAGATCTTCCGCGCGGGTGCGGCCAAGCAGAACATCAGCCAGGAAAAGGCCGACGAGGTGTTCGACCTGATGGAGAAGTTCGCGGGGTACGGCTTCAACAAGTCGCACGCGGCCGCTTACTCGCTGCTGGCCTACCAGACCGGCTGGCTCAAGGTGCACTACACGGCCGAATTCTTCTGCGCCAACATGACGGTGGAAATGGACGACACCGACAAGCTCAAGGTGCTGTTCGAAGACGCCATGAAGAAGTTCGGGCTGACGTTTGAGCCGCCGGACGTGAACCGGGGCATGTACCGGTTCGAGCCGGTCACGGACAAGGTCATCCGCTACGGACTGGGCGCCATCAAGGGCACCGGCCAGCAGGCGATCGAGGCCATCATCGCGGCCCGGGACGGGCGCGGGGCGGGACCGCGCGGCGATACCAAGGGCCCTTTCACCAGCCTGTTCGACTTCTGCGTGCGCGTGGACCGCACGCGCCTGAACAAACGCACGCTGGAGGCGCTCATCAAGGCGGGCGCCTTCGATGCCATGAACATGAACCGGGCCTCGCTCGTTGCCTCGATCGACCGGGCGTTCGACTTCGCGAATGCGACGCTGGCCAACGCCAACCAGGGCGGCCTGTTCGACATGATGGGCGAGGACGCCCACGGCTCCAGCACGCAGGAGCCCGAACTCGTCGAGATGGTGCCCTGGGGCGTGAAGGAACGCCTCACCCAGGAAAAGACGGCCGTGGGCTTCTACCTGTCGGGCCACCTGTTCGACGAGGTGGCCAGCGAGGTGCGCCGTTTCGTGCGCACGCAGATCGAGGAACTGCTCGACAGCCGAGAACCCCAGATCCTGGCCGGCATCATCAGCGATTTCCGGGTCATCAACGGGCAGCGGGGCCGGCTGGCCTTGTTCAAGCTGGACGACAAGTCCGCCACCATCGAAGCCTCGGCCGACGAGAACGTGGTCAATACCCACCGGGACATGCTGAAGGACGACGAATTCGTGGTCATGAGCGGACGCCTGCAACTCGACCATTTCAGCGGCGGGCTGCGGGTGAAGGTGCAGCAGGTGTGGGACCTGGCGGCGGCGCGGGCCAAGTTCGGGCGCTACCTTCAGGTCGCCATCGGCGATACCGCGCCGGATGTGCAGCGCCTGGTGCGTGAATTCCCACCCCGCCGGCAGGAAACCGAGCAGGGCGAGGTGCTGGTGCACGGCCTTCGGGTGCGCATGGGCATCCGCTGCAAGGCCGGCCAGGGCCAGGCCGTGGCGGAGTTGCAACTGGGCGAGGGCAGCCGTTTCTTCCCCTCCGATGCCGCTTTGGCGGCGTGGAGCGCCCAGGCCGGCACCGGTTCGGTCAATGTGGTGTACGACGCGGGCTAGACGGAGCGCGGAGTGAGGCTTGAAACACCGTTGGGTGATCACTACATGGGAGAGGCTGCGTCGACCGCCGTGGCTCGCTAGAATGAAATCCATGGCAACTAAACCACCTTCCCCCACCCCCGCTCCGCCCACCAGGACGCCAGCGCGGGACGATGGCGGTTCGGTCGTGCTCGAACGTCGCACGCAGAAGACCCAGCCGCCGCAAATGTTTCAGGTGGTCATGCTCAATGATGACTTCACGCCGATGGAATTCGTCATCGTCGTGCTGCAGGAATTCTTCAGCAAAGACCGGGAAGCCGCCACGCAGATCATGCTGAAAATCCATTTGGACGGCAAAGGCGTATGTGGGGTGTATTCCCGCGATGTCGCCGCCACCAAAGTGGAGCAGGTCCGCGAGGCGGCCCACAAGGCGGGGCATCCGCTGCAATGCCTCAGCGAGCCTGTTGAATAAACGGCCTTTGGTCCCGATCTACAGTAATCCCTTCCACGCAAGCACAAAGGAGTTCACATGATTGCCCAGGAACTGGAAGTCAGCTTGCACATGGCCTTTGTCGAGGCCCGCCAGCAGCGCCACGAGTTCATTACCGTGGAGCATCTGCTGCTTGCACTGCTAGATAACCCCAGCGCAGCCGAAGTGCTGCGCGCATGTTCGGCCAACATCGATGATCTGCGTTCATCGCTGGCCAATTTCATCAAAGACAACACCCCCCAGGTCGCCGGCACCGACGAGGTGGACACGCAGCCCACGCTGGGTTTCCAGCGCGTGATACAGCGCGCCATCATGCACGTGCAGTCCACGGGCAACGGCAAGAAGGAAGTCACGGGCGCCAACGTGCTCGTGGCGATCTTCGGCGAGAAGGATTCGCACGCCGTGTACTACCTGCACCAGCAGGGCGTCACGCGCCTGGACGTGGTCAATTTCATTGCCCACGGCATCAAGAAGGGCGAGCCGCCGGAACCCGCCAAACCTGAGAACCAGGCCGAAGGCGAAGAGGGCGGTGGCGGTGGCGAGCGCAACGAGAAAACCTCGCCGCTCGAGCAGTACACCCAGAACCTCAACCAGGCGTCCAAGGACGGCAAGATCGACCCGCTGATCGGCCGCCACTACGAGGTCGAGCGCACGATCCAGATCCTGTGCCGGCGCCGCAAGAACAACCCGCTGCTGGTGGGCGAAGCCGGCGTGGGCAAGACGGCCATCGCCGAGGGCCTGGCCTGGCGCATCACGCAGAACGACGTGCCGGAGATCCTGGCCGAGGCGGTCGTTTATTCGCTCGACATGGGCGCCTTGCTGGCGGGCACCAAGTACCGTGGTGATTTCGAGCAGCGCCTGAAGGGTGTGCTCAAGTCGCTCAAGGACAAGCCCAACGCGGTGCTGTTCATCGACGAAATCCACACGCTGATCGGCGCCGGTGCGGCCTCGGGCGGCACGCTGGACGCTTCCAACCTGCTCAAGCCGGCGCTCTCCAGCGGCCAGCTCAAATGCATCGGCGCGACCACGTTCACCGAATACCGCGGCATCTTCGAAAAAGACGCGGCCCTGTCGCGCCGTTTCCAGAAGGTCGACGTGGTGGAGCCGACCGTGCAGGAGACGGTGGACATCCTCAAGGGCCTCAAGTCGCGTTTCGAAGAGCACCACAGCGTGAAGTACGCTGCGGCGGCACTGCAAGCGGCGGCCGAGCTGTCGGCCAAGTACATCAACGACCGTCACCTGCCCGACAAGGCGATCGACGTGATCGACGAAGCCGGCGCGGCGCAGCGCATCCAGGTCGCCAGCAAGCGCAAGAAGACCATCGGCAAGGCCGAGATCGAGGAAATCGTGGCGAAGATCGCGCGCATTCCGCCCGCGAACGTGTCCAACGACGACCGCAGCAAGCTGCAGACCATCGAGCGCGACCTCAAGAGCGTGGTGTTCGGCCAGGACAAGGCGCTGGAGGTGCTCGCTTCCGCCGTGAAGATGGCGCGTTCGGGCCTGGGCAAGGGTGACAAGCCCATCGGTTCGTTCCTGTTCAGCGGTCCCACCGGCGTCGGCAAGACCGAAGCGGCCAAGCAGCTCGCCTACATCATGGGCATCGAGTTGATCCGCTTCGACATGTCGGAGTACATGGAGCGCCATGCGGTGAGCCGCCTGATCGGTGCGCCTCCGGGCTATGTCGGGTTCGACCAGGGCGGGTTGCTGACCGAGGCGGTCACGAAGAAGCCGCACTCCGTGCTGCTGCTCGACGAGATCGAAAAGGCGCATCCGGACATCTTCAACGTGCTGCTGCAGGTGATGGACCACGGCACGTTGACCGACAACAACGGGCGCAAGGCCGACTTCCGCAACGTCATCATCATCATGACGACGAACGCGGGTGCCGAGACCATGAACAAGGCCACCATCGGGTTCACGAACCCGCGGCAGGCGGGCGACGAAATGGGCGACATCAAGCGCCTGTTCACCCCCGAGTTCCGCAACCGGCTGGATGCCATCGTGAACTTCAAGGCGCTGGACGAGCAGATCATCCTGCGCGTGGTGGACAAGTTCCTGCTGCAACTCGAAACCCAGCTGAGCGAGAAGAAGGTGGAGGTGACCTTCACCGACACGCTGCGCAAGCACCTGGCCAAGAAGGGCTTCGATCCGCTGATGGGTGCCCGCCCGATGCAGCGCTTGATCCAGGACACCATTCGCCGTGCCCTGGCCGACGAACTGCTCTTCGGCCGCCTGACCGAAGGTGGACGCCTGACGGTGGACATCGAGGTGAAGACGGACGAAAAAGGCGTCGAGACGCCCGAGGTGCTGCTGGACATCCAGCCGCTGCCCAAGCGGGAGCGCTCGGCGAAATCCGAGCCCGCCGAGCCGGAAGAGGCCACGGCAGACTGATCGGCGGATGGATCGCCCGGCCGCCCATGGTGGCCGCCTGATGTGAAAAAAGCCCGCGTTCGCCGCGGGCTTTTTCTTTTCAACCATTGCCCTGGCTTGCAGGCCGCTCAGGGCGTGGTCAGGCGGCGCCGGCCCGCATCACGGCGCCATCAGCCGCTGCAGCAACTCCAAGGTGGGATAGCCGTCGGCCACCACGCCGATGCTCTGCTGGAACTGGCGCAGGCCGGCGCGCGTGGCGGGGCCCATCACGCCGTCCGCCGTGCCGGCGGAAAACCCCCGCTGGTTCAATGCCGTCTGCAGGTCTTTCACTTGGCTGCGCGACAGGGGCTGCAGGTCCCGCGGCCAGGGGGCCACCACGCCCGTGCCGCCCTCGATCTGCCGCGCTAGCAGGCCCACCGCCAGGGCGTAGTTCACCGAGTTGTTGTAGCGCAGGATGCTGCGGAAGTTGTCGCCCACCAGGAAGGCTGGTCCGCGCGCACCCGCGGGGGCGATGACATACGCCGCACCCAGGTCGGGCAGGGGTTGCCGGTCGATGGCCACCACCCCTTCCGCGGCCCACTGGGCGGACGACTGGCGCACGGTGTTCTCGGCGCGGGCGTGATCGAAGCCCGGTGGCAGCTGCACCTCGACGCCCCAGGGCTGCCCGCTGCGCCAGCCGGAGCTGGCCAGGTAGTTGGCGGTGGACGACGCCACATCGGGGATGCTGCCCCAGATGTCGCGGCGGCCGTCTCCGTCGGCGTCGACCGCGTAGGCGAGGAACACGGACGGCAGGAACTGCGTGTGGCCCATGGCCCCGGCCCACGATCCGATCATGCGGTCGGCCGCGATGTCACCCTGGTCCAGGATGCGCAGTGCCGCCAGCAGTTCGTTGCGGGCCCATTGGGCGCGGCGGCCCTCGAACCCCAGCGTGGCCAGCGCATCGACGGCACGGAAGGTGCCGAAATTGCCGCCGTAGTTGCTCTCCATGCCCCAGATGGCGGTGACGATCGAGGCCGGCACGCCGTACCGCGCAGCGGCGGCTTCCAGGGGCACCGCGTATTCGGCCCGCTTGGCCTGGCCCTGGGCGATGCGCTGGGCAGAAACAGCACTGTCCAGGTAGGCCCACGGAGTGCGCGTGAACTCGGGCTGCGCGCGGTCCAGCTCGATCACCCGCTGTTGCAACTGCGCGCTGGCCAAGGCCGTCTGCACGGTGTCGGGCTGGATCCCGGCCGCCAGTGCGTCCTGGGTGAAGGCCGCGATCCAGGCCGTGAAACCGGCCTGTTCGGCCGCAGCGGCTTCTTCGGGGCTGACCGCCGGCGCCGCGGTGTCCTGGACCAGGGGAGGGGGCGGGGCAGAAGGCATCGCAGCCGGTGGGGACACTGCGGGCTGCGGAGGCGGCACGGCGGGAGCGGCGTGGGCCAGGGCCGCTTCCGGAGGCTGGGCGCGCGGCGCCGATGCACAGCCTGCGAGGGCCGCCGCAGCGGCCAGCGGAACCAGCCAGTGGGCCGCGCGGGTTCTGGTGGAGGGGCGGAGGGGCGATGGGGGGGCAAGGCGTCGTTGCATGCCTTATTGTCCCGCGCCCCGGCATACTTGCGGGCTTCGGTGTTACCGGCTGCACGATTTCATGCATACCTTTTTCTGGCACGACTACGAAACCTTTGGCGCCAACACGCGCCGTGACCGCCCCGCGCAGTTCGCGGGCATCCGCACCGATGCGGACCTGAACGAAATCGGCGAACCGCTGATGGTCTATTGCCAGCCCGCGCCCGATTACCTGCCCGACCCGGTGTCGTGCCTCATCACCGGCATCACGCCGCAGGTCGCATTGGAGCGTGGCCTGCCGGAGCATGCGTTCGCGGCGCGCATCGAGGCCGAGCTGGCGCTGCCCGGCACCATCGGCGTCGGCTACAACACCATCCGGTTCGACGACGAGATCACGCGCTTCATGTTCTGGCGCAACCTGATGGACCCCTATGCCCGGGAATGGCAGAACCAGTGCGGCCGGTGGGATCTGCTCGACGTGGTGCGCATGGCCTACGCGCTGCGCCCGGATGGCATCGTCTGGCCGAAGAAGGAAGACGGCTCGCCCAGCTTCAAGCTGGAGCACCTGTCCAAAGCCAATGGCCTCGCGCACGAGGCCGCGCACGATGCGCTCTCCGACGTGCGCGCCACCATCGCCCTGGCCCGGCTGATCCGCGACCGGCAGCCCAAGCTGTTCGAGTTCGCCCTGGGGCTGCATAAAAAAGACCGCGTGGCCGCCGAATTGCGCCTGCCCGCCACGGCCGACACCGCACGGCCCTTTTTGCACATCTCGGGCATGTTTCCTGCCGAGCGCGGCTGCGTCGCGGTGATGTGGCCGCTCGCCAGCCACCCCACCAACAAGAACGAACTGATCGCCTGGGACCTGGCCCACGATCCGTCCGAACTGGCCCTGCTGGGCGCCGATGCGATCCGCGAGCGGCTGTTCAGCCGGGCGGATGCGTTGCCCGAAGGCGTGACGCGCCTGCCCATCAAGACCGTGCACCTGAACAAGTCGCCGATGGTGGTGGGCAACGTCAACACGCTGACGCCGCAGATGGCCCAGCGCTGGGCCGTCGATCTGGAGCGGGCCGCCGGCCATGCCGAGGTGGCGCGCGCCTTGCCCGACATGAGCGCCATCTGGGCCAGCGTGTTCGCGCGGCCGCAGGAAGCCGCACCGGACGTGGACCAGGACCTGTACGGCGGCTTCGTCGGCAACGAGGACCGTCGCCGCCTGAACCGCCTGCGTGCCCTGCCGCCCCAGGAACTTGCCTTGGCCAAGACGGGCTTCGACGACGAGCGGCTCGAAGAGCTGGTGTGGCGCTACCGTGCGCGCAATTTCCCGCACACGCTGGATGGGGCCGACCAGGAGCGCTGGGAGGGCCACCGCGTGGCCTGCCTGATGGAAGGGGCAGGCGGTGCGCTCACCTTCGACGAACTGTTCGCCAAGCTGGACGAACTGGGGGCCGAGGCGGACGAGCGGGGAGAGGAAATCCTGGGCGCGTTGTACGACTACGCGGAAAGCATTGCGCCCGCGATGTAGCGGGAGGCTTCGATGTCCACGACTCCGTCCCCTTTGAATAGCACCACCACGCCAACCCCGGCCGAGGCCATGGCCATGGCCGCCACCACCGAGGCCGGCGTGCAGGCGCTGGCGGAGTTCATGGCGGCGCACCCTCGGGTGTTCGTGCTCACCGGGGCGGGCTGCAGCACGGCGGCGGGCATTCCCGATTACCGCGATGGCAATGGCGACTGGAAGCGGCCGCCACCCCTCACGTTCCAGGCCTTCATGGGCGACGAGGCCACGCGCCGGCGCTACTGGGCGCGCAGCTTCATCGGCTGGCGTGTGATGGGGCGGGCGCGCCCTGCACCGGCGCACCATGCGCTCGCCGCGCTGGAAGCGGCCGGCCGGGTGGAACTGCTGCTCACGCAGAACGTGGACGGCCTGCACACGGCTGCGGGGAGCCTTCGCACCATCGATCTGCACGGGCGCATCGACACCGTGCGCTGCATGGCCTGCGAAGCCCGTTTGCCACGGGCCGAGCTGCAGGACGAGTTGCTGCGCCGCAATCCCGATTGGGCCGCGCTGCATGCGCATGCGGCGCCCGATGGCGATGCGGACCTGGAAGGCCAGGATTTCAGCGCGTTCGATGTGCCGCCGTGCCCGCGCTGCGGAGCCGGCCCGCTCAAGCCCGATGTGGTGTTCTTCGGCGAAAGCGTGCCGCGCGATCGCGTGCAGGCCGCCCGCGATGCGCTGCTGCGCGCCGACGCCATGCTGGTGGCCGGCTCGTCGCTCATGGTGTATTCGGGCTTTCGCTTCGTGCAGATGGCGGTGGACGCGGGCAAGCCCGTGGCGGCCGTCAACTGGGGCCGCACGCGGGCCGATCCGCTGCTGTCGCTCAAGGTCGAGCAGGACGTCGGAACGGCGCTGGGCGCGGTGGCCCGTGCGCTGGCTGGAGGGGCTGCCGGTCTGCTTTAAACAAGGGCTGCGCGCGGCATGGGGGCGCGCGGGTTGGGGCGTCAGGATGATCCGAGGGCGCCGCCAGGGCTTTGGAAACATCCTGGCCCTGCCATTGGTGTAAGGTGCCAGTCGTCCAAGCAACACCCTGGCGCCACGCAGCGCCGGGCGATGACAGAGCCCCAAGGAGACAGCATGCAGACGAACGCATTCCTCGGTGCGCCCGGCCCGACGCCGGGCGAGGTGGCCGCTTCGGCGGCGCAGCGGATCACGCAGGCGCACGAGCGCTCCACCGCCTTCGGCCTGCGGCGGCACGAATCGGCGGACCTGCGGCCCCTGGATGCCGAAGCCCTGGCCTGGATGGTGGCCCGCAACGAAGCGCTATTCGCCCACGCCCGCCCCGTGATGGAAACGCTGTCGGCCCAGATCGCCGGCACCCAGAGCATGGTGCTGCTGACCGATGCCCAGGGCGTGGTGCTGCACGCCCTGGGCGACGACGAGTTCCTGGACCGGGCGAGCCGGGTCGCCCTGCGCCCCGGTGCGGCGTGGTCTGAGCGCAGCAAGGGCACCAATGCCATCGGCACGGCCCTGGCGCTGGGCGAGGCGCTGCAGGTGAACGGCAATGAGCACTTTCTGCAGGCCAACCATTTCCTGACCTGTTCCTGCGCGCCCATCCTCGACCCGCACGGGCATGTGATCGGCGCGCTCGACGTGAGCGGCGACCACCGCAGCCAGAGCGCGCACACCATGGCGCTGGTGCGCATGTCGGCCAAGATGGTGGAGAACCACCTGTTCGGCAAGGTGTTCGAAGACGCCGTGCGGCTGCGCTTCCATGCGCGGCCGGAATTCCTCGGCACGCTGGTGGAGGGGCTGGCCGCGTTCACGCCGGACGGGCGCTTCCTCGCTGCCAATCGCAGCGGGCAGTTCCAGCTGGGCATGTCGGCCAACGCGTTGCAGGCGCACACGTTCTCTTCGCTGTTCGGCATGCCCATGGCGGCGCTGCTGGCGCATGCCCGCCAGGCCGTTCCGGAGCCGCTGCGCCTGCAGCTACCGGGCGGCGTGGCGGTGCAGGCACTGGTGGAGTGTCGGCCGCGTGCCGGCACGCTGCTGCCCTGGGTCGATCCGGGTCACGGGCCACATCGGCCCGATGGGGCAGGGGCGCCACCGGCGACTTGGCCAGGGGAGGGCGATGCACCGGGCGCGCCGCCCGCCCGTCCGCGCCCGGCCAAGCTGGCCCGGCTGTCCAGCCTGCGCTACCTGGACACGGGCGATGCCCAGCTCGCCCAGGTGATCGACCGGGTCACGCGGCTGCTGGGCAGCGACGTGTCCACGCTGATCCTGGGCGAGACCGGCACGGGCAAAGAGCTGCTGGCCCGCGCCATCCACCAGGACGGGCCACGGCAGGGCGGCCCTTTCGTGGCGGTCAATTGCGCGTCGATTCCCGAGACGCTGATCGAGTCCGAGCTGTTCGGCTACGACGAGGGTGCCTTCACCGGTGCACGGCGCAAGGGCCATCCCGGCAAGATCGTGCAGGCCCATGGCGGCACGCTGTTCCTCGACGAGATCGGCGACATGCCGCTGTCGATGCAGGCGCGCCTGCTGCGCGTGCTGCAGGAGCGCAGCGTTTCGCCGCTGGGCGCCGCGCGGCAGGTGCCGGTGGATGTGGCCGTGGTCTGCGCCACGCACCGAAACCTGCGCGAGATGATGGCGCAGGGCACTTTCCGCGATGACCTGAATTACCGGCTGAACGGGCTCGTGGTGCGGCTGCCTGCGCTGCGCGAGCGCACCGACCTGGCCGTGATCGTCGAGCGCATCCTGCGTGCGCAGGCCGACGCCCCCGCCAGCGCGGTGCCGCGCGTCGCGCCCGAGGCCATGGCGCTGTTCGCCGCGCATGCCTGGCCGGGCAACCTGCGCCAGTTGAGCAGCGTGCTGCGCACCGCGGCGCTGATGGCGCGGGGCGAGGCCGGGGTGATCCAGCGGGCGCATTTACCCGAGGATTTCCTGGAGGACTGCGATCTGCTGCTGGCGCATGCCAACGGCACTGGCAACGCGGCCAAGGGAGCTGCCGTCCCGGCGGCTACAGCAATGCCGGGCAGTCCCCCGGTGGCGCGCAGCCCCGTCGCCGTGCCGCGCCTGGGCGATACCACCGCCGCGGCCCTGGAGCAGGCACTCGCGGCCCATGGCGGCAACGTATCGGCCGCGGCGCGTGCGTTGGGCGTGTCGCGCAATACCGTGTACCGGCACCTCAAGGCGGCGCAGGCCGCGGTCAGGCCCGAGGCCCCTGCGCCGGAGGCCCGAGCGCGCTGACAGCCTCCCATTCCGCGTCGCTGTATAGCCGCGACCGTGTGAGAAAGCGCAGGCCCGTGGGCCGTTCCAGCGAGAACATACCGCCGTTGCCGGGCACCGCATCGATGATGAGGTGCGTGTGCTCCCAGTAGGCGAACTGCGAGCGGCTCATGTAGAAGGGCGTCCCCGCGATCTCGCCCAGCAGCACGTCCGAATCGCCCAGCAGAAACTCCCCCAGCGCGAAGCACATCGGCGCGCTGCCGTCGCAGCACCCTCCCGACTGGTGGAACATGAGCGGGCCGTGCTGGGCGACCAGGCGCTCGATGAGCGCCACCGCCGCTGGCGTGGCCGAGACGCGGCCCATGGGCCCGGGCTGCGGGGCAGGGACCGGGGTGGAGGGGGCGGCCGGCGTGTTCATGGGGATCAGGCCGTTGCTGCCATGTCCAGCACGATGCGCCCCTGGATCTGCCCCTGGCGCATGCGGTCGAACACGTCGTTGATGTTCTCGAGCTTCTCCGTGGCCACGGTGGCCTTCACCTGGCCGCGGGCGGCGAAGTCGAGCGACTCCTGCAGGTCGAGCCGCGTGCCCACGATGGAGCCGCGCACCGTCACGCCGCGCAGCACCATGTCGAAGATCGGCAGGGGAAAGTTGCCGGGCGGCAGGCCGTTGAGCGCCACCGTGCCGCCGCGCCGCACCATGCCCAGGGCCTGCTCGAAGGCCTTGGGCGACACGGCGGTCACCAGCGCGCCGTGGGCGCCGCCGATCTCCTTTTGCAGGTAGGCAGCGGGGTCGGTGGTCTTGGCGTTCACCGTCACGCTTGCACCCAACTGCCTGGCGAGGTCGAGCTTGTCGTCCTCCACGTCCACGGCCGCCACGTTCAGGCCCATGGCTTTGGCGTACTGCACGGCCATGTGGCCCAGGCCGCCGATGCCCGAGATGACGACCCAGTCGCCGGGCTTGGTGTCGGTCACCTTGAGGCCCTTGTACACCGTCACACCCGCGCACAGCACCGGCGCGATGTCCACGAAGCCGATGTCCTTGGGCAGGTGGCCCACGAAGTTCGGGTCGGCCAGGGCGTAGTCGGCAAAGCCGCCGTTGACCGAATAGCCGGTGTTGCTCTGCGATTCGCACAGCGTCTCCCAGCCGCCCATGCAATGCGTGCAGTAGCCGCACGCCGAGTGCAGCCAGGGCACGCCCACGCGGTCGCCTTCCTTCACGTGCTTGACGTTCTTGCCGACGCCGGCCACGAAGCCCACGCCTTCATGGCCCGGGATGAACGGCGGGTTCGGCTTGACGGGCCAGTCGCCTTCGGCGGCGTGCAGGTCGGTGTGGCACACGCCGGACGCCTCGATCTTCACGAGGATCTGGTCGTCCGAAGGCGTGGGCACGGGCACTTCCTCGATGGTGAGCGGCTGGCCGAATGTGCGAACGACAGCGGCCTTCATGGTCTTGGCGGTCATGGGTGGGGGAATCCTTTCGTCTGCAGCGGATGTGCAGCGGGTTCAACGGGGTGTCGGGCCTTCACGGTAGGCCCGACACCCGATGGCTGGGCTGATGCAGATCAAGCGATCAGAAGAAGCCCAGCGGCGCCTGCGAGTAGCTCACCAGCAGGTTCTTGGTCTGCTGGTAGTGGTCCAGCATCATCTTGTGGTTCTCGCGGCCGATACCCGACTGCTTGTAGCCGCCGAAGGCCGCGTGCGCGGGGTACTGGTGGTAGCAGTTGGTCCACACGCGCCCGGCCTGGATGCCCTTGCCCATGCGGAAGGCGCGCGCGCCGTCGCGGCTCCACACGCCGGCGCCCAGGCCGTAGAGCGTGTCGTTGGCGATCTCCAGCGCCTCTTCCTCGGTCTTGAAGGTGGTCACCGACAGCACGGGACCGAAGATCTCCTCCTGGAAGATGCGCATCTTGTTGTGGCCCTTGAACACCGTGGGCTTCACGTAGTAGCCGCCGGCCAGGTCGCCGTCCAGGTGGTTGCGCTCGCCGCCGATCAGGCACTGCGCACCCTCCTGCTTGCCCAGGTCCAAGTAAGAAAGGATCTTTTCGAGCTGCTCCTGCGAGGCCTGCGCGCCGATCATGGTGGCCTTGTCCAGCGGGTGGCCCTGCTTGATGGCCGCCACGCGCTTCAGGGCGCGTTCCATGAACTGGTCGTAGATCGATTCCTGCACCAGCGCGCGGCTGGGGCAGGTGCAGACCTCGCCCTGGTTGAGCGCGAACATCGCAAAGCCTTCCAGCGCCTTGTCGAAGAAGCCATCGTCGGCCGCCATCACGTCTTCGAAGAACACGTTGGGGCTCTTGCCACCCAGCTCCAGCGTCACGGGGATGATGTTCTGGCTGGCGTACTGCATGATGAGCCGGCCCGTGGTGGTCTCGCCCGTGAAGGCTATTTTTGCGATGCGCGGGCTGCTGGCCAGCGGCTTGCCGGCTTCCAGGCCAAATCCGTTCACCACGTTGACCACGCCGGGCGGAAGCAGGTCGCCCACCAGTTCCAGCAGCACGAGGATGGAGGCGGGCGTCTGCTCGGCGGGCTTGAGCACCACGCAGTTGCCGGCGGCCAGGGCCGGTGCGAGCTTCCATACCGCCATGAGGATCGGGAAGTTCCACGGAATGATCTGCCCCACCACGCCCAGCGGCTCGTGGAAGTGGTAGGCCATGGTTTCATGGTCGATCTCGCTGATGCCGCCTTCCTGCGCGCGGATGCAGCCCGCGAAGTAGCGGAAGTGGTCGATGGCCAGGGGAATGTCGGCGGCCATGGTCTCGCGCAGCGGCTTGCCGTTGTCCAGCGTCTCGGCCACCGCGATGGTGAGCAGGTTGGCTTCCATGCGGTCGGCGATCTTCAGCAGGGCGTTCGCCCGGTCGGTGGTGGAGGTCTTGCCCCAGGCGACCTTGGCCTTGTGGGCGGCATCCAGTGCGGCGTTGATGTCCTTGTCGTTGGAGCGGGGGATGGAGGTGAACACCTGGCCGTTGATCGGCGAGGCGTTCTCGAAATACTGGCCGTCGATGGGCGGCACCCACTGCCCGCCGATGTAGTTGCCGTACTGCTTCTTGTAAGGGTTGGCGATGCCGAGGCTGGCGATTTCTGCCATGTTCATGGTGCATGTCTCCTGTGGTCGGTTGGGGTGTTCCACGCCACCAGGGTGGCGCGGGCCTCTGTGTTGGCGCAATGCACGTGCCAGCCGGGTCAGGGCAGGCAAGCCGTCAAAATGGATAGCAAGAAAGCCAAGCGGGGAAGCGGTAGTGGCCTATTTCTCTTCGATTCGTTCAAAGCCGTATGGAACGCGGTTGCGCGCCGTAACGCAACGGGTGTTCCGTTGCGGAACAGTTCGCGGGTCGATGTGGAACACCGCCGAGCCCTGCAAAATGGGAGTTTTTTCCCGTCCCTGAACCGCTGCACGCCTCTCCGATGAAAAAGCCGCCTTCCGCTCCCGTGAGTGCCTTCGCCCAGGAACTCCCCGGGGTCTTCGCGCCCTGGGGTTCTGTCCGGTTGCGGCGCATGTTCGGTGGCTGGGGCGTTTTTCACGAAGGACGCATGCTGGCGCTGGTGGTGAACGATGCGCTGTACCTCAAAGCCGACGCGCTCACCGCGCCGGTGTTCGACGCCCTTGGACTGCAGCCTTTCGTCTACGAGCGCCATGGCCGCCCGGTGGCGCTGTCGTACCGGCAGGCCCCGGCGGAAATGTACGAAGGCCCGGCCGAAGCGGTGGAGTGGGCCGGCCGGGCGTGGGAGGCCGCCCTGCGGTCGGCTTCCAGGCCGGGGCCGGCGGCAAGCCGCAGGCCGGGTGGTTCGGTGGACAAAAAGGGGCGGTGAGCCACCGCGCCGTTCGGTGCTATTGATTTGATAGCTATCAGGGCAATCAAAACCCCGGCGTGGGCTCTTTTTCGCCTCAAGGGTGGCGGCAACCGCGGCGGCGCGGGGTCGCGGGTGTATAACCGATGCCCTCCGGGTCGGGCGCCCGTGCAGCGCCTGCGGGCGCGGGGGGCATTCCTCCCATGCCGTCGCCCGGCCCATCCAACCAATCGATCAATCAACGACGCGGGACGCTTGGAGCGCCGCAAACCAAGGAATCGTCACGATGGGCGCGCAGTGGAAAGCAAAGGGCAAGGCACAGGTCGCGGATGCCAAGGGCAAGCTGTTCGGCAAACTGGTCAAGGAAATCATGGTCGCGGCGCGCGGCGGCGCCGATCCCGCGGGCAATGCGCGGCTGCGCCTAGTGGTGGAGCAGGCCCGCAAGGTGTCCATGCCTAAGGACACCCTGGAGCGCGCCATCAAGAAGGGCGCGGGCCTGTCCGGCGATGCGGTCAATTACGAGCGCGTGATCTATGAAGGCTTCGCCCCGCACCAGGTGGCGGTGATGGTGGAGTGCCTTACCGACAACGTGAACCGCACGGCGCCGGAAATGCGGGTGCTCTTTCGCAAGGGCCAACTGGGCACGTCCGGCTCCGTGGCCTGGGACTTCCACCATGTGGGCATCATCGAGGCCGAGCCGGCGTCTGCCGATGCGGATCCCGAAATGGCCGCCATCGAGGCGGGCGCCCAGGATTTCGAGCCCGGCGAGGAAGAGGGCAACACCACGTTCTGGACCGATCCCACCGACCTGGACCTGGTGTGCCGCGCGCTGCCGGCGCAGGGGTTCACGGTGCTGTCGGCCAAGCTGGGCTACCGGCCCAAGAACCCGGTGAACCCGGCCAATCTCAGCGCGGAGCAACTGGAAGAGGTCGAATCGTTCCTGGCCGCCATCGACGGCAACGACGACGTGCAGAACGTGTTCGTGGCGCTGGCGGGCTGAGCGCCTCCGGCACGCCTGCCTTCCAAAAAGAAAGCCGCCCCGGCCGTGAGGCCGGGGCGGCTTTTTCAATGCGCCAGGAGAGGCTTCAGAAGTCCAGGATGTTGGACTGCACCACGGTCGGAATGTGCGATTGCACGAACGACTGGATGGTGCTGCAGGGCAGGAAGAACGGCCGCTGGGTGATCGTCACGGTGCAGGTCTGGCCGTTCACAGAAAACGTGCCAGCCACCGTACCCAGTGGCGTGCCCACCGAAAAGCTGCCACCCGCGGGACCGCCCGAGATGACGCCGCCATTCTGGTGAATGAGGGCGGCGATCTTGACGAACAGGTCCTGGGCACTGCCCGTGAAGCTCACATTGAAAGGGCTGCATGAAGCCATGGTTTTTCTCCTGCGTAATGAAAAATGGCCGAATTGATTTTATTTTTGATTCGGCCCCTCCCTTGGTGGCAAATCAGCAGCGGCCCACCACCGTGCCGCTGTAAATAGGATTGCCGTTGAGGTAAATGGTGACCTTCAAGCCCGTGGGAATGAAGGAACCGCAAGTCTGGGCGCACGCCTTCAGTTGGCCACCGACGGGAATGCGGATCGGAGAGGTAATGCACAGGTTGCCGTAGATCGGCACCGAGAAGCAGATCTGGTTGGTGGCCGGGTTGTAGCTGGCGCCCACGCAGACGGACAGCTTCAGGGCTTCCACGCCTTCCAGGTTGGGACCGGCGGCAGCGTTGCTGAGCAGTGCAGGTGCGTGGCTGCTGCCCTCGGCGAAACCCACGGCCGTGAAGTTCGGCACATGGGTCGAGTCGTCTTGGGCGCCGTTTTGGTTGCAATTACAGTCGGACATTATGTTTCCTAGAGGGTTTGTTTTCTCTGAACAAAATACCGGCTTCAGCAAGATTGCGTGGCCGGTTGCTTTCTCATGACGCCCCTCGATTATTTTTTTAATGGCGTTTTTAACGCCGCTTAAAAATCCCCCTCGGTTGCGATTCATGAGTGGGCGGATTTTGTTCTTCGCCCCCTTTTATTGCCCTTAAAGCGGCCTTGGAAAACCTGAAGCGTTCTGAAACAATCTTGGTGTAGAGTGAGAGACCCGCCGGGGAGGCTGGGTTGTTAGAGGCGACAAGAACTTGCGGGCCATGACCACTGAATTCACGTTTTCCCACTTCACGCTGAGGGTCCACGAGCGCCAGTTGCTGGCCTACGGTAAGCCTGTCCTGCTGGGAGCCCGCGCTTTCGACGTGCTGTGCGCCCTGGTCCACAAAGCCGGCGCGCTGGTGACCAAATCGGAGCTGTTCAACCTCGTCTGGCCGGGCATGGTGGTGGAGGAAAACAACCTGCAGGTGCATGTGTCCTCGCTGCGCAAGCTGCTGGGCTCCGACTTGATCATGACCATCCCGGGGCAGGGCTACCGGTTCGTCGCGCGCGTCGCGCCGGTGGCCAGTGGCGCCCAAGTGCCCGAGCCGCTGCCGGCCGCCTTGGTGTCCAGCGCCTCCCGCTCGGTGGCGGTGCTGCCGTTCGGCGTGGCGGGCGGTCTGGCCGAAGACGGCTACCTGGCCGACGGCATGGCCGAGGACATCATCAACCGCCTGTCCCGCTCGCGCTGGCTGTACGTGATCGCCCGCAGCTCCTCGGTGAGCTACCGGCATCCGCTGCCGCCCAATGGCACCATCAGCCAGGAACTGGGCGTGCGCTACCTCGTGTCAGGCCTGATCCGGTTCAACGGCAACCGGTTGCGCGTGACCGCGGAGCTGATCGACGGGCCGCGCAACGAAACCATCTGGGCGCAGAGCTTCGACCGGCCGGTGGACGACCTCTTTCAGGTGCAGGACGAGATATCGGCCGCCATCGTGAGCGCCATCGAGCCGGTGTACCTGCGGCGCGAGGAATGGGTCAGCAGCCAGACCACGCCCCGCGACCGCGAGCATTGGGAACTGCTGATGCGCGCGCGCTGGCATTTCTGGCGCTCCACGCGCGACCACATGGAGAAGGCGGAGTACTTCGCGCAAAAGGCGCTGGACACCAAGCCCGACGATCCCCCGACCCTGGCCCTGCTGGCATTCATCCTGATGTCGCGGGTGTGGGCCGGCTGGTCCGAATCCGCCCGCATGGACATCGCCGAGGCCAACCGCCATGCCCTGCAGGCGGTGAGCCACGACGACACCGATGCCTTCGCCCATTTCACGCTGGGCACGGTGCTTTCGTTCTCGCGCAATTTTCCGCAGGCGATTTCCGAGCAGGAGCACGCCCTGTCGATCTATCCGCAGTTCGCCGCGGCGGCGGGCGAATTGGGGCGTTTGCTGGCGTTTTGCGGGCGCACGCAGGAGGCCGCGAGCTACGCATTGCAGGCCTGCGAGGCCAGCCCGCTCGATCCCCACCTGAGCCTGTGGATTCGAACGCGGGCGCTGGCGAGCTTCATCGAGCGCGATTACCAGGCCGCGCTGGGCTTTGCCCTGCAGGCGCTGTCCAAGCGCCCGGACTGGTTCTTCAACCACTATCTGCTGGCTGCGTGCCAGGTCGCGTCCGGCCGCCCGGAGGACGGGCAGCAAACCCTGCGGCAGGCCCAGAAGTTCGGCCCGTACTCCCTGCAGGCGTTGAAGGCCGGCCACCCCTTCGTGCATGACGAGCATCTCAACCATTACACCGACTGCCTGCGCCAGGCGGGCTGGAGCGAGTGAGGCGCGCACCCATCCGGTCGTCCACGAGAAACCCAACCATCGGCAATCCAAAAGAGAGAGGGAAACGGTATGTCTGAAGCGAATGCACCCCAGAAAATCGCCATCCTGGGGGGCGGCCTGGCCGCCCTGACGGCGGCCTACGAGCTGACCAGCCAACCCGGCTGGCAGGAGAAATACGCCATCACGGTGTACCAGATGGGCTGGCGGCTCGGCGGCAAGTGCGCCACCAAGCGGGGGCCCAACAACCGCATCGAGGAGCACGGCATCCACGGGTTCCTGGGCAGCTACTACAACGCGCTGCCGATCATGGCCGACTGCTACAAGGCCCTGGGCCGCCCGGCGGACGCCAAGCTGGCCACGTTCGAGCAGGCCTTCATTCCCGAGAGCTTCGTGCTGATGTGGGAGTTCGAGAACGGCGGCTTCAAGCGCTGGCCCATGACCGTGCCGACCAATTCGCTGACCCCGGACGATGCCTCGTCGCTGCAGACCATCCGCCAGTGGATCGGTGGGCTGATCGAGACCACGCAGGGCCTGATCGACCCCGAGGCCACGCCCGGCCTGAGCGAGATCCACAAGCTGGAGCTGCGCGCCGGCCAGGACATCCTGGAGCGTCTGCAGACCGCGATCCTCGACGAGAACGCCGAGCTGGGCACCAGCCACCCCGCGCTCGATGAGGTGTGGGACTGGCTGCACGCGCGGCTCAAAAGCCTGATCGACGAGAACGACGACCTGCGGCGCCTGTACATCCTGCTCGAATACCTGATGGCCATCGTGCGCGGCGTGCTGGCCGACCGCATCATCGAGCGCGGCTTCGACGCGGTGGACAACGAGAATTTCAGCGACTGGCTGGCGCGCCACGGCGCTTCGGTGATGACCGTGTCGTCCCCGCTCGCGCTCAACACGGTCAACCTGTCCTACCAGTACCCGCAGGGCGACACGGCCCGCACCGCCAGCATGGCGGCAGGTGCCTACCTGCACTGGTCGCTGCGCAGCTATGCCTACATGGGCGCGTTCGCTTGGCTGTTCGCGGCGGGCACGGGCGAGACGGTGATCGCGCCGCTGTACCTGGTGCTGCGCCAGCGCGGTGTGCAGTTCGAGTTCTTCCACAAGGTCGAGAACCTCGCGCTGTCGGCGGACGGCCAATCGGTGGCTGCCGTGGAGATGGGCGTGCAGGCCACCCTGGTGAAGCCGGATGCGCCCTACGAGCCGCTCGTGCCGGTCGAGGGCTTGCCATCCTGGCCGTCCGGCCCCTGCTACGACCAGCTGGTGGAGGGTGACGCGCTGCGCGAGCAGGACATCGACCTGGAGTCTTACTGGACGCCCTGGAAGAACGTGGGCCAGAAGACCCTGAAGGCCGGCGAAGATTTCGACCAGGTGATGCTGGCCATCGCGGTGGGCGCCGTGCCCTACCTGTGCAAGGAGCTGCTGGCCGCGCGTCCCGAATGGCGCGCGATGGTCGAGAAGGTGCCCACCGTGCAGACGCAGACCATGCAGGTCTGGCTGAACCGCAGCACCACCGACCTGGGCTGGGACATTCCCCTGAAGAACCCCACCGACACGGTGATCGGCGCCACCTACATGAACCCGCTGGATGGGCAGGTGGACTTCACCCACCTGCTGCAGTGGGAGTCGTGGCCGGCCAGCCAGATGCCCAAATCGCTGTGGTACTTCTCGGGCGCCATGGCCGACTACGAGCCGCCGCCGCCCCTGACCGACACCGGCTATCCCGCGCGCGCCCACGCCCGGGTGAAGGCCCAGTGCATCCAGTACCTGCAGGTGTGCATGGGACCGCTGCTGCCGAAATCCACGACCAACGTGGTCTCGCCCCCGGGCGACCCGACGGGCATGGATTTCAGCCTGCTGCAGGACCACGACCCGGCCAATGCCGGGCTGGGCGTGCAGCGCTTCGACCAGCAGTTCTGGCGCGCCAACATCGACCCGTCCGAGCGCTATGTGATCAGCCCGCCGGGCAGCACCGCCGCGCGGCTCAAGGCCTGGGAGTCCGGCTTCAGCAACCTCGTGCTGGCGGGCGACTGGATCTACACCGGGCTGAACGTGGGCAGCGCCGAGGGCGCGACCATGGGCGGTCGGCTGGCGTCGTACGCCATCAGCGGCTATCCGGCGCTGACGGACATCGTGGGCTATCCGGTCTCGGCCGAAGCCCCGTGCGCACCGCCTGCGGCGCCCCCCGCCGCTGAATAAGGCAACAGGGCCAGCGTGAAACCGGGCTGCGGCGGCGCAGCCCGCGCGCCCTTCAGCCGAGCAGGAAGTCCGCGTGACCGGGTCGGCCGGGCAGATGCAGCGCCGCCACGGGCGCCGGGCTGCCCGCCACCCGCCGGCCGCGCCGCCACACCCCCAGGCGCGTGGCGCGCAGCCGGATCGCCTCGGCCGGGTCGCGCGCATGCAGCAGCACGAAGTCGGCGTGGCAGCCGGCCTGCAGGCCGTAGCCCTCCAGGCCCAGCAGTTGGGCCGGGTTCGTGGTCACCGCCTCGAAACACTGGCGCATCGCGTGCTGGCCGGTCATCTGCCCCACGTGCAGGCCCATGTGGGCGGCCTCCAGCATGTCGCCGCTGCCGCCGCCGTACCACGGGTCCATCACGCAATCGTGGCCGAAGGCCACCGTCAGGCCCGCGGCCATCAGCTCGGGCACGCGGGTCATGCCGCGGCGCTTGGGGTAGGTGTCGTGGCGGCCCTGCAGGGTGATGTTGATGAGCGGGTTGGCCACCACGCCCAGTTGCGCCTCGGCCATCAGGGGGATGAGCTTGCTCACGTAGTAGTTGTCCATGCTGTGCATGGAGGTGAGGTGCGAGCCCGTCACCCGGCCGTGCAGGCCCAGGCGCTGGGTTTCGAAGGCCAGCGTTTCGACGTGGCGCGAGAGCGGGTCGTCGGTCTCGTCGCAGTGCATGTCCACCCGCTTGCCCCGATCGGCGGCCAGCTCGCACAGGATGCGCACGCTCTCCGCTCCTTGCGCCATGGTGCGTTCGAAATGGGGAATGCCGCCCACGACGTCCACGCCCAGGTCCAGCGCGCGCTGGAGGTTGTCCAGGCCGCCCGCGGCGCGCAGCACGCCGTCCTGCGGGAAGGCGACGAGCTGCAGGTCGAGGTAGGGCGCCACGCGGCGCTTCACGTCCAGCAGCGCGTGCACGGGCAGCAACCGCGGGTCGCTGGTGTCCACGTGCGAGCGGATGGCCAGCAGGCCGCGCGCCACCGCCCAGTCGCAGTAGTGCATCGCCCGCTCCACGATGGCCTCGTGCGTCAGCTGAGGCTTCAGTTCGCCCCACAGCGCGATGCCCTCCAGCAGCGTGCCGCTCTCGTTCACGCGGGGCTGGCCGTAGCTCAGCGTCGAGTCCATGTGGAAGTGCGCATCAACGAACGGCGGGCTCAGCAGCAGGCCGCCCGCATCGACGGTGTCGTGCGCGGGGGCCTGCAGGCCCTCGGTCACTTCGGCAATGCGCCCGTCCTGCACGGCCACGGAAACGTTCGTGCGGCCATCGGGCAGGGTGGCGTTGTGGATGAGCAGGTCGAGCATGGTGTGTGGGGCCGGGCAAGGGTGAGAGGGGGCTGGCGGAAGCGGTGCAGGCCGGCATGCAAAAGGCTTGCCTGCGGCGCCACCGGGCCTGCCAGTGTAGGCCGCGGGAGATGCCGTTGCGCAGCCTGATGGCCGGGCCGGGTGCGCCGGCCGGGACGACGGCCCATATCGGATTTCTTCCAGACCGCGCGGAAAAGGCCGCCTATGCTGAGGGCACGTTCGATCCACCCTGTCTTTTGCTGAAGGAGACCCCATGCAGTTCGGCTACACCATTCTTTACGTCGAGGACGTGCCCGGCACCGTCGCTTTCTACGAGGCCGCGTTCGGTCTTTCGCGCCGCTTCGTGCACGAGGCGGGGGATTTCGGCGAGATGGAGACCGGCGCCACTGCGCTGGCGTTCTCTTCGCTCCAGCTGATGGCCCAGCTGGGCAAGAACCCGCAGCGTGCGGTGTCGGGGGCGCCCCAGTGTGAGATCGCCTTCACCACGGCCGATGTCGCCGCGGCCGTGGACCGCGCGATCCAGGCCGGCGCCACCCTGGTGCAGGCCCCAGAGTCCATGCCCTGGGGCCAGACGGTGGCCTATGTGCACGACTGCAACGGTTTTTTGGTGGAACTGTGCACGCCGATGGGCGCGGGCAACTGACGGGGGGGCGGCGCTTGGGCGGCGCTGCGCCGTGCAACGCGGCTGGTTCGATGTGGCCGATGGCAAGGCAGCGTTCAGCCGTAGCCGCTGGACTGCACGGAGGCCAGCAGGTCCTTCGATGCCCGCAGCCGGGAGGGCGTCTGTCCCAGCCAGTGCCGGCATTCGCGGCCGAAGTGCGCCTGGTCGGCGTAGCCATGGTCCGCCGCGATGGCCGCAAGCGGCGGGGATTCATCGCCCGCCAGGGCCTGGGCCGCTCGGCGCACCCGCGCGAGGGCGCGCCAGTAGCGTGGGGGCTCGCCGGTCGCGGTGCGGATCAGCCGCTCCAGCGTGCGTTCCGACACGCCCAGCGCCCGCGCGGCGGCCCCCACGGTCGGGGCCTGCGCCAGGGCGTCCAGTGCCTCCTGCACGCGCGCGTCGCACCGCGTGAAGTCGGCCAGCGCCGCGTGCACGCGGGCGGCGGTCTCGGCCGGATCGCGGGCCAGGTCGATGGCCTGCACCCACTGCAGCAGCGCGTCGGCATCCACCCCCACGCCGGGATGCAGCCGAAAGCCCAGCCAATCCTCGCCGGCGCGGGCGGGCACACCGTAGGCCTGCTGCGGCAAATGCGACACCATCCAGTGCACGGCACCGTGGGCGTCGATCTGCACGATGAGGTCGCGGCACCCGTCGGGCAGCACGCAGGTCACGCCGGCTTCGGTGCCCTGGTGCTGCCAGCGTTCCAGCACCGTGGGCGGCAGCCACACCGCGGTGAGGCAGGCGGGCAGCAGGGGGCGGTCCATGGGAGGCCGGGGCCCTTCAGCCGCCATGCGTGCCGGCGTGCCAGTCGGTGCGGGCGAGCCGGTACAGGCAATGCGGCCGCACCGGGTGGCCCACCGGCACGGCCGGGTGGTCGAACGCTTCGGCGGGGCTTTCGCGCATGCCCAGGCGCTGCATCACCGCGCGCGAGCGCTGGTTGCCCAGGGTGGTGAACGACACGATCTCCGCCAGGCCCAAGTCTTCGAAGCCTGCACGCAGCGCCAGGCGCGCCGCCTCGCTGGCCAGGCCCTGGCCCCAGAAGGGCCGGGCGAGCCGCCAGCCGATCGGCAGTTCGGCCGAGGGCGTGTGCAGGCCCACAAAGCCCATGAAGCGCGGGCCGCTGTCGCCCTGCAGGCAATCCGCGGCCCAGAAACCCCAGCCGCGCTGCGCGATCAGCGCCTCGATCCGGTCGGCCATGGCATCGCTGGCGTCGCGGGCCAGCGGCGCGGAAAAGTGCGCCATCACCGCCGGGTCGGCATTCATCGCGGCGAAGGGCGCGCGGTCGGCGGCGGTCCATGGCCGAAGGCGCAGCCGCGGCGTGGCCAGGAACTCCGGGGCGATGGTGACGAAGGTGTCCGGGGGCAGGGGTGTCGGCATGCGCCGATGTTATGGGAGACAAGAGGGGGCAGAGGCCCGGCCGCCCAACGTTCGCTAGCGCTCGCCCTTGCGGTAGGGCTTCATCAGCGCCTGCGGATACGCCGCCTTGCGGGCCACGAGCACCAGCGCCAGGATCGACAGCAGGTAGGGCAGCATCAGGTACACCTGATACGGTAGCCACGCATCGCCCGCCTGCTGCAGCCGCAACTGCAGCGCATCGAAAAAGGCGAACAGCAGCGCGCCCAGCAGCGCCTTGCCGGGCCGCCACGAGGCGAACACCACCAGCGCCACGCAGATCCAGCCGCGCCCGTTCACCATGTTGAAGAAGAACGCATTGAACGCCGACAACGTGAGAAACGCCCCCGCCACGCCCATCAGGGCCGAGCCCGTCACCACCGAAGCGGTGCGCGTGGCTGCCACCGGAATGCCCTGGCCCTCGGCCGCCTGGGGGTTCTCGCCCACCATGCGCACCGCCAGCCCGAGCGGGGTGCGCAGCAGCACCCAGGCCAGCAGCGGCACCAGCAGCAGGGCCAGCAGCGTGAGCGGCGTCTGGGCCGACAGGATGGGAATGCCCAGCCAGGCCATGGGCGCGAACGGCTCGACCGTGGGGGGCGTGGTCACCTTCGGAAAGCCCACGCGGTAGCCGTAGTAGCTGAGCGAGGTGGCCAGCAGCGTGATGCCCAGCCCCGACACGTGCTGCGACAGCGCGAGCCCCACGGTCAGCCACGCGTGCAGCAGCCCGAAGGCGGCCCCGGTCAGCGCGGCCACCAGCACGCCGGTCCAAAGGCCATGGCCGGCATACACCGTGAGCCAGCCTGTGAAGGCGCCCGCGACCATGATCCCCTCGATGCCCAGGTTCAAAACGCCTGCGCGCTCGCACAGCAGCACGCCCAGCGTGCCCAGGACGAGCGGCGTGGCCACCCGCAGCGTGGCGATCCAGAACGCCGGGTTGGCCAGGATGTCCATCAGCTCGGTCATACGGCCCAGCCCTTCCATGCATTTGCTATTGATTTGGTAGCATCAAGGGCAATCATGACTAGGGCATGGGGGCGATTCGGCTTGAAACCGGTCATGGCATGCTCCCGCATCACTTCCAGCGCACCCGGTATTGCGCGAGCAGCCCCGCCACCAGCACCGCGATCAGTGAGGCCGCCACGATCACGTCGGCGATGTAGGTGGGAACGCCCACCGCGCGGCTCATGCTGTCCGCCCCCACCAGCACCCCCGCCACGAAGACGCCTGCGGCCACCACGCCCAGCGGGTGCAGGCCCGCCAGCATGGCGATCACGATGCCGCTGTAGCCATAGCCTGGCGACATGTCCAGCGTCACGTAGCTGGTGCGGCCCGCCACCTCGATGGCGCCTGCCAGCCCTGCCAGGCCGCCCGAGAGCAGGGCCACCAGCACCACCGTGCGCGTGATGGGCACGCCGGCGAACGCCGCCGCGCGGGCATTGGCCCCCGCCGCGCGGATCTCGAAACCCGGCACCGTGCGCGTGAGCAGCGCCCACAGCAGCACGGCCAGCCCCACGGCCCACAGCAGGCCGGTGTGCAGCCGCGTCTGCGGCACCAGGCGCGACAGTTCCAGCTCGCCTTGCAGCGCCACGCTTTGCGGCCAGCCGAGGGCGAGGGGGTCTTTCATGGGACCGTCGAGCAGGGCGGACACCAGCAGCAGCATCACGAAGTTCAGCAGCAGCGTGGTCACCACCTCGTCGACGCCGAGCCGCGCCTTCATCAGCGCCGGCCCCAGCAGCAGGGCGGCCCCGGCCAGCGCGGCGGCCAGCATCATGAGCGGGAACAGCACCGGCACGGGCCATTGCAGGCCGGTGCCGCCATGCATGCCGCCCACCGCCACCGCCGCGATCGCGCCGGCATACAGCTGGCCCTCCGCGCCGATGTTGAAGAGCCGCGCGCGGAACGCCACGGCCGCGGACAGCCCCGTCAGGATGAGCGGCGTGGCGCGCGTCAAGGTCTCGGTCAGCGCGAACACCGAGCCGAACGCGCCCTGCGCCAGCAGCGCGTAGGTGCGCCCCACGGGCGCGCCGGCCCACAGCACCAGCAGGGCGCTCACCAGCAGGGTGAAGGCCACCGCGCCGACCGGGGCCGTCACATAGGCCAGCGCCGAAGTGCGCTCGCGTTTTTCCAGTCTCATGGGGTGTCGCTTTCAGGGGCGGGCGCCACGGTGGCCGGTGCGGCGTCGGCGCTGCCGCGGGCCCCGCCGGGGTCTGCCCCGGCCATGGCCAGGCCGATGGCCTCGCGCGTCCAGCCCTCGGCGGGGCGGGCTTCGCTCAGGTGCCCGGCGTGCATCACTGCCACGCGGTCGCCCAGCGCCAGCACCTCGTCCAGGTCGTCGGAGATCAGCAGCACGGCCGCGCCGGCATCGCGCGCCGCCACCAGTTGCCGCTGCACGAACGTGACCGCGCCGATGTCCAGGCCCCAGGTGGGCTGGTGCGCCACGATCAGGCGGGGGGCCGGCTGCGTTCCGTCGCCCGGTGGCAGCAGGGCCCGGCCCAGGATGAGTTTTTGCATGTTGCCGCCTGACAGCGACCGCGCCGGCGCGTCCAGCCCGCCGCCGCGCACGTCGAACGTCTCGGCCACGCGCCGGGCATGCTGGCGCGCCACGCCGCGCCGTATCCAGAAGCCGGCGAACGCGCCGCGCGAGAACCAGCGGCTGGACAGGCGCTCGGACACCGCGTTCTCCCAGACCGGCAGATCGCCCACCACGCCCACGGCATGGCGGTCTTCGGGAATGCGGGCCACGCCCTGTGCCACCAGCCGGGTGGGCCGGGCGGCCAGCGGGGCGCCCAGCAGCGTGGCGGTGCCGCCCGTGGGGGCGCGCACGCCGCACAGCACATCGGCCAGCGCCACCTGGCCATTGCCCGATACGCCTGCGATGGCCACGATCTCGCCCGCATGCAGCGTGAGGCTCACGCCCTGCAGCGCGTCGTGCGCCGACCGCGCCAACGCCTGCGTCCGCACGTCGTCCAGGGTGCACACCGGCGCACCCACCGCGCGGGCCGGGCTGCGCGCCGCCACCTCCACCGCGTGGCCCACCATCCATTGCGCGAGCTGGCCCTGCGTGGTGCCCCGCGCGGGTGCCTCGGCCACGAGCCGGCCCTGCCGCAGCACGGCGATGCGGTGCGACACGCGCAGCACCTCGCCCAGCTTGTGGCTGATGAACACGATCGACAGGCCCTGCGCCACCATCTGGGCCAGGGTGTGGAACAGCGCCTCGCTCTCCTGCGGCGTGAGCACCGCGGTGGGCTCGTCCAGGATCAGGATGCGGGCGCCGCGGTACAGCGCTTTCAGGATTTCCACGCGCTGCCGCTCGCCCACCGAAAGGCTGCCCACGCGGGCATCGGGCGCCACCGGCAGGCCGAAGCGGGCCGAGACGTCCAGCAGCCGCGCGCGGGCCGCGGCCCGGCGCGAGAACGGCTGCCACAGCGGCTCGCTGCCCAGCATCACGTTATCGAGCACGCTCAGGTTGTCGGCCAGCGTGAAGTGCTGGTGCACCATGCCGATGCCGGCCGCCAGCGACGCCCGGGGCTGGCCCGGTGGCAGCGGCTGGCCGAAGACCTCGATGTGCCCGGCGTCGGCCCGGTAGTGCCCGAAGAGGATCGACATCAGCGTGGACTTGCCCGCGCCGTTCTCGCCCAGCAGCGCCAGCACCTCGCCCCGGGCGAGGGTCAGGTCGATGCCATCGTTGGCGACCAGCGGGCCGAACCGCTTGGTGATGCCGCGAAGGCGCAGCACGGGCGGCCCGGCCTCGGCGGACGGCGGACAGGCGGCGGGCTCACCCACGCAGCGTGCTCCGCCCGGCGCAGCGCGCACGCATCACTTGGCCGTGGATTTGGGCTGGCTGTCGTCCACCTTCACGGTGAACTTGCCCGCCAGGATGTCGGCCTCCCTGGCCTTCACCTTGGCCACGACCTCGGCCGGCACCTTCTTCTCGAACGTGCCCAGCGGCGCGAGTTCGGAGCCCTTGTGCTTCATCATCGAATAGGGGCCGTAGTCCTCGGCGGCGAACTTGCCTTCCTTGACCAGCGCGATCGCGCGGTCCACGCTGGGCTCCATGTGCCACAGCGCCGAGGCCACCACCGTGTCTGGGTACTGGGCCTGCGTGTTGATCACGTTGCCGATCGCCAGCTTGCCCTTTTCCTTGGCGGCGTCGGACACGCCGAAACGCTCGGCATACAGCACGTCGGCGCCCTTGTCGATCATGGCGAAGGTCGCCTCCTTGGCCTTCGGCGGGTCGAACCAGCTGTTGATGAAGGTGATGGTGAACTCGGCCTTCGGGTTCACCTCCTTCGCACCGGCCATGAAGGCGTGCATCAGGCGGTTGACCTCCGGAATCGGAAAGCCGCCCACCATGCCGATCTTGTTCGTGCGGGTCATGCCGCCCGCCACCATGCCGGACAGGTAGGCGGGCTCCTGGATGTAGTTGTCGAACACGCTGAAATTGGGCGCCTGCGGCTTGCCCGAGGAGCCCATCACGAAGGCCGTCTTGGGAAAGTCCTTGGCCACCTTGCGCGCGGCCGCCTCCACGCCGAACACCTCGCCGAAGATCAGCTGGTTGCCCCCGGTGGCGTACTCGCGCATCACGCGCTCGTAATCGGCATTGGCCACGTTCTCGCTGCTCTTGTATTCGATCTCGCCACGCGTTTCCGCCGCCTTGAGCGCCTTGTGGATGCGGCTCACCCACTGCTGTTCATAGGGCACCGTGTAGATCGCCGCCACCTTCAGCTTGGCCTGCGCGAAAGCCAGCGTGGGCGCCAGGCCCAGGGTGGCGGAGATGGCCAGGGAGGTGCAGAACAGGCGGCCGGTGAAGAGGCGGCGAGAGGTCATGGAGCGTCCTTTTGCAGGGGAAAAGAGGTCGATGCAGGAAGCCAGCGGCGCATGCAAAATGCGCGCCAGTCATTTACCCCGGCATCATTTCGTCCCGAAGATCCGGTCCCCGGCATCGCCCAGCCCGGGCAGGATGTAGCCGTGGTCGTTCAGTTCGCGGTCGATCGCGGCGGTGTAGATCGGCACGTCGGGGTGGGCCTTTTGCAAGGTGGCCACGCCTTCCGGTGCGGCCAGCAGGCAGACGAACTTGATCGAGCGGGGGTTGAGTTTCTTCAGGCGGTCCACTGCGGCCGCGGCGGAGTTGCCGGTGGCGAGCATGGGGTCCACGACGATGATGTCGCGCTCTTCCATCTCGGAAGGCATCTTGAAGTAGTACTCGACCGGCTGCAGGGTCTGCGGGTCGCGGTACAGGCCGATGTGGCCCACGCGGGCGCCCGGGATCACGTTGAGCATGCCGTCCAGAAATCCGTTGCCGGCGCGCAGGATGGACACGAGCACCTGCTTCTTGCCGTCGATCACCTGGCCCGTCATGGTTTCCAGCGGGGTTTCGATCTGCACGTCCTGCAGCGGCATGTCGCGCGTGACCTCGTAGGCCATCAGGGTGCTGAGTTCGCCGAGCAGGCGGCGAAAGCTGTTGGTGCTGGCGTCCTTCTTGCGCATCAGGGTCAGCTTGTGCTGGACCAGGGGATGGGTGATGACGTGGACATTGCTCATGGGCTGGGGCCTCTTGTTGGGAAAGTGAAAAGCTGGAAAACCGGTCTGCAGGGGCAGGGGAAAGAAAAGGTGCGTGCGTCGCCGCGCAGGGGCGGCGCGGGGCGCGGATCAGTCTGCCAGAAAGCGTGCGTACCGCGCCAGGTCGACGTTGCCGCCGCTTACGATGATGCCTACGCGCTTGCCGTGCAGGTCCACGCCGCCGTGCAGTGCGCCCGCGAAGGCGAGGGCGCCGGTGGGCTCCACGACGATTTTCATGCGTTCGGCGAAGAAGCGCAGGGCCTGGACCAGCTGCTCGTCGGTGGCGGTGACGATGTCGGCCACGTCGCGCTGGATGATGGGAAAGGTGATGCTGCCCAGCGCCTGGGTCTGCGCGCCGTCGGCGATGGTGTGGGGCGTGTCGATGCGCACGATGCGGCCGGCGCGCAGCGATTGCTGGGCGTCGTTGCCGGCGGCCGGCTCCACGCCGATCACCTGGCAGTCGGGGGCCAGCGCCTTCGCGGCCAGAAGGCTGCCGGACAGCAATCCGCCGCCGCCCAGGCACACGAACAGGTAGTCGAGGTCGGGCACTTCTTCGAGCAGCTCCTTGGCGGCGGTACCCTGGCCGGCGATGACGTGCGGATGGTCGAACGGCGGCACCAGGGTCATGCCGCGCTCCTGCGCGAGCCGGTGGCTGATGGCTTCGCGGTCTTCGGTGAACCGGTTGTAAGTAACGACCTGGGCACCGTACTCGCGCGTGGCGGCCATCTTGGCAGTGGGCGCATCCTCGGGCATGACGATCAGGGCGGGCATGTCCAGCAGGCGAGCCGAGAGGGCGATGGCCTGCGCGTGGTTGCCGGAAGAAAAAGCCAGCACGCCGCCTTCGCGCTGGGTGGCGTCGAACTGCGCCAGGGTGTTGTAGGCGCCGCGGAACTTGAAGGCGCCCATGCGCTGCAGGTTCTCGCACTTGAAAAAGAGCTGGGCGCCGCACTGCTGGTCCGCCGTGCTGGAGCGCGCCACGGGCGTGCGGTGCGCGACGCCCTGGAGCCGATGGGCCGCGTCGGCGACGTCGGTGTAGGTGGGCAGGGCCGGGATGTGCGTAGGCATGGCTGCGTCCTCGCGTAGACGGGATCGGAAAGAGCACGCATCATAGCCCGCCAGCGAGCGGCGGAGCGCCGAAATGGGCTGCAGCGCAAGCCCAGCAAGCGCAGGCAGCTATCGAATTTGATAGCAAAGGCCCGCCTGTCGCAGCCCGCAGGCCGGGCGGACCGATCGCTCACCCTCCATCGCTGAAGCGCTGCAGCGGCGCGAGCGGAGGAAAGGCGCCCTCGCGCCTGCCACGCATCGCATCCACGGCCTCGCCCACATGCCGGTTGCTCCAGATCGCGCCCTGCAGCCAGCCCATCTGGCGCAGGCTGTCGTCCACCGAGTGGTCGCGCGCATAGTGCACGGCCTGCTTGGTGCCCCAGATGGCGACCGGCGGCTTGGCGGCGATCTCGCGGGCGCAGGCCAGGGCTGCGTCCAGCATCGCCGCCTGCGTGTCGAACAATTCGTTGACCAGTCCGCAGGCCAGGGCGCGCGGTGCGGGCAGGCGCCGGCCGGTGTAGGCCAGCTCCTTGACGATGCCCAGCGGAATCAGCTTGGGCAGGCGCTGCAGCGTGCCCACGTCGGCCACCATGCCGATGTTGATCTCCTGGATGCAGAAGAACGCGTCCTGCGTGGCGTAGCGGATGCAGGCGGTCGTCACCATGTCCACCGCGCCGCCGATGCAGCCGCCGTGGATGGCGGCGATCACGGGAATGCGCAGCGATTCGATGCGCGTGAATGTGGCCTGCATGTCGGTCAGCAGGTCGAAAAGGGCGGCGCGGCCTTCGGGGCTCTGGTCGTCCATGGCGATAGCGCCACCGAACGTGTCCAGCGCCATGCCGGCCGAAAAGTGCTTGCCCGTGCTGCTGATGACCAGCGCGCGCGCCTCGCCCGACCGGTGCAGCCGCGCCAGCACGGTGTCCAGCTCGCGCCAGAACGCCGGGTGCATGGTGTTCAGGGCCTCCGGCCGGTTCAGCACCAGATGCGCCACCTGATCGGTGATGGCGAGCGAAAAGCAGGTGAGGGCGGGGAGGTCGGTGGTATCGGTCATGCGGGGCACTCTAGGCGGGATGGCGCCAAAGCCGCCGTCACCTGTGCGACGGCGGCGTTGGGCGGCGCCGCAAGGAAGGCACGGGGGGCCGGCCGATATACTTCCCGGTCCTGTTTCCGGGCTTTCCCGCCCCATCTCCCCATGCAAATCTCCCGCCGCCTTTTCGCCCTGGGCCTTGGCCTGGCTGCCGCAATGACCGCTCCGCTGGCTGCCCACGCGCAGGACCGCGAGCTGACCGTGGCCTCCAGCGCCACCTACGCGCCGTTCGCCTTCGAGAACAAGGACAAGCAGATCGTCGGTTTCGACATCGACATCATCAACGCCATCGCGAAGAAGCAGTCGCTCAAGATCAAGGTGGTGAACACCCCCTGGAGCGGCATTTTCGCGGCGCTGAACAACGGCGATGTGGACCTGGTGATCTCCGGCGTGACCATCAACGACAAGCGCCGCCAGAGCTACGACTTCACCGAGCCGTACTTTGCCGCCCAGCAGTTGATCGCCGTGCCCAAGGCGAGCAGCGTGGCCTCGCTGAAGGACCTGGCTGGCAAGAAGATCGCCGTGGTGAATGCCTCCACGGCGGACGACGTGGCCTCGCGCGAGTTCGGCAAGACCAGCCCGAACATCCGGCGCTTCGAGAGCACGCCGCTCATCATTTCCGAACTGGCGGGCGGCGGCGTGGATGCGGCCATCGGCGACAACGGCGTGATCGCCTACCGCGTGGCGCAGAACGCTGCGCTGAAGACGGTGGAAGACCCCGCGTTCCCTGTCGAGGGCTTCGGCATCGTCGTCAAGAAGGGCGACAAGGCGCTGCAGGACAAGCTCAACGCCGGCCTGGCCGCCGTGCGGGCCGATGGCAGCTACAACGAGATCTACAAGAAGTGGTTCGGCAAGGAATACAAGCCACGCTGATCGCTGATCGGCACGCCGCTTTTCGGCATGACACCACGGCCGCGCTGCGGCCGTTTTTGCGGGCGCCTATGCGCCCGACGCGACCAATGAGAGGAAGAGGCCATGGAGCCTGTTGAGTGGTTTGGCTGGTTCCGGCCGGACATCCTGGTGGAATACAAGGACCTGTTCATCCAGGGCGCGTGGATGACGATCGGCGTGACGGTGGTGTGCGTGCTGCTGGGCGGCACGTGGGGCTTGCTGCTCGCGCTGGCCCGCCTGGCGCAGGCACGCCATGCGCCGCTGAGCTGGGTGTGCCGTTATCTGCTGCGGTGGCCATCCACCGTGTATGTGAGCTTCTTTCGCGGCACGCCGTTGTTCGTGCAGATCCTGCTGATGCACTTCGCGGTGCTGCCGCTGTTCATCCATCCGACGTCGGGCCTGCTGGTGACGGGCGACTTCGCGCGCACGCTCAAGCAGGAGCATGGCGCGCTGATCTCGGGGATCGTGGCGCTCACGCTCAATTCCGCCGCGTACATCTCGGAGGTGTTCCGCGCGGGCATCCAGTCGATCGCGCGCGGGCAGTCCGATGCGGGGCGCTCGCTGGGTTTCACGCCCGGGCAGGTGATGCGCTACGTGGTGCTGCCGCAGGCCTTTCGCCGCATGCTGCCGCCGCTGGGCAACAACGCGATCGCGCTGCTGAAAGACACTTCCCTGATCTCCGCCATCGGCCTGGCCGAGATGGCCTATGCCGCGCGCACCGTGGCCGGGGCCTATTCGCGCTACTGGGAGCCGTATCTGGCGATTGCCCTGGCCTACTGGATCATGACGCTTGCGCTGACCGGCGCCCTGCGCAGGCTGGAAAGCCACCTGGCGCGCAGCGACCGGGTCTGAGGCCGCTGCTGGAAGGCGCTGGCGGTTTCAGCGCCGCACGGTGCTGGCGTCCTGCCCGAACAGCACCTTCTTCGCATCTTCGTCCACGGTGGGGGCGGTGTTGATGCGCTGGACCAGGTCGTACGCCCTGACGGTGGCGGGGCGCTCGCGGATGCGTTCGAACCACTGCGCCAGGTGCGGGAAGTCCTTGAGGTTCTGCCGCTGACGCTCGTGCGGAACGATCCAGGGGTAGCAGGCCATGTCGGCGATGGAATACGTGCCGGCGATGTACTCGCGCCCATCGGACAGGTGCTTGTCCAGCACGCCATACAGGCGCCCGGTTTCCTTCACGTAGCGGTCGATCGCGTAGGCGATGGGCTCCGGCGCATATTGCGTGAAGTGGTGGTTCTGCCCCGCCATGGGCCCCAGGCCGCCCATCTGCCAGAACAGCCACTGCAGGGCTTCGGTGCGGCCGCGCAGGTCCTGGGGAACGAACTTTCCCGTCTTGTCGGCCAGGTACAGCAGGATGGCGCCGGACTCAAACACTGATATGGGCTCGCCGCCCCCCGTGGGCGCATGGTCCACGATGGCGGGAATGCGGTTGTTGGGCGCGATGCGCAGGAAGTCGGGCTGGAACTGCTCGCCCCGGCCGATGTTCACGGGCAGCACGCGGTAAGGCAATGCGGCCTCTTCGAGGAACATGGTGATCTTGTGGCCGTTGGGCGTGGTCCAGTAGTGCAGGTCGATCATGGCAGGGTTCCTTGGGTTTTCTGGCGAGAGCGGATCCCTCAACGCTTGCGGCCGCCGAACAGGCTGCCCAGCACGCCGCGCAGGATTTCCTTGCCCAGCGAGGTGCCCATGGTGCGCACGGCGGATTTGGCCATGGTCTGCACCAGCCCGTCGTGCTTGCCGCCGCGCGGGCCGGTCGAGCCGAACAGCACGTCGTTCAGCCCGCCCATGACACCGCCGCCCGCGCCATCGGTGGTGGCGCCCTTCGTGCTGGCGGGCGCCGTGGCGGCGGCTTCGGTGCGGCCCTGGAGCTTTTCGTAGGCGGATTCACGGTCCACGGCTTTCTCGTACACGCCGGCGACGAGCGAACCGGCCAGCAACGCCTGGCGCTGGGCGGGCGTGATGGGCCCCAACTGGCTGGCAGGGGGCAGCACGAACACGCGCTCGGTCACGCTGGGCCGGCCCTTGGCGTCCAGGAAGCTCACCAGCGCCTCGCCCACCGCCAGTTCGGTGATGGCGGTTTCGATGTCCAGGCCCGGTTTCTGGCGCATGGTGGTGGCCGTGGCCTTCACCGCTTTCTGATCGCGCGGTGTGAAGGCGCGCAGCGCGTGCTGCACGCGGTTGCCCAGCTGGGCCAGGACGCTGTCGGGAATGTCGAGCGGGTTCTGGGTGACGAAATACACGCCCACGCCCTTGGACCGCACCAGCCGCACCACCAGTTCGATGCGCTCGACGAGCACCTTGGGCGCTTCGTTGAACAACAGGTGGGCCTCGTCGAAGAAGAAGACGAGCTTGGGGACTTCCGGGTCGCCGATCTCGGGCAACTGCTCGAACAGTTCCGACAGCATCCACAGCAAGAAGGTGGCATACAGGCGCGGCGAATTCATGAGCTTGTCGGCGGCCAGGATGTTCACGATGCCTCGCCCGTCCACCGTCTGCATGAGGTCGTTGATGTCGAGCATGGGCTCGCCGAAGAACTGGGTGCCGCCTTGTTGCTCGATCTGCAACAGGCCCCGTTGGATCGCGCCTACGCTGGCGGCGCTGATATTGCCGTACCCTGTCGTGAATTCCTTGGCGTTGTCGCCGACGTACTGGAGCATGGCCCGCAGGTCTTTGAGGTCGAGCAGCAGCAGTCCGTTGTCGTCGGCGATCTTGAAAACCAGGTTGAGCACGCCCAGCTGGGTTTCGTTCAGGTTGAGCATGCGGCCCAGCAGCAGCGGGCCGATGTCGGACACCGTGGCGCGCACCGGGTGGCCTTGCTGGCCGAACACGTCCCACAAGGTGGTGGGGCAGGCCAGGGGCTCCGGCAGCGGAAGGTCACGCTCCTTGAGCGTGGCCGCCAGCTTGTCGCCGATACTGCCCGGTTGGCTGATGCCGGTGAGGTCGCCCTTGATGTCGGCCATGAACACCGGCACCCCGATGCGCGAGAAGCCTTCGGCCAGCGTCTGCAGGGTGACCGTCTTGCCCGTGCCGGTGGCACCGGTGATGAGGCCGTGGCGGTTGGCCAGGCCGGGCAGCAGGTGGCATTCGGTGGTGCCGTGCTTGGCAATGAGAAGAGGTTCGGCCATGGCGTCAGGGTGCGGAGTGGGGTGGATGCGTCAAAAGTAAAATCGCGGGCAGTAGATTAAATCAATACCAGAAGGACTCCTGTGGCAGGACACAGCAAATGGGCAAACATCCAGCACCGCAAAGGTCGGCAGGATGAAAAGCGCGGCAAGATCTGGACCCGGATCATTCGAGAGATCACGGTGGCGGCACGGGCGGGCGGGGGCGATGTCTCTGCCAACCCCCGGTTGCGTCTGGCCATCGAGAAGGCCAAGGCCGCGAACATGCCGGCCGACCGCATCAAGTACAACATCGACAAGGCCACCGGCAATGCCGAGGGCGTGAGCTACGAGGAAATCCGCTACGAAGGCTACGGCATCGGCGGTGCGGCCATCATCGTGGACACCATGACCGACAACCGCGTGCGCACCGTGGCCGAAGTGCGCCACGCCTTCAGCAAGCATGGCGGCAACATGGGCACCGAAGGCTCCGTGGCCTTTCAGTTCAAGCACTGCGGCCAACTGATCTTCGCACCCGGCACCAGCGAGGACCAGGTGATGGAAGTCGCCCTGGAGGCCGGCGCGGAGGATGTGGTCACGGGCGAGGACGGCGCCATCGAAGTGCTCACCGCCTACGCCGATTTCGAAGCGGTGAAGAACGCGCTGGAGGCCGCCGGCCTGGTGCCCGAGGTGGCCGAGGTCACCATGCGCGCCGAAAACACCATCGAGCTCGAAGGCGACGACGCCGCGCGCATGCAAAAACTCCTCGACGTGCTGGAAGACCTGGACGACGTGCAAGAGGTCTATCACAACGCTGCCTTATGAACATGAGCCTGAACCTCTGCAATCGATCCCTGCCCGCCGAAGGGCCCACCTGCCTGCCGCCAGCGGCCCATCGGAGTCCGGTATGAAAGTCCTTGTGATTGGCGGCGGCGGCCGTGAACACGCCATGGCCTGGAAGCTTTCGCAGTCTCCCAAGGTCACGAAGGTCTATGTGGCGCCGGGCAACGGCGGCACGGCCCTGAACCCCAAGCTCGAGAACGTGGCCATCACCGATGTGCGCGAACTGCGCGCCTGGGCGCACGACCAGAAGATCGCGTTGACCGTGGTCGGCCCCGAGGCGCCTCTGGCCGCCGGCGTGGTGGACGAATTCCGCGCGCATGGGCTGCGCATCTTCGGGCCCACGAAGGCTGCCGCGCAGCTCGAAAGCTCCAAGGCGTTCTCCAAGGCCTTCATGCGCCGCCATGGCATTCCCACGGCGGACTACGACACGTTCACCGACCCGGCGGCGGCCCATGCCTTCGTGGAGCGGCTGGGCGCCCCGATCGTCATCAAGGCCGACGGCCTGGCGGCCGGCAAGGGCGTGGTGGTGGCCATGTCGCTGCAGGAGGCCCACGACGCGGTGGACTTCATGCTGGTGGACAACAAGTACGGCGTGACGCACAACGAAGGCGGCGCACGCGTCGTGATCGAAGCGTTCCTGCAAGGCGAGGAAGCCAGCTTCATCGTGCTGTGCGACGGCAAGAACGTCACCGCCCTGGCGACCAGCCAGGACCACAAGCGCCTGAAGGACGGCGACCAGGGCCCCAACACCGGTGGCATGGGCGCGTATTCGCCCGCGCCCGTGGTCACCGCTGACGTGCACGCCCGCGCCATGCGCGAGATCATCCTGCCCACCATCCGTGGCATGGAAAAGGATGGCATTCCATACACGGGCTTCCTGTACGCCGGCCTGATGATCGATTCGACCGGCCACCCCAAGACGCTGGAGTTCAACTGCCGCATGGGTGACCCCGAGACGCAGCCGATCCTCATGCGCCTCAAGAGCGATTTCGTCGATGTGCTGGGCGCCGCGGTGGACGGCAAGCTCGACCAGGTCGAATTGCAATGGGACCGCCGCACCGCGCTGGGCGTGGTGATGGCCGCGCACGGCTACCCGGAAGATCCGCGCAAGGGCGATGCGATCACGGGCCTGCCTGCGGACGCCGACGAAGCCATGGTGTTCCATGCCGGCACGGCGCTGAAGGACGGCGTGCCGCACACCACGGGCGGACGCGTGCTGTGCGTGACCGTGCTGGCCGACAGCGTGAAGCAGGCGCAGCAGCGCGTGTACGACGTGGCCCGTGGCATCCATTTCGATGGCGCGCAGTACCGCCGCGACATCGGCCATCGCGCGGTGAAGAGCTGATGGCGGCACCCGCACCGGCGCTTGCCCTGAACGCGGCCGACACGGCCAGCCGCGTGCGGGCCTACCTGGAAGGGCTGCAGGCACGCATCACCTCGGCCCTGGAAGAGATCGAAGGGCCCGCGGCGCGTGGCGGTGGCCGGTTCCTGAACGATGCGTGGCGCAAGGCGCCGGGCGAACCGCTGCAGGGCGACGGCATCACCCGCATCCTGGAGGGCGGCCGCGTGTTCGAGCGCGCGGGCTGCGGCTTCTCGCACGTGCGGGGCGCCACGCTGCCGCCATCGGCCACGCAGCACCGGCCCGAGCTGGCTGGCGCGCCGTTCGAGGCCATGGGGGTATCGCTGGTGTTCCACCCGGTCAACCCCTATGTGCCCACGGTGCACATGAACGTGCGCATGATCGTGGCGGCTCCGGCCGAAGGCGCTCCGGTGTGCTGGTTCGGCGGTGGCATGGACCTCACGCCCTACTACGGTTTCGAGGAAGACGCGGTGCACTTTCACCGCGCCTGCCGCGATGCGCTCAACCCCTTCGGCGAGGGCCTGTACCTGCGTTTCAAGCGCTGGTGCGACGAGTACTTCTATCTCAAGCACCGCAACGAGCAGCGTGGCGTGGGCGGCATCTTCTTCGACGACTTTTCCGAGCTGGGCTTCGAGCGCAGCCTGGGCATGGTGCAGTCCGTGGGGGACGCGTTCCTGGGCGCCTACCTGCCCATCGTGCATCGGCGCCAGGCGATCCCGTTCGGTGATCGGCAACGCGAGTTCCAGTGCTACCGGCGCGGTCGCTATGTGGAGTTCAACCTGGTGTGGGACCGGGGCACGCACTTCGGCCTGCAGTCGGGCGGGCGCACCGAATCGATCTTGCTGTCGATGCCGCCCATGGCGGGCTGGTCGTACCAGCGCCAGGAGGCTCCGGGCTCGCCCGAGGCTGAGCTCACACGGCGCTTTCTGGTGCGGCGGGACTGGCTCTGAACCCAGCCCGTGCGTTCGCAAAAAGGCCGAAAGCTATAATTTCAATAGCTGCTCGCGCTCATGCCATGAGCGCCGAAGGCCAAAAACACCCTTGATGTGCGCGGGATGGCCGAATCGCCACCCGGGCCCGCCGCATTGGCCGATGCCCGGGTTGCACGCTAGTATTGGCCCCATCCTTTTTAGACAAACGCCTGATGACCACCTCCTCCAAATCGGAATCCGCTGCCAAAAAAGACGTCACCAAGCTCCAGCGCGCCATCGTCGATGGCCTGGAAGACGTCAAAGCGCAAGACATCCAGGTGTTCAACACCGAGCACCTCTCGCCGCTGTTCGAGCGCGTGATCGTGGCTTCGGGCACCTCCAACCGCCAGACCAAGGCGCTGGCGGCCAGCGTGCGCGATGCGGTGCGTGAAGCGGGCTTCGGCAAGCCCCGCATCGAGGGTGAGGACAACGGCGAGTGGATCATCGTGGACTGCGGCGCCGCCGTGGCGCACATCATGCAGCCGGCCATCCGCCAGTACTACCGCCTGGAAGAGATCTGGGGCGATACCCCCGTGCGCCTGAAGCTCGGCGCTGCCAAACCCAAGGCCGTGGAAGGCGCGGCAGGCACTGCGAAGAAAAAGCCCGCCGCCAAGAAGGCCGCCGCCGCTCCCGAACAACCCGCCCGCAAGCCCGGCGTGAGCAAGGTCGCCGCCAAGGCCCCCGCTGCGAAAGCCCCGGCCAAGACTGCAGCCAAGACGACCGGAAAGCCGGCCGGCCGTGGCGCCGTGAAGCAGGCCGCGCCTGCAAAGACGACCGCGAAGACGGCGGCCAAGGCGCCCATCAAGACCCTGGTGGTCAAGCCCATCGCCAAGAAGACGGCGGGCAAGCCCGCCGCCAAAAAGGCTCCGTGCCGCTCCACCGCCGCTGCGGCCCCCAAGGCGGCGCCCCGTGCTGGCACCGTGAAGACGGCGGCCAAGCGCCCCGCCGCCAAGAAGTCGCCGACCCGCAGGGGCTGAACCAGCGCCTGAGCGATCGATGAAGTTGCTGATCGTGGCCGTGGGCCAGCGGGTGCCCGACTGGGCGCAGACGGCCTACGACGACTACGCCAAGCGGTTTCCTCCGGAACTGAAGGTCGAGCTCAAGGCGGTGAAGACCGAGCCGCGCGGCTCCAAGACGCTGGAGACGCTCTACGCCGCCGAGCGTGAGCGCATCGAGACGGCCATACCCCGCGGCACCCGCGTGGTGGCGCTGGACGAGCGGGGCACGTCCCTCACCACCAAAGCCCTCGCAGAGCGCCTCAAAGGCTGGCAATTGGGAGGCGACGACGTGGCCCTGGTCATCGGCGGACCCGATGGCCTGGACCCCGCCTTTCGGCAGGCTGCGCACGAGCGCATACGCCTGTCCGACCTGACCTTGCCGCACGCCATGGTGCGGGTGCTGCTGATCGAGCAGCTTTACCGGGCGTGGTCGGTGAACGCGGGGCACCCCTACCACCGCGAATAAGCGGCTGACGACCCGGCGGTGTCAGGCCTCGGCCAATTCTTCGGCCCGTGCAGCCGTTGCGCTAAGGGTGGCGGCTTGTCCTTGCGCCTGCAGGGCATAGGCGGGCGCGAACTCCGTGGCCAGCAGGCTGAAGGACAGCAGATCATGGTGCCGTCCGCTCCAGAATCCTGCACTGCGCAGCAGCCCTTCCCGCTGGAACATCCAGCGCTGCAGCATGCGGATCGATGGCAGGTTGTCGGGATGCACCGTGGCGCTGATGCGCATCAGCTGGAGATGAAGGAAGCACCAGTTCAGCACCCTGCCGATCGCTTCGTTCATGAAGCCCCGGCCCTGGTAGGGCGCCGCCAGTTCATAGCCCAGCGCGGCGCTGAGCGTGGCGGCGTCGCATTGCGTGAAGTTGCATTGCCCGATCATGCCCGGCTCGTCCTTGCGCTCGATGGCCCAGCAGAACCCCGGGACGGGCCGCTGCGTCAACTGATCGGCCCAGTTCACGAAATCCATCGCACCCTCCAGGTCATGGATCGCGTTGTAGCCGGCCCACTGCCTCGACTCCGCATCCGCATCCGCATGCATGGCGAGCATGGTCGGCGCATCGGCCGCCACCATCTTGCGCAGCCTGAGCCGCGGTGTCTCCAATGTGGGAAAGAAGGTCATGCGCCATTCTTGAAAAGGCCGGCAGCGCAGGGCCGCCGGTTCCCGAAGCAGCCGACGGCGAACCGAAGCGGCACAGCGAGAGCGATCGGCTATCCTCGCGCCCCGTGCCGTCCTCTATTCCTTCCTTCATCTATCTTGCATCCCAAAGCCCGCGCCGCCGCCAACTGCTCGATCAGTTGGGGGTTCGCCATGAACTGCTGCTGCCCAATGCCGATGGCGATGTGGCCGAAGACGCAGAGGCCATCGAGGTGCCGCTGGCCAGCGAGCCGCCCGCCCGCTATGTGCAGCGCGTCACGGGGCTCAAGCTCGATGCGGCCGTAGCCCGCCGTGCCCGGCGCGGGTTGCCGGATGCGCCCATCCTTTGCTCGGACACCACGGTGGCCTGCGGCCGCACGATCTACGGCAAGCCCGAGGATGCCGCCGACGCGCGCCGCATGCTGGGCGAGTTGTCGGGGCGCACGCACCGCGTGCTCACTGCGGTGGCCTTGCAGCACGGCGAAACCCGGTCGCTCGCGCTGTCGGTCTCGAAAGTGACCTTTGCTACTCTCACGCCCGCCCAGATCGCGGCATATGTGGACAGCGGCGAGCCCATGGGCAAGGCCGGCGCGTATGGCATCCAGGGGCCCGCGGCGCAGTACGTGTCGCACCTGGCCGGCAGCTATACCGGCATCATGGGATTGCCCTTGTTCGAGACGGCGCAATTGCTGCGCTCGGCCGGCATGCTGCGCGACTGAATGGCGATGTGGGTTCGGTGAGCCCGCCATGCAGGCGGGTTTCAGGCATCATGGGTGGCCACTTTTTTCCGACCCCATGCAACAAGACATCCTGATCAACTGGTCCCCCCAAGAAACCCGCGTGGCGGTGGTCGAGCACGGCGCGGTGCAGGAACTGCACGTGGAACGCACCCTGGAGCGGGGCCTGGTGGGCAACGTGTATCTGGGCAAGGTCTCGCGCGTGCTGCCCGGCATGCAGTCGGCATTCATCGACATCGGCCTGGAGCGCGCGGCGTTCCTGCACGTGGCGGACGTGTGGCACCGGCAGGAAGGCGGCGAGGCACCCATGTTCGCGCGCAAGGGCGAGCCACCGGTGCCGATCGAGAAACAGGTGTTCGAAGGTCAGTCGCTCATGGTGCAGGTCATCAAGGACCCCATCGGCACCAAGGGCGCGCGCCTGTCCACGCAGATCAGCATTGCGGGACGGCTGCTGGTGTTTCTGCCCCAGGACGACCATGTGGGCGTGTCGCAGAAGATCCCCGCCGACGAGCGCGATGCCCTGCGTGGGCGGCTTCAGGCACTGGTGGGCGACAAGGCGTCGGGAGGCGGCGGCGGGTTCATCCTGCGCACCAATGGGGAAGACTCCACCGACGCCGAACTGGCCGAAGACATCGCCTACCTGCGCAAGACCTGGGCGCGCATCAAGGACGCCTCGCTGCGCCTGCCACCCATGTCGCTGCTGCACCAGGACCTGAGCCTGCTGCAGCGCGTGCTGCGCGATCTGGTGGGGGAGGAAACGGCCACCATCCGCATCGACTCGCGCGAACAGTTTTCCGCGCTGCAGGCCTTCGGCCACGAGTTCATGCCGGCTGCGGCGCCGAAGCTGCAGCTGTACAAGGGCGAGCGGCCCATCTTCGACCTGTATGGCATCGACGAGGAAATCGGCCGCGCCCTGGGCCGGCGCGTCGATCTGAAGTCGGGCGGCTACCTGATCGTGGACCAGACCGAAGCCCTGACCACCATCGATGTGAACACGGGCGGCTATGTGGGCGCCCGCAATTTCGACGACACCATTTTCAAGACCAACCTGGAGGCGGCGCAGGCCATCGCGCGACAACTGCGGCTGCGTAATCTGGGCGGCATCGTGATTGCGGACTTCATCGACATGGCGCGCGAAGACCATCAGCAGGCCGTGCTCGCGGAGTTCAAGAAGCAGCTTGCTCGCGACCGGGTTAAGACCATGGCCGGGGGCTTTTCGCAATTGGGCCTGGTCGAGATGACGCGCAAGCGCACCCGCGAATCCCTGGCCCACATGCTGTGCGAACCCTGCGAGCATTGCCAGGGCAAAGGCATTGTGAAGACCGCGCGCAGCGTGTGCTACGACATCCTGCGCGAAATCTTGCGCGAGGCGCGCCAGTTCAACCCGCGCGAGTTTCGTGTGGTCGCCTCGCCGCGCGTGGTGGAATTGTTCCTCGACGAGGAGAGCCAGCATCTGGCGGGGCTGTCGGACTTCATCGGAAAGCCCATCTCGTTGCAGGCGGAAACGGCGGTGGGGCAGGAGCAGTACGACATCGTGCTGCTCTGAGAAGCGGGCTTGCCGCCCCACCAGCCAACTTGCAATCCTTATCGGGGCGCGGTCAAGCGGCCCCTGGATCAGCCCCGGAAAACACAAGGAATCGATAGCGCCATGGTGGATGCCGACGCCATAATAAACAATCCATCTGGATGGTTTGTATGTATGTCTGAAGCCCATAAACGCCTGAAACAACCCGAGTGGGTGCGAAACCAGTTACTTGCCGTGGCGGCCGATCTGCTGGTGCAGGATGGCCCGGAAGCGGTCACTCTGGACGCCGTCGCGCACCGTGCCGGTGTGACCAAAGGCGGCTTGCAGCACCACTTTCGCACCAAGCAAGCGCTGCTGGATGCGCTGTGCGATCAGTTGTTCGATGCATTCGACGTGTTCTACGCCGCGGCATTCAAATCCGAGCCCGAAGCTCCAGGGCGGCATGCGCGGGCCTACCTAAAGACCTGTTTCCAAGGCGGCCAGACTGCCGAAGAGCGCGTCACGCAGCGTGCCATTGCCTTGCTGGCTCTGGCGTTGCCGGCCTGCCGCGAGCGCTGGAGCGCCAAGATGCGCGCCCTGCTGGCTGAGGACCGTGCCGACCCCGCCGCCGCGGACCGCTTGTTCCTGTGCCGCCTGGCGGCCGACGGCTTCTGGTTCGATCGGTTGCTGGATGTCTACGGCACGCCGCCAGACCGCAAAGATCGCCTTCTTTCCCTTCTGCTCGAACTCACCCAAGGAACCGCGCCATGATCGTGCATCCCAGCTATCTCATCTTGGGACTGGCCATCGCTTTGGAGGTGGTGGGCACCACCGCGCTCAAGGCGTCGGACGGATTCACTCGCCTGGTGCCCAGCCTGATCACCGGGGTGGCGTATGCCGCCTCGTTCTATGCACTCTCGCTGGCCTTGAAGACGATTCCGGTGGGGGTCGCCTATGCCATCTGGTCGGGCGTTGGCATTGTGCTGATTTCGGTGGTGGGCTGGGTGGTGTTTCGGCAGCGGCTCGATGCGCCGGCGATGGTCGGCCTGGGGCTGATCATCGCGGGGGTGCTGGTGGTCAATCTCTTTTCCAAGAGCACGGGGCATTGAATCGTGATGGCCCGTTCCGACATGGATTCCGCGCTTTTCAGCGACCAGGTTTTTTCGCGCGGTGCGCTGGTGGCGGCCCTCGCAGGGCCGCATGGCCCGCTGGCGTTCGAGCACTGCCGGTTCGACGGAGAAGACCTTTCCGGCCTGGACCTGGGCGGTGCCCGGTTCCTGGATTGCACCTTCGCCGAGACCCGCTTCGAGAAGGCGATGCTGGCGGATTCGCGCTGGCTCGATTGCAAGGCGCGGCAAGCGGATTTCAGCTTGGCCGATCTGTCCGGCGCCCGGCTGTGCAGCAGCGATTTCAACAACACGCGTTGGACCGGCACCAAGCTGGCGGGCGTGCTGTTCACCGAGGCCAAGCTGACAGGGGCGCATTTCAATCAGGCGACCACCTTGGGGCTGGAGTTTCACCAGTGCCGACTGGTGGGCGCGGACCTGCGCGGCCTTTCGTTCCGCAAGCGCAGCCTGGAGCAATTGGATCTGTCCGAAGCCGACCTGGCTGGATGCGATTTCCGCGACGCGGTCTTCGAAGGCGGCAGCCTGCGGGATGCGAACCTGAAGAATGCGCGCTTCGACGGCGCGGACCTGCGCTCGGTGGACCTGGGCGGCCTGACGGTGACCAATGTGGCCCAATCGTTCAAGGGTGCGATGCTGTCGATGGATCAGGCCGCTGCACTCATCGGTGGCCTGGGCGTCCGCGTGGGCTGAACGGGCGGGGCGGGCCATCAGCGCTTTTGGCAAGCCATCGAATGCGCGCCAGCCTCCTGGTCGCGCCTTGCCTGTGGAACTGGCTTGCCGACTGAATTCGCTGGTTTTCGCGCGGCAGGACATTCACGGACGGCGCATGCCACTCAACGCGGGCAGCCGCCACGGGGGCCGGTGCATGGCAGTGGACCCGGCTGAATGCCCCTGGCGTGGCGGTGGTGCAAAAAAGCCATGGGCCTTGCCGTGCCAGCGGCTGCCAGGAGCAGCAGCGCCACATAGACGCCAAGCGCATGTTCGAACGCCACGGTGTCGTTCCATGAACGTGCGATGCCGAGAAACGAGGCGTACAGCCACGAGATTGAAGACACGGTGGCAAACCCGGTCAGCAGCAGCACCCGGCCCAGAGGCCACTGCAGGAAGACCGTGCCCTGCTGCATGTGCGGAAATGCGAAATGGTGCATGAGCATTCCGTTCAGCGTCAACACGCACACGGTGAGCACCTTCATCCAGAGTTTCTCGTTGGCCAGATACCCGGGGTACTGTGCTTGGCCGACGTAGAGAAAGCCCAGCCCGGTCAACCACAGCACGCCCAACGCCACCGTCATCGTTCGCTTGGTATGGAGCAGGTTCTCCCACTGCTGCGCTGAAATCGGGCGGTGGACGGAGCGAAGAAATCGGAAGTCATACTCCAGCATCTTTCCCACGGCAACGGCCATGGCGAGCAGGTGAACGAAGACGAGCGCATTCTTGAGGAGCATGGCGTGACGCACGGGGCGCCTTGAGAGGTGTCGCAGCGTGAGTGCCCCAACGGTCCGTCTTTGGTTGCCTGCAGGTCCACAGAATTTGCAAAGGACACCTGACGGCTTCCATCAGCCCACTTGGGCGCGGCGTCCCATCGCGCCCCATGGCGCCTTTGCTGATGCCCTGTCGCACAGGGCCGGCTTTTCTCGACTGGCTGCGCGACGCGTTGGCGGGTCAACCAGAATGATCGCCCTTTGTGATCAGAGCTTGCGCAGCCGCTGCAGTGCCTGGCGCAGCGTGTCGTCCTGCTTCGCAAAGCAAAACCGCACCATGCGCTGGTCGAACCCGTCGCCATAGAAAGCCGACAGCGGGATCGCCGCCACGCCCACCTCGCGGGTCAGCCATTGGCAGAAGTCGGACTCGTTCAGATCGCTCACCGCCGAGATGTCCACGCACTGGAAGTAGCTTCCCGTGCTGGGCCGCAACCGAAGGCGCGAGCCTTCCAGCCCCTGGCGGAACAGGTCGCGCTTGGCCTGGTAGAAAGCGGGCAATTGCAGGTAGGGCGCCGGGTCCTGCAGATAGGCCGCCAAGCCGTGCTGCATCGGCGTGTTCACGGTGAACACGTTGAACTGGTGCACTTTGCGAAACTCCGCCGTCAGCGCGACCGGAGCCGCGACGGTGCCGACCTTCCAGCCGGTGACGTGGAAGGTCTTGCCGAAGCTCGACACGATGAACGCGCGTGCTGCCAGGCCGGGAAAGCGTGCCGCGCTCTCGTGCTGCGCGCCGTCGAACACCATGTGCTCGTACACCTCGTCGCTGATGAGCAGCACATCGGTGGGAGCGAGCAGTTCTTCCAGCGTGCGCATGTCCTCGGCCGTCCAGATGGTGGCGCTGGGGTTGTGCGGGCTGTTGATGATGAGCGCGCGCGTGCGCGGCGTGATGGCCGCGGCGATCTTGCCGAAATCGGGCCGGAAACTGCCCGGCGTGAGCGGCACCCGCACCACCGTGCCACCTGCCAGTTCCACGTTGGGGGCGTAGCTGTCGTAGCAGGGGTCAAGCACGATCACCTCGTCACCCGCATGCACCGTCACCAGGATGGCGGTCAGGATCGCCTGCGTGGCGCCAGCGGTGATGGTGATTTCCGTATTGGCGTCATACCGGCGGGCATGGAGCGCTTCTATCTTGGCAGCCACGGCTTCGCGCAGCGCAGGCACGCCTGCCATGGGCGGGTACTGGTTGTGCCCGGCGCGCATGGCGCGGTCCACGGCATCGATCAGTGACGGGTCGCAGTGGAAGTCCGGAAAGCCCTGGCCCAGGTTCACGGCGCCATGCTCGGCCGCCAGGGCCGACATCACCGTGAAGATGGTGGTGCCCACCTGGGGCAGTTTGCTGGGAAAGGCGGGCGTGCGCGGTGCGATGTCGGTGGAAGTCATGGCGCGAGGGGCTGGCTGGAAAGACGGTCTGGGAAAAGAGCGGGTTCGATGCGGAGCGAAAGCCACTCGGTATGCGGGCGGTGCGGGTTCAGAGTTCGTAATCGTTCACGTGGCCGGTCATGGCCCGGGCGATGAGTTCGCGGTTCAGGCGGTCGCTCAGCAACTCGGCGAACTTGTAGACGAAGTTGCGCAGGTAGGCGCCACGTTTGAACGCCACCCGCGCCACGCTCTGGCCGAAGAGGTGGCCCACGGGCCGCACCACCAGGTCGCCCAGTGGGTCGTCGCGCATCGCCATCTCGGCCACGATGCCGATGCCCAGGCCCAGGCGCACGTAGGTCTTGATCACGTCGGAGTCGATGGCCTCCAGCACGATGCGCGGCTGCAGCTTGCGGGCGGCGAACGCCTGGTCGATCTTGCCCCGGCCGGTGAACGACGGATGGTAGGTGATGAGGGCCTCGTGCGCGATGTCGTCCAGGCCCAGGCGCTCCTTTTGCGCCAGCGGGTGGGCGGTGGGCATCACCAGCACATGCTGCCATTCATAGCAGGGCAGGGTGACCAGATCGGGATAGTCGGCCAGCGACTCCGTGGCCATGCCGATCTCGGCCACCTCGTCGATCACCATGCGCGCCACCTCGTGCGGCGTGGCCTGGTGCAGGCTGATGTTCACCTTGGGGTACGCTTCACGCAGCTTGGCCACGGGCAGGGGCAGCACGTAGCGCGCCTGCGTGTGGGTGGTGGCGATGCTGAGGGTGCCGCTGTCCTGCGCACTGAACTGCTCGCCGATGCGCTTGAGGTTGCCGACCTCGCGCATGATCAACTCGATGCTCTTGAGCACGTGCTGGCCCGGCTCGGTGATGCGCTTGAGCCGCTTGCCGTGGCGTGCGAAGATGTCCACGCCCAATTCCTCTTCCAGCTCGATGATGGCCTTGGACACGCCGGGCTGCGAGGTGTGCAGCGCCTTGGCGGCTTCGGTCAGGTTGAGGTTGCGGCGCGCGGCTTCCTGAACGAAGCGGAATTGGTGCAGATTCATATCGTATCGCTGCTAAAGAAGGCGATCATTATGCTGCAGCTGTCTAAGGATCAAAACAGCGGCTGTCCAATTTTTGAAAGGGCCCGGGTCGCGTCCGGAAGGCTACCTTCCCGCCTGGATGTCCGCGTCAGGCCGAGCCGGCGATCTCCGCCATCAATGCGGTCATGCGCGGGTCCTCACCGATGGCGCCCTGGACTTCGAAGTGCACGTCGGGGTGCGTGGCGCGCAGGGTCTGTACCAAGAGCGGAAGGTCCTCGCGGGCGTGCTTGCCCGTGCCCAGGAACATCGGCACCACCGTCACATGCCGGGCACCTTCGTCCACCAGCGACTGCACGGCCTCCGCGAGGTCGGGCGTGGTCAATTCGAGATAGGCGCAGCGCACCCGCAGTTCGGGGCGATGCTGCTGCAGGTGGGCCTGGACGGCCTCCATGGGGGCGCGCCACAGCGGGTCGCGCGAACCATGGGCGAACAGCACGACGCCTCGGGGTGGATTAGCAGTCAACGCGTGCGCTCCTTGGGTCACCGGCGCAGCACCAGCCAGCCGAAGGCGGCCAGCGAAAGCACCGAATAGATCAATCCCGGCGCCGCCGCAGTGAGCCAGGGCGACCAGTTCTGCAGGTTGCCCGCGTAGCCGAAGACGTTGTTCAGCAGGAAGAAGCTGATGCCAGCCATCACCCCGCCGAACACGTAGCCCGCGATGCCGCCGGAGCGGAAATGCAGGTAGGCGAAGGGCAGCGACAGCACCACCATCACCAGGCAGCTGAGCGGGTAGAACACCTTGCGCCAGAACTCGATCTCATAGCGCTGCGCCGACTGGCCGTTGGCCTCCAGATGGCGGATGTACTGGAACAGGTCGATGGTGGCCATGCGGTCGGGCTTGAGCAGCGCCGCGGACACCATGTCGGCGCTGATGCGCGTGGGCCAGCGCAGTTCGGCCTCCTGCAGGCGCTCGACTCGTGCCTCCGCCTCACCGCTGCGATGGAACACGCTGCGCTTGACCTGTTTCAGCTCCCATTGGTCGCTGCCGACCGTGCCGCTGGCGGCCTGCAGGGTGGAGGCCACCCGGCCATCCGCATCGAACTCGAACACGCGGATGTTGAGCATGCCGCCATCGGGGCTGAGCGCACGCACGTTCACCGCCATCGAATGGGTGCCCTGACGCTCCTTGAGCCAGGCGCCCGTCGCGCCGGTGGTCAGTTGCCCCAAGTGCCGCGCCTTGACCAGCTGCGCCGCGCGGTCGGTCATGGGGGCGATGTAATCGCCGACAGCGAAGGTCAGCATGACGAACCCCAGGCCCAGCACCAGCAGCGTGCGCAGCGCGCGCCAGGGCCCCAGGCCGCTGGTGCGCATGATGGTGAACTCCGAGCTTTGCGCCAGCCGCGCCATCACGAAGATCGTGCCGATCAGCACCGTGATCGGCAGCAGCTCGTAGAGATGGCTGGGAATGCTGAGCGCGACGAACAGCATGGCATGGGACAGCTGGTAGCCGTCCGGCCCCGTGCGGCCCACCCAGCGCAGTTCATCGACCATGTCGAAGAAGAAGAACAGCGCGAGAAAGCCCAGCGTGACGAAAGCCACGGCCGACAGGGCTTCGCGGTAGATCAGGCGGCGGATGGTTTTCATGCGCGGCCTCCGCGGCGCCACAGCATGCTGGGCGACCAGCGATGGTGGCGTGCCGTCAGCAGCGCCAGGCCCAGGGCCAGCGTGCCGCCGTGCAGCAGCAGCATGAACGGCACCACGCCGAGCCGTCCGGAACTGATCCAGCTTTGTCCCAGGGTCATGAGGTTGTAGTAGACGACAAAGGCGAACAGCGCCAGCACCAGGCTGCTGCTGCGGCCGGCGCGGGGGTTCACGCTGGCGAGCGCTAGCCCCATCACCACGAAATTGAGGGCGGCCACCGCCAGGCCGAAACGCCAGCCCAGTTCAGCGCGGAAGGCCGGCTCGGCCGAGGCCAGCAGGGCAGGGGTGGAGATGGTCTTGACGGCCTGCTCATCCTGCGCGCCCGGCGGTGCCGATCCGATGCGCGTGCCGTATTCGATGAACTCGCTCACCTTGAGCCCGGGTTTGTCCACGGTGGTCTCCAGGCGCTGGCCGTCGCTCAGCAGCACCATGCGCTCGCCGTTGCGCGTCTCCAGCCGGGCGCTGCGGGCGGATGTCACGGTCTCGCGGCCGCGCTCGGTCGAGGCGATGAAAACGTTGCTGGCCTGTTCGTTGTCCGGGCTTTCGCGGTCGATGAAGAACACGCGGCTGCCATTGGCGGACTCCTGGAATTCACCGGGCGCGATGCGGTCCACGTCCCCGCGCTGTTCGTACTGCACCTTGAGGGCCTGGATCTGCTGATTGGCCCAGGGCCAGATTACCAGCGCCAGGGTCGCGATGACCAGCATCACGGGCCAGGCAAAGCGCAGCAGCGGGGTGAGCAGGTTGATGAGCCCGCGGCCGCTGGCGAACCAGATCACCATCTCGCTGTCGCGGTACATGCGCGAGAGCGTTCCGACCACGGCCACGAACAGGCTCAGGCTCAGGATGGTGGGCAACTGCCCGAGCACGGTGAAGCCCATGACGAGCATCACGTCGGAGGGATTGACGCTGCCGCGCGAGGCCTGGCCGAGCGTGCGGATCAGCATCATGGTCATGACCACGGTGACCAGCACCACCAGGGTCGCGCCGAAGCTGCGCGCCAGCTCCTTGCGAATGGATGAATCGAATAACATTGGCTCGAAGGAAAACACCGATTATGAACTTCGATCTGAAGACCCTGAGCCTTGACGGCGCCGCCGCCGAGAAATGCGACCTGCTGGCCATCGTGGTGCCCGACGGCGCAAAACCCGCCGGCGGTGCGTTGCCCAGCCTGATCGCCCATGCCCTCAAGAACGGCGACTTCGACACCAAGGCCGGCAAGAGCCTGCAGCTTTACCAGATGCCCGCCGTGGCTGCACGCCGCGTGGTGCTGCTGGGCGGTGGCGACGGCTCCGCGCGCGCCACGCGCCAGGCCATCCTGGCTGCGGCCTCTTTGCTCAAATCCCCCCAGGTCAAGCGCGCTGCGGTGTGCTTTGCCGCGCCACCCGCCAGCGGGGCCGTCTGCGCCGCCGTGCAGGCGCTGGCCGAAGCCACCTACATCTACACCGCCACCAAATCCAAGACCGAGCCCCGCGTTCTGTCGCGCGTGGTGGTCGGCGTGGCGGACGTCGCTGCGGCCAAGTCCGAGTTCGCGCGTGGCACGGCCCTGGTGTCGGGTATCGAATACGCCCGTGAATGGGCCAACCGCCCGGCCAACCATGCCACGCCCACGCTGCTGGCCGGCGCCGCGAAGGCCCTGGCCAAGTTCCCGTCCATCCAATGCAAGGTCATGGGTCCCGCAGAAGCCGCCAAGCTGGGCATGGGTGCCTTCCTGGCGGTGGCGCGCGGCTCGGAAGAGCCGCTGCGCTTCATCGAGCTGCGCTATGACGGCGGCGCCCGCGGGCAGGCGCCCACGGTGCTGATCGGCAAGGGCATCACCTTCGACACGGGCGGCATCTCGATCAAGCCCGCGGCCGAGATGGACGAGATGAAGTTCGACATGGGTGGCGCCGCCAGCGTGCTGGGCGTGTTCCGCGCACTGGCCGAGCTCAAGCCCTCCATCAACGTGGTGGGCCTCATTCCCGCGTGCGAGAACATGCCCGATGGCCGTGCGGTCAAGCCCGGCGACGTGGTCACCAGCATGAGCGGCCAGACCATCGAAGTGTTGAATACCGACGCCGAAGGCCGGCTGGTGCTGTGCGATGCCATCACCTACGCGGCGCGCTTCAAGCCGGCGGCGATGGTGGACATCGCCACCCTGACCGGCGCCTGCGTGGTCGCGTTGGGCGGCCTGCGCAGCGGCCTGTTCGCCACCGACGACGCGCTCGCGCAAAGCCTCCAGACGGCTGGCGATGCAGCGCTCGACCCCTGCTGGCGCATGCCGCTGGACGACGAATACGGCGACGGGCTCAAGAGCAACTTCGCCGACATGGGGAACGTGGCGGGGCGGGCTGGCGGCGCCATCACGGCAGCCAAGTTCCTGCAGCGTTTCGTGGGCGACACGCCCTGGGCGCACCTGGACATCGCCGGCACGGCCTGGAAGGGCGGTGCCGCCAAGGGCGCCACGGGCCGGCCGGTCGGCCTGCTGGTGCAATACCTGCTTGATGCGGCCGCGCAACCCCTCGCCAAGGCGCCTGCCCGCAAGCCGGCGGCCAAGGCCGCGCGCGCGCCGCGCGTGGCGGCCCGCTGATCGCACCGACCGGTTGGCCATGACGGAAATCGCCTTCCACTTCAATGCGCCGGACAAGCTGGCCTATGCCTGCCGCTTCGCGCGCAAGGTGCTGCGCAGCGATGCCCGGCTGGTCATCACGGGGCCGGAGTCCGCGCTCGACGGCCTGGATCGCGCGCTCTGGGCGATGGCCCCGCAGGATTTCGTTGCCCACTGCAACGAGCGCGACGGCGAAGACCTGCGCGAGGCCTCGCCCGTGCTGCTGGCGCAGGACCTGCGCCTGGCGACCCACCATGAGGTGCTGCTGAACCTGGGCGGTGCGGTGCCGCCAGGTTTCGAGCGGTTCGGCAAGCTGGTGGAAGTGGTGAGCGCGCACGACGAGGCCGACCGCAGCGGTGCGCGCGACCGGTGGCGCCACTATGCGTCGCGCGGCTACCAGATCGTGCGGCACGACCTCGTACTGAAAGGCGCGTGATGTCTTCCCCACCCAAGGCGCCCCCCAGATTTGTGCCCACGCTCACCGATGTGGTGCAGCTTTCGGACGGCGTACCCGGCGTGGGGCAGCCGGGCCCCGCGATGCCCGGTTCTCCAGCCTCCGCAGCGCCTGCGGTTTCGCCGTCGTTCCCGAAGCCCCCGGTGGTCGCCGGGTTGCCGCCCCGGCCGGTGCTGTCCCCTGTCGTGGCGCCGTCCATGGCGCGGTCCGTGGTGCCGCCCGCTGCGCCGGTAGCGCCCCGCGCCCCGGTGCCTTCGCCCATGGACTTCGGGCGGTCGGCGGAAGGCCTCAAGGACATCGAAGAGGTGGTGATCCACCGTGTCATGCAGCGGGTGGACGTGGTGCTGGATCAGCGGCTGCGCGAGGCGATCGCCACCGTCGTCCTGGAGCAGACGCGCTCCATCGTGCCCCGGTTGCGCGAAGAGGTGGAGTCGGTGGTGCGCCATGCGGTGTACGAAGCCGTGGCCGAAGAGTTGGCCGGGCACGCCGGAACGCCCCCCGTTTGACCTCTGCTGCAGGTGCGTTGGGTCAGTGACAGGGTATTCCCCTGTGGTTTCTGCCGCATGTCATCGTGTTCCCTAGTGATCTGGCCCATAAATTGCGATATGTTTCCGGCGTTGAGACACAACAATACTTCTCAGCGCTCACCCCTTAATGGAGATTCATATGCAACTGAAGTTGAAACTGACCGTGGTTGCCGCTATCGCGGCTTTTGCCGGCGCGGCCTCTGCACAAGAGCAGGTGGTCAAGATCGGTCACGTGGGACCGGTCTCCGGCCCACAAGCTCACTACGGCAAGGACAACGAAAACGGCGCCCGCATGGCAGTTGAAGAACTGAATGCACAAGGCGTCACGATTGGCGGCAAGAAGATCAAGTTCGAACTGCAGGCGGAAGACGACGCTGCAGATCCGAAGCAAGGCACCGCCGCCGCACAGAAGCTGTGCGATGCGAAGGTTGCTGGCGTGGTGGGCCATCTGAATTCCGGCACGACCATCCCTGCCTCCAAGGTGTACAACGACTGCGGCATTCCGCACGTCACCGGCGCCGCCACCAACCCCAACCTGACCAAGCCAGGCTACAAGACGACCTTCCGCATCATCGCCAACGACAACGCTCTGGGCGCTGGCCTGGCGTTCTATGCGGCCGACACGCTGAAGCTCAAGACCGTGGCCATCGTCGATGACCGCACGGCCTACGGCCAAGGCGTTGCCGACGTGTTCAAGAAGACGGCAGCGGCCAAGGGCATGAAGGTGGTGGACGAGCAGTTCACGACCGACAAGGCCACCGACTTCATGGCCATCCTGACGGCCATCAAGTCCAAGAACCCCGATGCGGTGTTCTACGGCGGCATGGACCCCCAAGCCGGCCCGATGTTGCGCCAGATGGAACAGCTGGGCATGGGCAACGTGAAGTACTTCGGTGGCGACGGCATCTGTACCGCTGAAGTGGCCAAGCTGGCCGCCGGCGCCAAGACGCTGAACAACGTGGTCTGCGCCGAAGGCGGCGCTTCGCTGGCCAAGATGCCTGGCGGCACCGCATGGCGCGCCAAGTACGACGCCAAGTACCCCAACCAGTTCCAGGTGTACAGCCCCTACACCTACGACGCCACCATGCTGCTGGTCGATGCCATGAAGCGTGCCAACTCGTGGGATCCCAAGGTCTACATCCCTGAACTGCAAAAGTCCAACTACAAGGGCGTGACGGCCAACATCGCCTTCGAGCCCAATGGCGAACTGAAGAACCCCGCCATCACCCTGTACGTGTACAAGGACGGCAAGAAGACGCCTCTGAACTGAGCGCGCAGCGGCACCGCCGGTTGAAAGACCGGTGGTCCACGCCAAGCAAAAGGCCTCCGGTTCGGAGGCCTTTTTTCATGGTGCGGCCGAAACGGGTCGCGCTCGATTCCGGTGTGGCCGGGGGATGGGCGCTTCAGCGCCGGACCTGCAGCGCGCCCGGGTTCACGATGTTGGTGGGCGTGCCCCGGATGTAGTTGACGACGTTGTCGAACGCGGCCCCGAAGTACAGCTCATAGCTGTCCTGCTCCACGTAGCCGATGTGCGGCGTGCAGATGCAGTTCTCCAGCCGCAGCAGGGCATGGCCCTGCAGGATCGGCTCGCTCTCGAACACGTCCACGGCGGCCATGCCGGGACGGCCGCGGTTCAGGGCGGCGATCAGGGCATCGGCCTCGATCAGTTCGGCGCGCGAGGTGTTCACCAGCAGCGCGGTGGGCTTCATGCACGACAGGTCTTCCAGCCGGATGATTCCGCGCGTCTCGTCGTTCAGGCGCAGGTGCAGCGAGATCACGTCGCATTGGGCGAAGAACTCCTCGCGCGTGGTCGCCACCTGCAGCCCGTCGCTCAGGGCCTGGGCGCGCGAGGCCTCGCGGCCCCACACCCGCACGTTCATGCCGAAGGCCCGGCCGTAGCCGGCGACGATCTGCCCGATGCGCCCATAGCCCCAAAGACCCAGCGTCTTGCCCCGCAGCACGGTGCCGACGCCGAAGTTGGGCGGCATCGACGCTGCGCGCAGGCCCGACTGCTGCCAGGCGCCATGCTTGAGGTTGGAGATGTACTGGGGCAGGCGGCGCATCGCGGCCATGATGAGCGCCCAGGTCAGTTCAGCCGGTGCCACCGGCGATCCCACGCCTTCGGCCACCGCGATGCCGCGCTCGGTGCAGGCCGTCACGTCCACGTGCGGGCCGATCTTGCCGGTCTGCGCGATGAGTTTGAGGCGCGGCAGCTTTTCGACCAGCTGGCGCGAGATGTGGGTGCGTTCGCGCACCAGCACGATGATGTCCGCGTCCTTCAGGCGCACCGAAAGCTGGCCCAGCCCCTTGACGGTGTTGGTGTACACCTTGGCGTTGTAGGGGTCCAGGCGTGCGGCGCAATGCAGCTTGCGCACTGCGTCCTGGTAGTCGTCGAGAATGACAATGTTCATGTTGTCCGTAAAAACCCGCAAGCTGCGGGGCAGGGCCTGTGGGAGGACCCTGCCGCAGAAATCGAAAGAATCGTGCCGCGCGGCCTGCCGGGCCCGGGCGGTGCCGGCGGGGCAGGGCGCTTGGCCCAGCCGCACATTGTCGTTGATGCGCGCGGCCGCGTCGCCGCGCAAGCCCGCTCAAAGCGCCGGTGCGGGACACGCGGTTACAAAAGTCTCCGTCCTGGCACCATTGCCGCACCTCGGCGGGCCATGGGCAGACCGGGTCGCCCACGCGACCGGCCGTAGGGGGCATCCCCGATGCCGGGCCCGGGGCAGGTCACTAGGCTGCAAGCGAAAGGAACCGAATCGCCCATGCCTGCCCACCACGCCTTCTGGCCCCGACGCCTGCCGCACGCGCTCACGCCGCCCGCCACCTCCCTCTGGGACAACCTGGCGATCAGCGCCCGCCGCTACCCGGACAAGCCGGCGCTGGTGTTCTTCGGGCGCACGCTGACCTACCGCGCGCTCGCCGACGGCGCCGAACGGATGGCCGCGCACCTGCATGCCCTGGGCGTGCGTCAGGGCGACCGGGTGTTGCTGTGCATGCAGAACTGTCCGCAACTGGTGCTGGCGCACTTCGCCATCCTGCGGGCCAACGCGGTCGTCGTGCCGGTCAACCCGATGAACCGGGCGCAGGAACTCACCCACTACATCACCGACCCCGACGCGCGCTTGGCCATCACCACGGCCGACCTGGCCCCCGAGCTGGTGCAGGCCAGCGATGCGCTGGCGCCGGGCACCGGACTGGCCCATCTGGTGGTGGCGCAGTTCACCGATGCGTTCTCCCCCGAGGAGGCCGGCGCCGACGCGATTCCGCCGGCCTGGCGCGACTGGCTCTGCACCCGCCACCCGCTGCCGGCCCTGGCCGGCGGCCAGGTGCATGCCTGGACGGATGCGCTGGCCAGCACGGCGCCCGCCCCGGATCTCACGGTCGGGCCCGAAGATCTGGCCGTGCTGCCCTACACCAGCGGCACCACCGGCCTGCCCAAGGGCTGCATGCACCCGCACCGCAGCCTGATGCACAACGCCGTGGCCAGCAGCCTGTGGGGCACGGCCACGCCCGAGAGCGTGACGCTGGCCGTCGTGCCCATGTTCCACATCACCGGCATGGTCAGCGTCATGCATTCCTGCATCTACGTGGGGGCCACCCTGGTGCTCATGCCGCGCTGGGACCGGGACCTGGCCGGCCGGCTCATCTCCCGCTACCGCGTGAGCAACTGGACCAACATTCCCACGATGGTGATCGACCTCATGGGCAGCCCGAGCTTCGGCCAGTACGACCTGTCCAGCCTGGTGTACATCGGCGGCGGCGGGGCGGCCATGCCGCAGGCGGTGGCGCAGCGGTTGTTCGAGCAGTACGGCCTGCGCTACACCGAGGGCTACGGCCTCACCGAGACCGCCGCGCCGTCGCACACCAACCCGCCGGACCATCCCAAGCAGCAGTGCCTGGGCATTCCGTTCATCAGCACCGATGCCCGCATCATCGACCCCGACACTCTGCAGGAGCTGCCCGCCGGCGAGCAGGGCGAGATCGTGATCCACGGCCCGGGCGTTTTCAGCGGCTACTGGAAGCTGCCCGGGCCCACGGCCTCGGCCTTCATCGATCTGGACGGCAAGCGGTTCTTCCGCTCGGGCGACCTGGGGCGGGTGGACGACGAAGGGTATTTCTTCCTGACCGACCGGCTCAAGCGGATGATCAACGCCAGCGGCTTCAAGGTCTGGCCGGCCGAGGTGGAGGCGCTCATGTTCCGCCACCCGGCCATTCAGGAGGCCTGCATCATCGCCGCGCGCGACAGCTACCGCGGCGAAACGGTCAAGGCCGTGGTGGTGCTGCGCCAGGAGCACCGCGGGCAGGTGACCGGCGAGGACGTCATCGCCTGGTGCCGCGACCACATGGCCGTGTACAAGGTGCCGCGCGTGGTGCAACTGGTGGACGCGCTGCCCAAGAGCGGCAGCGGCAAGGTCATGTGGCGGGCCTTGCAGGAGGCCGAGCTGGCCAGCCCTGCCGCTGCCTGATGGGCAGCGCCGCGCCGCTCACTGCGCCGCGTGCGCGGCAATGAGTTCCGCCAGGTCCCGCTCCAGCAGGGCGGGGTCGCCCAGTTGCAGCTCGATCACGCGGCGCAGGTGGGTCACGCTGTCCAGGTCCATCGTGCGGCACTGCAGGCCGGCATGCGGGCCTTCGATGTGCACGATGTCGCCGGTCATGGCGATGTGGTCGTTGTCGGCCGACAAGGCGATCACTAACTGGCACGGCGCGCCGGCTGGCAGTTGGGCGGCCGCGGGCTCCGCACCCAGGGCGAGCAGCGCGCCTTGCAGCGACAGGTCCAGCACCTGCACGTCGAACGTGCCCAGGCCGGTGGTGAGCAGCGCGGGTGCATCGAAAGCCACACGGACGTAGTGGCGGCGTTCATGGGGCATGGCGGATTCCTGGAATGGCGAAGGCCCCGCCATGCTACTGCACGGTTGTGATGCCGCCAGCGGATGGCTGGCACTTTTGCAGCAGGTTCCAGGGGCAGGCCGGGTTAAGCTTGGCCGCCTATGGCGCACATCACCTTCTCCCCTCCGTACCTGCCACCGGACCAAGTGGCAAGCCATCTGCGCAGCGCCGGCTATGCCGTGCTGCGGCCTGCCGACACCGCGGCGTGGATCGGTTGCCCGCTGGGCGAGCTCCAGGCGCTGCACGCCGACTGGAGCGGCCTGCCGCCCGATGAGTTCCTGAAGGACGGCGGGCGGTACCGCCGCCGCCGCCACGCGAGCTTCGTCGCCGATGGCGACAGCGTGCAGGCGGTGCCCCACCGCGCGCACTGGCAGCCGGTGGAATACAACGCGCTGCATGGCGGCATGCAGCGGATGTTCGCGCCGATGCTGGACACCACCGTGGCGCGCCCGGCGTGGCGGCAATTGATCGCCGCGCTGGCCCGCGTGTCGCAGCAGGCCCTGGCCGCGCAGCCCGAGCGCTGGTTCGTCGAGGCGCACCAGTTCCGCATCGACACCACAGACGGCATCGGCCGGCCCACGCCGGAGGGCGCGCACCGCGACGGCGTGGACCTGGTGGCGGTTTTCCTCGTCGGCCGCGAGCGGGTCAAGGGCGGCGAGACGCGTATATTCGAAGCGTCCGGGCCCAGCGGGCAGCGCTTCACGCTCAGCGAGCCCTGGTCGCTGATGCTGCTGGACGATGCGCGCATGATCCACGAGACCACGCCCATCCAGCCGATGGCCGACGGTGGGTTCCGCGACACGCTGGTCGTGACCTGCCGGCGCGGGGGCTTCCAGGACGCGCCGGCTTGAGGCCCATGACTTGATGCGGATCAACGGCCGGCCAACCGGCCGCCGCGACACTGGGGCCTGAGGCGGGCACGGATCGCGCAGGCGATCCCCCCGGCCCAGGCCCTGCCTGATCCATCAACCGAAGGAGAAGTAACCATGTTCAAGCACATCCTGATTCCCGTGGACGGCTCGCCCACCTCCATGACCGCCGTGTCCAAGGCCGCCGGCCTGGCCAAGGCGTTCGGTGCGGCCGTGACCGCCGTGTACGTGGTGGACCCGTACCCGTTCACGGGCGTGGGCGCGGACTTTGCCTATGGCCAGTCGCAGTACCTGAGCGCTGCCACGGCCGAGGCCAACGTGGCGCTGGACGGCGTCAAGAAGGCCATGCAGGAAGCCGGCGTTCCGGTGACGGCGGTGGTGGGCGAGGGCCATGCGGTGCACGACGGCATCCTGCGCGCTCTGGAGACCAGCCAGGCCGACCTGATCGTGATGGGCTCGCATGGCCGCCGCGGCCTGGAAAAGCTGGTGCTGGGCAGCGTGACGCAGCGCGTGCTGGGCGCGGTGCACGTGCCCGTGCTGGTGGTGCGCGACTGATCGCCAGTCGATGCCATGGGTGCCGGCGTTGACCCGGCCCTCAAAGCAAAACGGCTCCCTCGGGAGCCGTTTTGCATGGGGCGCGTTGCCCGCAGGCAGCAGGAGCGTACAAGGCCCCGTGCCGTGCCTACTCGATCTTCGCGCCGGAGGCTTCCACGATGCCCTTCCACTTCGCGTAGTCGGTCTTGAGCAGCGTGGAGAACTGCGCGGCCGACAGCGACTCGGGCTCGGCGCCCTGCGCCTGGATGGCGGCCTGCATCTCCGGCGAGGCCAGCAGCTTGTTGACCTCGGTGTTCACCGTGGTCACCACGTTGGCGGGCGTGCCGGCCGGCGCGAAGATGCCGTACCACGAACTCACGTCGAAGCCCTTGTAGCCCGACTCGGCCACGGTGGGCACGTCCGGCAGCGACGAGCTGCGCTTGGCCGAGGTGACGGCCAGCGGGCGCAGCTTGCCCGACTTGATCTGGCCCATCGCCGAGGGCACGGAGGACACCAGCAGGTCCACGTTGCCCGCCAGCGCGTCCATCAGCGCGGGGTTGGAGCCCTTGTACGGAATGTGGCTCAGCTTGATGCCTGCGGCCTTCTCGAACAGGTCGCCGGCCAGGTGGATGGTGGTGCCGTTGCCGGGCGAGCCGTAGGTGATCTTGCCGGGTTCGGCGCGGGCGGCGGCCACTACGTCGGCCAGGGTCTTGAAGCGGGAGTTGGCGCCGGTGGCGATGATCACCGGCGTGTAGGCCACGTGGGCCACGGCGATCAGGTCCTTGGTCGGGTCCCAGGGCAGGTTCTTGTACAGCCAGGGCGCGACGACCAGGTTGTCCTTCTGGCCCACCACCAGGTCGTAGCCGGTGGGGGCGGCCTTCACGGCCTCGGTGATGCCGATGGTGCCGCCGGCGCCCGCACGGTTGTCGGGCACCACGGTCCACTTGGTCACCTCGGTCAGCTTGGTGGCCACCAGGCGCGAGAGGATGTCGGTGCCGCCGCCGGGCGGGAATGGCACGATCAGGCGCACCGGTTTGGTGGGGTAGGTGGCGGCGGGCGGGGCCGTCTGCGCCTGGGCGGTGGCGCCCAGCGCCAGGGCGAGCGCGGTGAAGGAAAGCAGGCTGCGGATCATCGGTCGTGTCTCCATTTTTTGCGGGGGAAGTTCAAGCCAGTCGATGCAAGGCAAAAATGGCCTTCAGCGCAATATTATCTAGGGCATATTGCTATTGAAAGCATAGCGTTTGCACGGGGGTGGCCCTCAGGCGTCGCGCACGTCGGCCACGGGCGTTTGGCCGAAGTCGGCACGCTCCAGCCAGGCCAGCACGCGCGCTGCCGCATCGGCGGGCGAGGTGAGCTGGCCGCCCGCCTTGAGGTTGGCGAAGCTCTGAACGTCGGGGAAGTCGGTGGCGCTCGCATCGCGCAGGTGGGCCTGCATGTCGGTGTCGATCACGCCGGGCGCGAGCGAGCACACCTTGGCGCCGTTCGGCTTGGCGGCCTCGTCCAGCGCCAGGCAGCGGGTGAAGTGGTCCATGCCCGCCTTGGCGGCGCAATAGGCGGCCTGCGAGGCCATCGCGCGGCGCCCCAGGCCCGAGGAGATGTTCAGCACCTTGCGCGGCACCGGCCAGTTCTCGGTGGCGCCCAGGAAGGCGCCGCTCAGCTGCATCGGGGCCTCCAGCCCGACGCGCAGCGCGTGCGCCAGGTCGGCCGGGTCGCTGCCCGAGAGCGGTGCGATGCGCGGCACCACGCCGGCGTTGTTGATGAGGGTGGCGCTGGCGTACTCGCCCGCCGGCACGTTGGCCAGCCAGGTGCGCAGGCGGGCCGCGGCGTGCAGGCCCTGGGACAGGTCCTGTTCCCACTGCTCGAGCGTGGCGCCGGCCTGGGCGGCTTCGGCGGCCAGTTCGGGATGGGCGTTGCGTGAGAGGGTGAGCAGCGCGTGGCCGGGCTGCAGCAACTGGCGGGCCATCGCCAGGCCCATGCCGCGCGAGGCGCCGGTCAAGATCGTGAGGTGTTTTGGCATCCGGCGATGGTACTGCGTGGCCCACGGTCGTGGCCGACGGGGGCTTCGGGGGTGCGCCGGTTTCCGCGGCCCAGCATGCTATTAAAAATATAGCAATATGCCCTAGTGTTGATTGTGCTGGTGGCCCAAAACACTAAAAAGGCGTGGGGCACGAAAACGCCATGGGCTGCCCGGTGCGCGGATGCGTGAACGCCACCTGGCGCGCATGCAGCAGCAGGCGCGGCGAGCGGGCCTGCACCGCCACGGGCGCGTACAGCGCATCGCCCAGGATCGGGTGGCCGATGGCCGCCAGGTGCACGCGCAACTGGTGGGTGCGGCCGGTCACGGGCTGCAGTTCGACGCGGGTGGTGTGGGCGGCGTCGTCGTGGGCGATCACGCGCCAGTGGGTCAGGCTCGGCTTGCCCTGTGCGGCGTCGATCACGCGCAGCGGGCGGCGCTCCCAGTCGGCGGCGATCGGCAGGTCGATGGCCTGCCAGCCGCCGCCGGTCCCATCGGCGGCGGGCGGTGCGGGCGCGGGGCCCTGCACCACGGCCTCGTAGCGCTTGTCCACCTGCCGTGCGGCGAAGGCGTCGCCCAGCGTGCGCTGGGCCGTCGCATGCCGCGCCATCAGCACGATGCCGGAGGTCGCCTGGTCCAGCCGGTGCACCACCAGGGCGTCCGGCCAGTGCTGCAGCGCACGGGCGCTCAGGCAGTCCTGCTTGTCGGGGCCGCGCCCCGGCACGCACAGCAGGCCCGAGGGCTTGGCCAGCACCAGCAGGTCGTCGTCGGCGTACAGGCAATCGGGCGGCGGTGCGGCTTCCCCGGCGCCTGGCGCCGCCTCAATGGCGTCCGCCATCGGCCGGGTCATCGGGGCCCTTGGCCGTGCCATGCACCAACTGGTGCACGGTGGCGCAAAGCTCTTCCACGTCGTTGGGCTTGTGGATGAGGGCGCTCGCGCCTTCGGCCAGGGCCGATTGTTCGATCTCCGCGGTGACGTGGCCCGAGGCCAGGGCCACCGGCAGGTCAGGGCGGATGCGCTTGGCCTCGCGCACCAGGTCCACGCCGCAGTAGCCGGGCATGTTGTAGTCGGTCACCAGCAGGTCGTAGTTGCGCGGGTCGGCGCGCAGGGCCTCGGTGGCTTCGTGCGGATCGGTGAACCCGGTCACCTGGTAGCCGCGGCGGCGCAGCAGGCGCCGCACGAGGAAGACCAGCGCCTCGTCGTCGTCCACGTACATCACGTGGCGCATGCGCTCGTCGGCGCTCTGCACGGGCGGCGGGGCGGCGGGCTGGGGGGGTGCGCTCGGCGCCGAATCCGGCGCCACGGGGAAGTACAGCGTGAAGCGGCTGCCTTCGCCGGGAGCGCTGTGCACGTCCACCGCGCCCCCGTGCGTGCGCATCACGCCGTGCACCACGGCCAGGCCCAGGCCGGTGCCCTGGCCCACGGGCTTGGTGGTGAAGAAGGGCTCGAAGATGCGCTGCTGCGTGGCCGCGTCGATGCCCGGGCCGTTGTCCACCACGGTGAGCGCCACGTACTCGCCCAGGGGCAGGCCCAGGCGCTCGCACAGCCGCAGGTCGGGCTCCAGGGCCGAGGCCTCCATGCTGACGATGCCGCGCGCCTCGCCGATCGCATGGATGGCGTTGGTGCACAGGTTGAGCAGCGCCTGCTCGACCTGGGTGGCGTCGGCCAGCACGGGCGGCAGCCCCGCATCCAGGCGCATGCGCAACTCGATGGCGGGCGGCAGGGTCACGCGCAGCAGCCGCTCGGTGTCGTGCATGGCGTCGTGCACGCTCACGGCGGTGCGCTGCGGCGGCTCGTTGCGGCTGAAGGTGAGGATCTGGCGCACCAGGTCGCGCGCGCGCCGGCCGGCCTTGTCGATCTCGCGCAGGCTCTCCAGCACGGGCGAGGCGGCATCGCAGTCGGCCTTGGCCAGCTCGACGTTGCCCAGGATGGCGCTCAGGATGTTGTTGAAGTCGTGCGCGATGCCGCCGGCCATGGTGCCCACGGCCTGCATCTTGTGCGACTCGCGCAGCTGCGCTTCCAGCTCGCTGCGGTGGGCCTCGGCCTTCTTGCGGCCGGTGAGGTCGCGCGCGAAGACGGTGGTGGTCTCGCCCTCGGCATGGCGCTCGAACGACATGCTCACCTCCACCGCCAGCTCCTTGCCGCTGGCGGTGCAGGCCACCATCTCGCCCAGCACGGCCTGCGTGGTGAGCTGCGCGAACGCCAGCGCCTGCGCCGCATCGGGCAGGAAGCGGTCGAGCCGGCTGCCCATGGCGTCGGCCGTGGCGCACTGGAACAGCGCCGCGGCCGTGGGGTTGAAGACGGTGATGCGCTGGTGCTGGTCCACGCACAGGATGGCATCGAGGGCGGAGTTGATCACCGCCTCCAGCCGCCGCTCGCTGGCGTGCAACTGGGCGTTGCGCTCCTGCAGGGCCTGGGCGCTTTGCTGCAGCGCCTGGCGCTCGGTGAGCAGCGGTCCCTGGTCGATCACGGCGCACAGGAATTGCAGCACCGGCGGGCCGCTTTCCTGGGGCGCCTCGATGCGGGCGATGTGCAGGTCGCCGGTGATGGTGCCGCCCGAGCCCACGGGAAACACCACCTCGGTCGCCTCGCTGTGGCCGAGTTCGCGCGCCTGCGCGAAGGCCTCGCGCACGCGTTCGGCATCGGCCGCGCTCACGAACGGCATGAGCGAGGTGACGGGGCGGTCGGCCTCGGTGGGCTGAAAGGAGCGGTGCGCCATGGAATTGGCCTGCACCACGATATCGTGCTCGTCGAGCACCATGAGCGACAGCGGCACGCTGGCGAACAGCGTCTCGAAGCGCTCCGAGGCGCTTTCCGCCGCGGCCTGGCTGTAGCGCAGCACCTTGTTCTGCACCTCCAGCTCGGCCTGGTAGGCGCGCAATTCGCCGATCAGCGCGGCCACGGGGCCCTCGGCACGGCTCGTGGGCGCGCGGCGCTCGGGCGGAATGGGCGCGGGCGGGTTCTCCGAACCCGGGGGCAGGAGCAGGGAAAGATCAGGACGGCTCATGGGCGAGGCAGCGACGGCAGGCAGAGCGGCAGCGGCGCCAGCGCCGCACGGAAGGGGCTCAGTGTACGCCCGCCCCTGGGTGCCGGCCAGCCGGTGGCCTGCTGCAGGAAGTGCCTTTCACGCGGCGGCGCGGCGCAGCCCTTTCCGGCCATCGGCAGCGTTCACCGGGCCGGTGGCCGCCACGCCGCGGTTCAGCGCGGCACGGTGCCCGGCGCGTCGTTCACCTGCCGCAACGGCGTGAGCAGGAAGGCCAGCGCTGCCACCGCCACCAGCGCGCCGCCGCAGGCCGCGAACAGCTGGGCCAGCGTGATGCCCTTCATGACCCAGCCCGTGACGGCGGCGGAGATCGGCGCCAGCCCCATGAAGATGAACATGAACAGCGCCATCGCCCGGCCGATGAGTGCCGGCGGCACCCGCTGCTGGATCCACGTGAAGATGCGCACCTGCATGAAGCCGCCCAGCAGGCCGATGGCCAGCATGAGCGCAACCCCTTGCCAGAGGGCGCCGATCACGCCCATGGGCATGAACAGCAGGCCGATGGTGGCGTCGAATGCCAGCAGCGTCATCCCCAGGCTGCCCCAGCGCAGGCGCGGCAGCATGCCCGAGGCCACCATGCCCGCGAGCGTGCCGGCACCGTGGGCACCCACCAGCGTGCCGAACGCGGCGGCGCCCAGGTGGGGCAGGCTGCTCGCCAGCACCGGCATGGCGATGTGCAGCGGACCCATGATGAGGATGGCCACGGCGCTCCAGTAGAGAAAGCAGGTGCGCAATTCGCGGTCGCGCCAGAAATGCGCCAGCCCCTGCGCCACCGAAGCCAGCACCGCCGGTGAAGCCTTGTCCGGCGCGGCGGGTGGGGTGGAGGCGGTGGAGCCCTCGGTGTGGCCGGAGGGAGCCGGCACCGCAGCCAGCAGCCGCACCTTCGACAGGGTCCAGGCCGACACGCCGAAGCTGAGCGCATCGAGCCCGAAGGCAATGCCGATGCCCGTCGCGTTGGCCATGGCGCCGGTGCCCGTGCCGTGGGTGCGACTGCCATCGCCGAACAGGGCGATCAGCAGCCCGGCCAGCAGCGGCCCCAGGAACATCGTGAGTTGGCGAATGCCCATGCTGATGCCGTTGGCCGCCTGCAACTGCGTGCGCGGCACCACGTGCGGCAGCATGGCCGTGCCGGCCGGGATGCTGAAGGCGGTGGCCAGGCCGATGGCCAGCGACAGGGCATAGACCATCCACAGCGTGAGCGCACCCGCCAGCACCAGCCCGCTGAGCAGGCCCAGCAAGGCCAGGTTGGCGTATTTGGTGCGCATCAGCACCTGCTTGGGCGAGTGCCGGTCCACCAGGGCGCCGCCGATCAGGATGAACAGCGCGCGCGGCACGCTCATGAGGGCCAGCACCGTTCCGAGCACCAGGGTGTCGCCGGTCATCTGCAGCACGAGCCAGGGCAGGGCGATGAGTGTGAACTGGTCGCCCAGAAGAGTGAGGGCCGTGCCGCTGACCATCCAGCGGAAGTTGGAGTCCTGCAGCAATGCGGCGCGCGGGTGTTGGGGCAAAGGGGTCATGGGTCGGTCCGTTGGCTGCGCAGGGGCAGCGATGGGGGCCGACTGTGAAGCCTCACGTAGCGTGAGGGTCAAGCCATTTTTTTTCAGGGCGATGGCGCGGCGGCCGGCAGGCGCGGCACGGCGTGCAGGTAGTTGCGCACGGGCTCGCTCAAGGGAGAGCCGGCGCGCAGCAGAGGCTCGCTGGCCGATGCGCGCATCAGCTTGGCGCGCAGCCCGGCGTCGTTGCGGCAAAGGGTGCCGAACAGGGCGTCCCAATGCACAGCGGCCGCCCGCGCGCGCGGATGGCCCGGGGGAATGCCCTGGTCCAGCAACTGCTGCACTTCCTGCTCCAGGTGCTGCCATTGCGTGTGGTGTACCTGGCCCAGCCGGCGCAGGTCGTCACGGTCCAGGTAGCGCAGCAGCAGGTCCATGCGCAACTGGATGGCGCCTTCGATGTACCGGATCATGTCGCCCGGCGGCGCATGGTTGCGGCCCTGGGTGCTGGGCTCGGTGCGGAACATGTGGCCCCAGCGTTCCAGCAGGTCCATGTCGCCGTCCATCCAGTGCAGCATCAGCGCCATCCATCGGTAGGCCAGCGCCTGGACCGCGGGCGCATCGATCGGCAGGCCCTCGTCCATGGCCTGGCGCACCCGGTCCCTGACGACCCGCCAGTCCGCTTCGATGCGGTGCCAATGGGAGAAGATGTGCTTGAGCTCGGCCGCGCTGAAGTACTTGCCATAGGTGGCCATGAGCGCCAGCGCCTGCAGCCAGTCGCCCATGTCGGGCTCGGCGCCGGCCTCCAGCCCGTCGCGCAGCAGCGACAGGCGGCCTCGCAGCTCGGTGGCCTGCGCGATCTGCTGCCCGATGATCTGCTCGGGCGCCATGCCGTCGCCCGCCAGCAGGGCCGCGATGTCGCTGAGCGGCAGGCCCATCTGTCGCAGCGTCTGGATGCCGTGCAGCCGCTGCACGTCGGACGGGCTGTAGAGGCGGTAACCCGCCTCGGACCGGCCCGAGGGCTTGAGCAAACCCACCTCGTCGTAATGGTGCAGCGTGCGCACCGTGAGGCCGGTGCGCCGGGCCAGCTCGCCGACCTGGAGCAGCATGGGTGGCGGGCCCTCGGACGGGTCAGCGGACCGAGATCAGTTCGATTTCGAAGTTCAGCGTGGCGTTGGGGGGAATGACGCCGCCCGCGCCGCGCTCGCCGTAGGCGATAGCCGGCGGGCAGGTCAGCTTGGCCTTGCCGCCCGGCTTCATGCGCTGCACGCCTTCGGTCCAGCAGGGAATGACGCGGTTGAGCGGAAACTCGGTGGGTTCGCCGCGCTTGTAGGAACTGTCGAACTCCTTGCCGTCCGGCAGCGTGCCCTTGTAGTGCACCTTGACGGTGTCCGTGGCCTTGGGCGAGGTGCCGGTGCCTTCTTTCAGCGACTCGTACACCAGCCCGCTGGGCAGGGTGACGGGGGCGGTCTGCGCCATGGCGGCGGGAACGATCACAAGCCCGGCAAGCAGGGCGCACAAGGAATTTCGCACGAAAGCATCTCCTGAAAAAAGGTAGCCCGCGATCTTAAAGAGTCTGCCCGCGGCCCTGTAACCCCATGTTGGAGGGCCAGGCCGGCCGGGCCCGTGGCGCGGCCGGCGCACCCCTCGCCGTCACGCGTAGTCGCTCACCGGAATGCAGCTGCACGACAGGTTGCGGTCGCCCCAGACGTTGTCCACGCGGCCGACCGGCGACCAGTACTTGCTGCGGCGCAAGGCGTCCACCGGAAAGGCCGCGGTCTCGCGGGCATAGGGCCGCGTCCATTCCGTGGAGAGCAGGCTCTCGGCCGTGTGGGGCGCGTGCTTGAGCGGGTTGTCGTCCTGCGGCCAGGCACCGGATTCGATCTGGCGGATCTCCTCGCGGATGGCGATCATCGCGTCGATGAAGCGGTCCAGCTCGGACAGCGTTTCGCTCTCGGTGGGCTCCACCATCAGCGTGTTGGGCACCGGGAACGACAGCGTGGGCGCATGGAAGCCGTAGTCGATCAGTCGCTTGGCCACGTCCTCGGCCATCACGCCGCTGGTTTCCTTCAGGCCCCGCAGGTCCAGGATGCACTCGTGGGCCACGTGGCCGTTGGCGCTCGCGTACAGCGTGGGGTAGTGGTCCTTCAGGCGCGCGCTGATGTAGTTGGCCGACAGGATGGCCGTCTCGGTCGCGGCCTGCAGGCCTTCGGCGCCCATCATGCGGATGTACATCCAGCTGATCGGCAGCACGGCGGCATTGCCCAGCGGGGCGGAGCTGACCGCGCCCACGCCGTTGGCAGCGTTCGTGTCGGCACCCAGGGCGCCTTGCGCGGCCGCGGTGCGGTGGCCCGGCAGGTAGGGCACCAGGTCGGCCACCACGCACACGGGGCCGACGCCGGGGCCGCCGCCGCCGTGCGGGATGCAGAAGGTCTTGTGCAGGTTCAGGTGGCTCACGTCGCCGCCGAACTCGCCGGGGGCGGCCACGCCCACCAGGGCGTTCATGTTGGCGCCGTCCACGTACACGCGCCCGCCGTGCTGGTGCACCAGCGCGCACAGCTCCTTCACCTGCGTCTCGAACACGCCGTGCGTGCTGGGGTAGGTGATCATCACGCAGGCCAGGTGCGCGCTGTGCTGCTCGCACTTGGCGCGCAGGTCGGCCAGGTCCACGTTGCCGTTGGCATCGCAGGCCGTCACCACGACCTGCATGCCCACCATCTGGGCGCTGGCGGGGTTGGTGCCGTGCGCGCTGCTGGGGATCAGGCAGATGTTGCGGTGGCCCTCGCCCTGAGCCGCGTGGTAGGCCTTGATGGCCAGCAGGCCGGCGTACTCGCCCTGCGAGCCCGCGTTGGGCTGCAGGCTGATGCCGGCGTAGCCGGTGGCCTCGCACAGCCAGGCACGCAGTTGCTCGTCGAGCAGGCGGTAGCCCCGCTGCTGGTCGGCCGGGGCGAAGGGGTGCACGTTGGCGAATTCGGGCCAGGTGATGGGGATCATCTCGCTGGTCGCGTTCAGCTTCATGGTGCAGCTGCCCAGCGGGATCATGCTGCGGTCCAGCGCCAGGTCCTTGTCGGACAGCTGGCGGATGTAGCGCAGCATGCCGGTCTCGGAATGGTGGGTGTTGAACACCGGGTGCGAGAGGAAGGCGCTGGTGCGGCGCAGCCCCGTGGGGATCAGCGGCTCCACGCCCTTTTCGAAGGCGGCGAAGGTGGGCAGCGCCTGGCCGTCCCGGGCGAACACCTTCCACAGCAGCTCGATGTCGGCACGCGTGGTGGTCTCGTCCAGCGAGATGCACAAGTAGTTCTCGAAATAGACGCGCAGGTTGGCGCCCAGCGAGACGGCGCGGGCCGCGATGGCTTGCGTCGCGCCTTCGGTGTGCAGCGACAGCGTGTCGAAGGCGGCCTGCGGGCGCAGCGGCGCATCCAGTTGCTCCAGCCCCTTGGCCAGGATGGCGGTGTAGGCGGCTACGCGCTGGGCGATGCGCATCAGGCCCTGGGGCCCGTGGTACACGGCGTACATGCTGGCCACCACGGCGGGCAGCACCTGGGCCGTGCAGATGTTGGAAGTGGCCTTTTCGCGGCGGATGTGCTGCTCGCGCGTCTGCAGCGCCAGGCGGTAGGCGGGCTTGCCGTGCACGTCCACGCTCACGCCGACCAGGCGGCCGGGCAGGGAGCGCTTGTACTCGTCGCGGCAGGCCATGAAGGCGGCGTGCGGGCCGCCCGCGCCCATGGGCATGCCGAAGCGCTGCGTGGTGCCCACCACGATGTCCGCGCCCCATTCGCCGGGCGGCGTGATGAGGGTGAGGGCCAGCAGGTCGGCCGCGGCGATGAAGGCCGCGCCCTTGGCATGGGCCCGGGCGGCATCGGCCGCCAGGTCGTCGATGCGGCCGCTGGTGGCGGGGTACTGCGCCAGCACGGCGAAGTAGTCGCCGTCCAGCGCGTCATTCCACTCGGCCAGCGAGTTGGCCAGCACCACCTCGATGCCCAGCGGCGCGGCGCGCGTCTGGATCACTTCGATGGTCTGCGGGTGCGCATCGCCGGCCACGATGAAGCGCGTGCTTTTCGATTTGACCGAGCGCTTGGCCAGCGTCATGGCCTCGGCCGCCGCGGTCGCCTCGTCCAGCATGGAGGCGTTGGCGATGGGCATGGCCGTGAGGTCGCACACCATGGTCTGGAAGTTGACCAGCGCCTCCATGCGGCCCTGCGAGATCTCGGCCTGGTACGGCGTGTAGGCCGTGTACCAGGCGGGGTTCTCCAGGATGTTGCGCAGGATGACGCCCGGCGTGTGCGTGCCGTGGTAGCCCTGGCCGATGAAGCTGCGCAGCACCTGGTTCTGTGCGGCGATGGCCTTCAGCTCGGCCAGTGCCGCGGCCTCCGTCGTGGCGGGCGGCAGGTCCATGGCCCGGCTGCGCGCGATGGAGCGCGGCACGATGCCGTCCACCAGCGCGCGGCGCGAGGCCTCGCCGATGGCGGAGAGCATGTGCTGTTCGTCCGCCCCGTCGATGCCGATGTGGCGGGGCAGGAACTCGGTGGCGTTTTCAAGCGCGCCAAGCGGCAGGGCGGATTGCATCAGCATGGAAGAGGACCGTGGACGGAAAAGGAAAAGGGAAGGAAAAGGCTCAGGCGTTCTTGGCGAAATCGGTGTAGGCCGTTTCGTCCATCAGGCCGGACAACTGGGCCGGATCGGACAGCTTGACCTTGAAGAACCAGCCGGCGTTCAAGGGATCGGAGTTGGCGAGCGACGGGTCGGCGCGCAGCGCCTCGTTCACTTCCACCACCTCGCCCGAGACGGGCATGTACACATCGGCGGCGGCCTTGACGGACTCGACCACGCCGGCCACTTCGCCCTGCGAGAAGGTCTTGCCGACTTCGGGCAGGTCCACGAACACCACGTCGCCCAGGGCATCCTGGGCATGGACGGTGATGCCGACCACGGCGGCGTTGGCATCGGCGGCGTCGATCCACTCGTGATCGCGGGAGTATTGAACGGTCATGGGGGCTCCTGAAAAATGAAGAAAAGGAATCTGGAATGTAGCGGTGGCCGCCGCCTTGGCGGTGGCCCCGGCTGCCCGCTTCAGCCGCGGTAGTAGCGGGGCGCCACGAACGGCATCGCGCACACCTGCATGGGCACCGGCTTGCCGCGCACGATGGCCTGCACGCGCGTGCCGATGGCGGCCAGCGCCGGGGGCACGTAGGCCATGGCGATGGGCTGGTTCACGCTCGGGCCCAGCAGGCCGCTGGTGACCTCGCCGAGGGCCTCGCCCTCGGCGCTTTGCAGCGGGGTGTGTTCGCGAACGGGCACGCGCTCCAGTGCCGTGAGGCCCACGCGCTTGCGCGCCAGGGTGGCCGGGTCGTCGATCTGCGCCAGCACCTTGGCCGCGCCGGGAAAGCCGCCGGCCCGCGCACCGCCCGTGCGGCGCACCTTCTGGATGGCCCAGTTCAGGCCGGCTTCGGGGGGCGTGGTGCTGGTGTCGATGTCGTTGCCGTACAGGCACAGGCCCGCTTCCAGGCGCAGCGAGTTGCGCGCGCCCAGGCCGATCGGCTTCACCTCGGGCTGCGCGAGCAGGGCGCGCGCCAGCGCCTCGGCCTGCGATGCGGGCACCGAGATCTCGAACCCGTCCTCGCCCGTGTACCCGCTGCGGGTGACGAAGGCATCGCAGCCCGCAATCTCGTAGCGCCCGCCGGTCATGAAGACGAGTTGCTCGATGCCGGGCGCCAGCCGCGACAGCGCCGCAACGGCCTGCGGTCCCTGCAGCGCCAGCAGCGCATGGTCGGGCATGGGCACGACCTCGCAGCGCTGGCCGATGCGGGCCTGGATGTGCGCGATGTCGCCGGCCTTGCAGGCGCCGTTCACGATCACGAAGATGTCGCCCTCGCCCTGCTTGATGAACATCAGGTCGTCGATGATGCCGCCCTCGTCGTTCAGCAGCAGACCGTAGCGCTGCTTGCCCACGGGCAGGTCGATCACGTCCACGGGAATGAGGGATTCGAAGGCGGCCGCGGCATCGCTGCCCACCAGACGCAACTGGCCCATGTGCGACACGTCGAACAGGCCGGCGGCCTGGCGCGTGTGCAGATGCTCCGCCATCAGGCCGGCGGGGTACTGCACGGGCATGGAATAGCCGGCGAACGGCACCATGCGGGCCCCGAGTTCGAGGTGCAGGGCATTCAGCGGGGTGGTGAGCAGGGCGGCGTCGGCGGCGGACATGGCAATCTCCAGCAAGGGCAAATGGGAACGCGGCCCCATGGCCACGCCTTTGCCCCGCTGTCCGCTTTACCTGAGAGATTCACCCACGTGCCAAGGCGGCGCGGGGCTTGCTCCTTCGGTGGGCCCGCGCACGCGGCGGACCTCTCTCCAGCAAGGGGAACGCCCGCATCCCTGCGGGCGTTTTGCCAGTCCTTTTGCCTGAGCGTTCGGGGTCACCCTGCGCCTTCGGCGGCGCCGGCAATCCCGGTGACGGGGCGGCGCTCTCTCCTGACCGGGCGGATTCTAACTGCAGCGCCGGTGCGCGCCGGGCGATCCGACCGCGGGGTGCGAGGGGGCTTGCCGTGTTCGAGAAAGCCAATGCCCTCCAAAAAAGCCAAGTGCCCCGGCGAACGGTAATCCGCCGGGGCCCTGCCTGTTTCGTGCGCCCCGGTAAGGGCGCCTTGATGAATGAAGTGTGCCGTGCGCTCGCTGGATGAATCTTCTGAATTTCTTCAAAAATCCCCGATTTGAAGAAAATTCTTCTGAAATGTGGAAATTGGAAGAACAATGCGGTGCATGGACCGCCTCGACAGAAAAATCCTCTCCGTCCTGCAGGCCGACGCCCGCGCCAGCCTGCAGGAGATCGGCAACGCCGTGGGCCTGAGCCCGTCGCCCTGCTGGGGCCGCATCAAAAAGATGGAGGAGGCGGGCGTGATCGAGGGCTACACCGTGCGCCTGAATCCGAAGGCGCTCGATCTGAACGACACGGTGCTGGTCCAGGTCACGCTCGACAGCCATTCGGACAACACGCTGGAGAAGTTCGGCGAAACGCTGGCCAGCATTCCCGAGGTCATCGAGGCCCACCTGGTGTCGGGCGACTACGACTACCTGCTGCGCGTGGTGGTCAAGGACACGCGCGATTACGAGCGGCTGCTGCGCGAGAAGCTCTACAAGATCAAGGGCATTCGCCACAGCCGGTCGAGCTTCGTGCTGCGCACGCTCAAGCGGGCCGACCTGCCCTTGTTCGCACAGTGACGGTCAAGGGGCTGCGCGGGGCTCCAGGGCGCTACGGCCAGCGGATTTTGCTGAAAAGTGCCGCTCGCCCTAGTTCTTATTGTCTTGGTTGCTATTAATTTTGTAGCAATTGGGTGAGACGTTGACGTCGCGTCAGGCCGCGATGCGCACGGCGCCGTCCTCGTCCTGCGGCACCCAGACGATGCGGTCCATGTCCACGCCCATCGCGCGCGCCTGGGCCAGCAGGCGGGGCCGCACGCCGCGGGGCAGGGTGGGGGTGCGCGACAGGATCCACAGGTAGTCGAGGCTCGCGCCCACGACCATGGCCCAGCGGTAGTCCTCGTCCAGCGCCACCACGTGGTAGCCACCATAGAAGGGGCCGAAGAACGACACCTTGAGCGAGGCCTGGTCGGGGCGGCCGATGAACACCGCCCGGCCGCGCGATTCGCGCCAGCGCTTGCGGGCCGGATCGAACCCGCGGTTGAGCACCTGCACCGATCCGTCCGGGCCCCGGCTGTAGTGGGCGCTGGTCTGGACCAGGCCCTTTTCGAAGCGGTGGTCGATGCGGGCCAGCTCGTACCAGTGCCCGGCATAGCGGTCCACGTTGAAATCCTCCACCACCTCGACGCCCCGTGGGGCCCGCACGGATGCGCTGGCCGAGAATGCCAGCGCTGCCCCCACGGCGGCTGCGCCCACGGCCAGAGGCCAGAGCGGGCGACGGTGGGTGCGGTAGCGTGGGGCGGGGGAACGGGCCATGGGGTCTCCTGCTTCGATGGCGTGGTGGGTTTTGATGCTGCGCTGCAGTGCGCGGCGCGGAAAGGCCAGACAGTCTCGCCCGCAGGTCAGGAGGGTCCTGTAGGCGCGTTCCTGCAAAGGCCGTCGGAATCCCCACGAAAAAGGGCCTGCAGAGCAGGCCCTTCGGGTCGCCCTGGCGAGGGCGGTGGCGGCATCACATGCCGGAGTAGTTCGGGCCGCCGCCCCCTTCGGGCGTGACCCAGACGATGTTCTGCGTCGGGTCCTTGATGTCGCAGGTCTTGCAGTGCACGCAGTTCTGCGCGTTGATCTGCAGCCGCTGGGCATCGCCCCCCTTGGCCTCGTCGGGCACGAACTCGTACACGGCGGCGGGGCAGTAGCGCGCCTCGGGGCCGGCGTACTTGGCGAGGTTGATGTTGACCGGCACGCTCGGGTCCTTGAGCGTCAGGTGCGCCGGCTGGTTCTCGGCATGGTTGGTGTTGCTGATGAACACGCTGGACAGCCGGTCGAAGGTGAGCTTGCCGTCGGGCTTGGGGTACACGATGGGCTTGCACTCGGCCGCGGGCTTCAGGTAGGCGTGGTCGGGCTTGTCGCGGTGCAGCGTCCAGGGAATGTTGCCCTTGAGCACGAACTGCTCGATGCCGTTCATGAGCGTGGCGGTGGCCAGGCCCTTCTTGAACCACGCCTTGAAGTTGCGCGCCTTGTTCAGCTCGGCGTAGAGCCAGCTCTTTTCGAACGCCTCGGGGTAAGCCGTGAGTTCGTCGTGCTGGCGCCCCGCGTGCACCGCGTCGTAGGCCGCTTCGGCCGCCAGCATGCCGGTCTTGATGGCCGCGTGGCTGCCCTTGATGCGGCTCACGTTGAGGTAGCCCGCCTCGCAGCCCACCAGCGCGCCGCCCGGGAACACCGTCTTGGGCAGCGACAGCAGGCCGCCGGCCGTGATGGCGCGTGCGCCGTAACCGATGCGCTTGGCCGGCTTGATGCCCTTGGCCTCGTCGCCTTCCAGGTAGTAGCGGATGTTGGGGTGGGTCTTCCAGCGCTGGAATTCCTCGAACGGGCTGAGGTAGGGATTGGAGTAGTCCAGCCCGGTGATGAAGCCCAGCGTGACCTTGTTGTCCTCGGCGTGGTAGAGGAACGCGCCGCCGTAGGTGTCGCTGTCCATGGGCCAGCCGGCCGTGTGCATGACGAAGCCGGGCTGGTGGCGCTTGGGGTCGATTTCCCAGAGCTCCTTCACGCCGATGCCATAGGCCTGCGGGTCGCGCCCCTGGTCCAGCTTGAAGCGGCTGATGAGCTGGCGGCCCAGGTGGCCGCGCGCGCCCTCGGCGAAGATCGTGTACTTGGCGTGCAGCTCCATGCCCAGCTGGAAGTCGGCGGTGGGCTCGCCTTCCTTGCTCACGCCCAGGTTGCCGGTGGCCACGCCCTTGACCGAGCCGTCTTCGTTGTAGAGCACTTCGGCGGCTGGAAAGCCGGGGAAGATCTCCACGCCCAGGTTTTCGGCCTGGGTGGTGAGCCAGCGCACCACGTTGCCAAGGCTCACGATGTAGTTGCCGTGGTTCTGAAAGCACTGCGGCAGCAGGAAATTGGGGGTGCGCCAGGACGACTTTTCGCCCAGGAAGATCATGGCGTCGTCGGTGACGGGCTGGTTGAGCGGCGCGCCCAGTTCCTTCCAGTTGGGGATCAGCTCGGTCAGCGCCTTCGGGTCCATGATGGCGCCCGACAGGATGTGCGCGCCGGTCTCGGAGCCCTTTTCCAGCACCACGACCGAGATGTCCTGGCCTTTTTCTGTGGCGAGCTGCTTGAGCCGGATGGCGGTGGCCAGGCCTCCGGGGCCGCCGCCGACGACCACCACGTCGTACTCCATGGCTTCGCGGGGGCCGCGTTGGGCGAGGATTTCTTCTGGGGTCATGGGTGTCTCGTGGTGGTTTGATAATGGGTGATCCGCCGCGGGCGACTGGCCTGCGCGCAGTCCGTCGGTCGGACAGATTGTATTCACGGAAAACCGACAATCGAACGATCGTTCTATTTTCTGACAAGAGAGACATCCCATGGCTTACAGCATCGATTTGGAAGGGCGCGTCGCCTTCGTGACCGGGGCATCGAGCGGGCTCGGCGCGCAGTTTGCCCGCACGCTGGCCGCCGCAGGGGCCGGCGTGGTGCTGGCCAGCCGGCGCGTGGAAAAGCTCAAGGAGCTGCGCGCGCGCATCGAAGGCGAAGGCGGCGACGCCCATGTGATCGAACTGGACGTGACCGACCACGACTCCATCAAGGCGGCGGTGGCCCACGCCGAGACGGAGATGGGCTCCATCGACATCCTGGTCAACAACTCGGGCGTCTCCACCACCCAGCGCCTGCAGGACGTGGAGCCCGAGGATTTCGACTTCATCTTCGACACCAACGTGAAGGGCGCCTTCTTCGTGGCGCAGGAGGTCGGCAAGCGCATGCTGGCTCGCTCGCGCGGGGCGGCGCCGGGCAGCTTCACCGGCGGGCGCATCATCAACATCGCCTCGATGGCCGGCCTCAAGGTGCTGCCGCAGATCGGCGCCTACTGCATGAGCAAGGCGGCCGTGGTGCACATGACGCGGGCCATGGCGCTCGAATGGGGCCGCTTCGGCATCACGGTGAACGCCCTGTGCCCGGGCTACATCGACACCGAGATCAACCACCACCACTGGCAGACCGAGCAGGGCCGCAAGCTCCTGGACATGCTCCCGCGCAAGCGCGTGGGCCAGCCCAAGGACCTGGACGCGCTCATCGTGATGCTCGCCAGCGACCAGAGCCACTTCGTGAACGGCGCGGTGATCGCCGCCGACGACGGTTTCGCGGTCTGACCGCCGGCCGATGCTGACTGGAATCCTGGCAGGGCTCGCCGCGGGCGCGCTCTGGGGGCTGGTGTTCGTCGCGCCGCGCATGGCGGCCGGGTTCGCGTCGGTGGACCTCACCGCCGGCCGCTTCGTGGCCTATGGCGCCATGGCCGTGGGCATGCTGCTGTGGGGGCTGCGCCCCGGCACGCGCCCGGCGGTGCGCTGGCCGACGGCCCGCCAGGCCGGGGCCGCCCTGGGCCTGAGCGTGCTGGGCTTCACCGGCTACTACCTGCTGCTGGTGCTGGCGATCCGCGATGCGGGGGTGGAGGTGCCGGCCCTCATCATCGGCACCATTCCAATATGGGTGATGCTGCTGGGCAAACCGAAGGGGCTGCGCTGGGCGGCCCTGGTGCCGGGGCTGGCCCTGACCCTGGCGGGCCTGGCGCTGATGGCGTTCGCGCCGCACGGCGAGGGCGGATCGCCGGCGGCGGGCGGCGGGGCGTATTGGTGGCGCGGCATCGGCATCGTGCTGGTGGCGCTGGTCTTCTGGACCGCATTCGCCATCCTCAATTCGGCCTGGGTGCAGCGCCACCCCGAGGTGGGCGCGACGCAATGGGCCAACTGGCTGGGCGTGGCCACGGGTTTGGGTGGATTGCTGCTGTGGGGGGTGAAGGGCTCGCCCCTGGCAGAACTGGCGGCGCAGCCGGGTTTCGGCGCCTTCGTGCTGGTGTGCCTTGCGATCGGGTTGGGCGCGACCTGGCTGGCCACCATCCTCTGGAATGTGGCCAGCCAACGCCTGTCCGCCAGCCTGTGCGGCCAGCTGATCGTGAGCGAGACCCTGTTCGCTCTCGTCTATTCGTTCGCCTGGGACGGCCACTGGCCGGCGCCTGCCCAATGGGCCGCGTGCGCCATGTTTACCCTGGGCATTCTGGCCACCATCCAGGCCCACCGCTGAGTCCTGCCCGGCCCCGCCAAGCGTCCGTGGATTCGGGCCGGGTTATGCGCGGCATGGCGAAAGGGCGCCCTCCCAAAACATTGCTGGGTAGACTGATTAATAAATAGTTAATCAAAAAAGGGGGTGGTGATGGCAGCACAGTCGTGGCAGCGGGAGGTTTCCGAATGTTTCTCCAATGAGACCTGCAAGAACAGAATCTTCAGCAAAATCAAGTCCGCGGCGACGGAAGTGGGTTTCGAGCGATGCGCGTATACCCTCTACATTCCCGTCCCCATCTCCCGCCCGCAGGTGGTCCAGGTGGACGATTTCCCGGAAGCGTGGCAAAGGCGATATTCCGTCGCCGAATACCACCATATCGACCCCACCGTGGCCCATTGCCGCAAATCCGAGCGGCCCGTGGTCTGGAGCGACGAGCTTTTCGCCTCGGCGCCCGAGTTGTGGCGTGAAGCGCAGTCTCATGGGCTGAAGGTCGGCTGGTCGCAGGCCAACCAGAGCGCGGGCAGCCTGCGCGGCGTTCTGACCCTGGTGCGCTCCCGTGTTCCCCTGGCGGAGGAGGAACTCAAGGCGAACGAGCCCCGCATGTCGTTCCTTGCAAGCGCCTCGTACGAAGCCATGGTCCGCGCGATGAAGGCTTTGCACGGCACCCGCCAGAAGGCGTTTCTGACCCCGCGCGAGCTGGAGGCCCTCAAATGGACGGCGGACGGGAAAACCATGGCGGATATTGCGCAGATTCTGGACGTGTCCGAAAACACGGTGCGGTTTCACCTCAAGAACGCCACCGCCAAACTGCAGACGCCCAACAAGACGGCGGCTGCGGGGGCGGCGTTGCTGGGCTGGCTGGACTGACGGCAATTAACCGAAAGACCCCGGAAAGCGCTTCGGATATGTAATAAAAAGCGACCGGCAGGGTGCTTCGATTCGTAGATTGCTATTTTTTTAATAGCGCCCGTCCGCGCTCTTTCCGGCATTTACTGCACTCCATCCAAAGGGTTGTGAGGGGCCCATCGGCAATATTCATCGCGGCCATAGCCAAACCCCTCTTGTGAGCGACATTCCGCCACGTGGATCATTCGCTTCCCTTAACGACTGGAGCGGAGTTTCCATGACAACCAGAAAAATCTTCACCGCAGCGCTGGTGCTGCAAGGCGTGCTGGTAGCGCCTGCGGCGTTCGCCCAATCCGCCCTCACGCGCGACAACGGCGCCCTGGTGGGCGACAACCAGAATTCGCAGACCGCCGGCCCGAACGGCCCCACCTTGCTGCAGGACGTGCAGTTGATCCAGAAGCTGCAGCGCTTCGACCGCGAGCGCATTCCGGAGCGCGTCGTGCATGCCCGCGGCACCGGCGTGCGCGGCGAGTTCGTGGCGACGGAAGACCTGTCTTCGCTGACCCAGGCCAAGGTGTTCAGCGCCGGCGAACGCACCCCGGTGTTCGTGCGGTTCTCTTCCGTGGTGCACGGCAACCATTCCCCCGAGACGCTGCGCGACCCCCGCGGCTTCGCCACCAAGTTCTACACGAGCCAGGGCAACTGGGATCTGGTGGGCAACAACTTCCCCACCTTCTTCATCCGCGACGCCATCAAGTTTCCCGACATGGTGCATGCGTTCAAGCCGGACCCCCGCACCAACCTGGACGACGATTCCCGCCGTTTCGACTTCTTCTCGCATGTGCCGGAGGCCACGCGCACGCTCACGCTGCTGTATTCGAACGAGGGCACGCCCGCTGGCTACCGGTTCATGGACGGCAACGGAGTGCATGCCTACAAGCTGGTCAACAGCCAGGGCCAGGTGCACTACGTGAAGTTCCATTGGAAGAGCCTGCAGGGGCTGAAGAACCTCGACCCCAAGCAGGTCGCCGCCGTCCAGGCCAAGGACTACAGCCACATGACCAACGACCTGGTCAATGCGATCAAGCAGGGCGATTTCCCCAAGTGGGACCTGTACGTGCAGGTGCTCAAGCCCGAGGACCTGAACAAGTTCGAGTTCAACGCGCTGGACGCCACCAAGATCTGGCACGATGTGCCTGAACGCAAGATCGGCCAGATGGTGCTGAACAAGAACGTGGACAACTTCTTCCAGGAAACCGAACAGGTCGCCATGGCGCCCGCCAACGTGGTGCCGGGCATCGAGCCCTCGGAAGACCGCCTGCTGCAGGGCCGCGTGTTCTCGTACGCCGACACGCAGTTGTACCGGGTGGGCACCAACGGCCTGAGCCTGCCGGTGAACCGCCCCCGCGTCGGCGTGAACAACGGCAACCAGGACGGCACGCTGAACTTCGGCCAGACCACCAGCGGCGTGAACTACGAGCCCAGCCGCCTGGAGCCCCGCCCGCAGGTCTCGGCGGCGCGCTACAGCCAGTTGCCGTTGTCCGGCACCACGCAGCAGGCCAAGATCGGCAAGGAGCAGAACTTCAAGCAAGCCGGTGATCTGTACCGCAGCTACGGCAAGAAGGACCGCGAGGACCTGATCCAGAGCTTCGGCGAATCGCTGGCCGGCGCCGATGCCGAGAGCAAGCACATCATCCTGTCGTTCCTGTACAAGGCCGATCCCGAGTACGGCACGGGCGTGGCCCGCGTGGCCAAGGGCGACCTGGCTCGCGTGAAGCAACTGGCCTCCGCGCTGCAAGACTGACGCGGAAATGCGATGCACGTGTGGCGCCGTCCTGGCGCCCGCGTGCTGCATCGAGGGGCGCCGCTGGCGGTGCCCCTCCCAAGACCGTCCCCCATTCCAAGGAGATCGGCATGTCCCTTTCCCATCGATCGCGCCCCTGGGTGCTGGCAATGCTGTGCGTGGGCGCGATGGCGGCTGGCGCAGCGGGTGCGGCCCCCAGCGCGGCCCCGGGCACGGCAGCGGCTGCATATGCGTCGCCACCCGCAGCCGCGGCGGGGGCCGAGCCGGCAGCCCCGACCGATCCGGCCCAGGTCCAGCGGCAGTTGCGCCGCTATTTCTTCGATGCGGCCCGCGAGGGCCGGCGCGACATGCTGGGCGAGTTCATCGCCGCCCGCTACGACCTCAATGTCCGCGATGAAAAAGGCTACACCGCGCTCATCCTGGCGGCCTACCACGGGCACCGCGAGGTGGTGGAGCAGTTGCTCAAGGCCGGCGCCGACCCCTGCGTGCAGGACCTGCGCGGCAACACCGCCCTGATGGGCGCGATCTTCAAGGGCGAGGTGGCGATCGCGCGGCGGCTGGTGCAGGCCGACTGCGCCCCCGATCAGCGCAACAACGCCGGCCAGACCGCTGCCATGTACGCCGCCCTGTTCCAGCGGACCGAACTGCTGCAGGCCTTGGCCGCCAAGGGCGCGGACCTCGGCGCCAGGGACGCGCGGGGCAACGATGTGTCGCAGCTGCAGCGCGGCGAATTTGCCGGTTCACCCGCGCGATGAGCCTTCGCGGGGCTTCAAGCCAAATCGCCCTCCAGCGCAATGGGAACTAGGGCATGTTGCTATAAAAATAATAGTAATGGTGGTCAACTACGCCCCACCACGCGAAAGCGCTCGGCGTTCGCCTGCAGCCATTGTTGGGCCAGCGCCGCGGCGGTGGGCGATGCGTGTTCCTGATCGGGGTGGAAGTCGCTGCGCAGGTAGCGCACCAGCGCCGGCAGCGAGCGCCAGGCCACGCCATCGCGCCCCCAGAAGAACCGCAGCGCACTCCAGGCCGTGGAGGGGCGCCACAGCGTGCCGTCGCGCTGCAGGTTGAGCACCGTCTGGCGCATCGCATCGACGGTGAACACCAGCGCCACATACAAGTACCAGCGCACCCGCCAGGCGTTACTGCCGCCCGCGGCGCGGTAGAGATCGAAGGCGACGGCACGGTGCTCGGTCTCCTCGGCGGCATGCCAGCGCCACACGGTCTGCAGCGTGGCGTCGGCGCCATCGAGCCAGCGCGCATGGCGCAGCGTGCCGTCGGCCAGCAGGGCCGTGAAATGCTCGTAGGCGCAGGTGACCGCCAGGGCGTGCAGCGGATTCTTGGTGCGCAGGTGCAGGCGGGCGATGCGTCCGCGCGCCCAGTGCTGCCAGTGGTTCTGCAGGCCCTGGCGCTCCAGCTCGGCGTTGTAGAGCCCATGCAGATGCCGGTGCGTGGCCTCCTGCCCGATGAAGCCGCGCAGCAGGGCCTGGAAGCGGGTGGCCAGCGGCCCATGGGGATTGCCCAGCAGCGGCGTGGCATCGCGCACGGAATCGATGAAGAACTGCTCGCCCACCGGAAAGCTCATCGACAGCGCATTGAAGAACTGCGTGCGGAAGGCATCGCCGCCGTGCCAGTGGCGGGCGAAGCCCTTTTGCAGGTCCACTTCGAGCTTGCGCACGGGGAGGGTGGTGGCGGCGGCTGCTGCGGCGGGCGCGGGGTCGGGGGAGGCGGGGATCTCGGACATGGGAGGCGGCTTTCCAGAAACGGCGGTGGCCCGGCAACGCCGCCGGGCTCCGTTTTCTGAGGATTATTCAGTTTTAGAGCGGGCGCGCTACTCGCCTACCGCTCAGGTTTTTCGGGGCAGCCCGATCACCTGGAATAAGGCTCTGGGACCACGTGGGTACTGCGTTTCAGGCGTGAGCCGATCGTGCGACCGTCCAGGCCCTGGCCGCCTTGCTCATGTTTTGGAAAAGGTCGCTGTGCAGGGACTGCCGTGCGATACGCTGTGCTGGTGGACGCCATTCTTCGCCGGGCTGTCTGCAGCGCGTTCCGCCCCGCACGCCCGGCACCAACCGAGGCCGCCGATGAAGATCGAGATTCCCGAAGCCAAGACGCTCGTGCACACGATGCGCTTTCCCGTGCGCTGGGGCGACATGGACGCCATGGGCCATGTGAACAACACCGTGTACTTCCGCTATCTGGAGACGGCCCGCATCGACTGGCTGGTCGCGGCGGGCTGCAACCTCGACCCGCAGGGCCAGGGGCCGGTGATCGTGAATGCCTTCTGCAATTTCTACCAGCAGCTCGAATACCCGGCCGAGGTGCTGCTCAAGCTCTACGTGAGCGACCCGGGGCGCACCACGTTCGAGACCTGGGGCACCATGGAGCGCGCGGACCAGCCCGGCGTGGTGTGCGCGGCCGGCGGTGCCACGACCATCTGGGTGGACTTTCCGCGCAAGAAAGCCGTGGACCTGCCGGCCTGGGTGCGCGCGCTGGTGGGCGGGTGACGCCGCCGTCATCGCGTTCGGCGGCCGGTGCCGCCGGGCCGCTCAGGTCACGGGCGCGGGATTGAACAGCACGAGGGCGTTGTGCAGCTTCCACTGCTCGGCCCAGGTCTTCTTGCGCCCGCTGGCCACCTCCAGCATCAGGTGGAACATCTCCCAGCCCACGTCCGCGATGGTGGCCTGCCCGTCCGCGATGCGCCCGGCGTTGATGTCCATCAGGTCATGCCAGCGCCGCGCCAGGTCGCTGCGCGTGGCCACCTTGATCACCGGCACCTCGGCCAACCCGTAGGGCGTGCCCCGCCCGGTGGTGAACACGTGCAGGTTCATGCCGGCCGCGAGCTGCAGCGTGCCGCAGATGAAGTCGCTGGCCGGTGTTGCGGCATACAGCAAGCCTTTCTGCGTGGCCTTGTCCCCGGGCGAGACCACGCCCGAGATCGGGGCGCTGCCCGATTTGACGATGGAGCCCATGGCCTTTTCCACGATGTTGGAGAGGCCGCCTTTCTTGTTGCCCGGCGTCGTGTTGGCGCTGCGGTCCACCCGGCCCTTGTCCAGGTAGGCGTCGTACCAGGCCATCTCGCGGATCATGGCCTGGGCCACTTCCGGGGTGCTGGCGCGCGAGGTAAGCTGGTCGATGCCGTCGCGCACCTCGGTCACTTCCGAGAACATGACGGTGGCGCCCGCCCGCACCAGCAGGTCGGTGCAAAAGCCCACGGCCGGGTTGGCGGTGACGCCGCTGAAGGCGTCGCTGCCTCCACACTGCACGCCGACCACCAGCTCGGCGGCGGGCACGGTCTCGCGGCGGCGGGCGTTCAGGCGCTCCAGGTGCTTTTCCGCCTGCCGCATGACGGAGTCGATCATGGACATGAAACCCACATGGGCGTCGTCCTGCAGGCAAACCACGTCCAGCTTGGGTTCGGCGCTGGTGCCCACGTCGGCCACGCTGCGCTCGTCCACCAGCGGGATGCTGCCCGGGGGCAGCAGGCGCTCGGGCTGGAGCTTCTCGCAGCCCAGGCTGACCACCATCACCTCGCCGCCGAAGTTGGGGTTCAGGCTGATGTTGCGCAGGGTGCGGATGGGAATGACGGCGTCCGGCGCGTCGATGGCGACGCCGCAGCCGTAGGTGTGCTCCAGCGCCACCACGTCGTCCACATTGGGAAAGCGGGGAAGCAGTTCGGCCTTGATGCGCGCGACGGCGAATTCGGTGACGCCGGCCACGCACTGCACGGTCTGGGTGATGGCCAGGATGTTGCGGGTGCCGACCGAGCCGTCGGCGTTGCGGTAGCCCTCGAAGGTGTAGCCGGTGAGCGGGGGCAGGGGCTCGGGGCGCACGGTGGCCAGGGGCAGGCCCTCCAGCGACAGGGCATCGGGCATGTGCAGCAGGCGCTCGTGCACCCAGCTGCCGGCGGGGATGGGCTGGATCGCGTAGCCGATGGGCACGTTGTAGCGGCGCACGGCGGCGCCCTGTGGGATGTCTTCCAGGGCGACCTTGTGGGCCTGGGGCACGCGGTCGACAAGCGTCAGGCCCGAGGCCAGCACCGTGCCTGCGGGCAGGCCCCCGTCGTTGGCGACGATGGCCACGTTGTCGGCCGCGTGCATCTGCACGGTCAGGGGCGGGCGGGTGGGTGAAGCGGAATCGGTCATGGGGCGGTCGTCGTGGGTGGGGCGATGTTCTGGGGGCTTTGCATGCGGCATGCCGCTCGATTGTCGATGGCGCCGGGCTCACGCGCGGGTGCCGAACTCCGCCGCATCGCGGGTCCAGCCGCGCGCCTGCTCGCTCAGGCTCAGGCCGAGGCCCGGGCGCGTGGGCACCATCATGCGGCCGTCGCGGATTTCCAGGCGCTCGTTGAACAGCGGCTCGAGCCAGTCGAAGTGCTCGACCCAGGGCTCGGTGGCATAGACCGCGCCCAGGTGCACGTGCAGTTCCATCGCGAAGTGCGGGCCCAGGCTCAAGCCCGCGTGCTCGGCCTGCGCGGCGATCTTGAGGAACGGGGTGATGCCCCCCACGCGGGGTGCATCGGGCATGAGGTAGTCGGCCGCGCGGTGGCGGATCAGCTCGCCGTGTTCGGCCGCGCTGGTGAGCATCTCGCCGGTGGCGATCGGCGTGTCGAACTGGGCGGCGAGCGCGGCGTGGCCTTCGAAGTCATAGGCGTCCAGCGGCTCTTCGATCCACACGAGGTTGAAGGGCTCGAAGACGCGGCACATGCGCTGCGCGGTGGGGCGGTCCCACTGCTGGTTGGCATCGACCATGATGGGCATGGCATCGCCCAGGTGCTTGCGGACCGCCTCCACGCGCTGGATGTCGAGCGCATGGTCGGGCTGGCCCACCTTCAGCTTGATGCCGCCGATGCCGCGCTCGCGCGAGGCGCTGGCGTTGCGCAGCAGCTGGTCCAGCGGCGTGTGCAGGAAGCCGCCCGAGGTGTTGTAGCAGCGCACCGAGTCGCGCTGCGAGCCCAGCAGCTTGGACAGCGACAGGCCCGCGCGGCGCGCCTTGAGGTCGTACAGCGCCACGTCGAAGGCGCCGAGGGCCTGCACCGCCATGCCGCTGCGCCCCACCGACGCGCCGGCCCAGCAGAGCTTGGTCCACAGCCGGGAAATGTCGCTCGGGTCTTCACCCAGCAGCGCCGGCGCGACCTCCCGGGCGTGCGCGAACTGCCCCGGCCCGCCCGCCCGCTTGGAGTAGCTGAAGCCCAGGCCCCGATGGCCGTCCTTGCTCTCGATCTCGGCGAACAGCATGGCGATCTCGGTCATGGGTTTTTGCCGGCCGGTCAGCACCTTGGCATCGCTGATGGGGTTGGCCAGGGGCAGGTAACACGATGAGATACGGACCCAGGCGATGCTGTCGCTGGAAGAGGAGGGAGACGAGGAAGCGGTCATGGTGCAGTGCAGGTCATTCGGGCAAAACGGGGCGCAGGCCAGGCGGGGCGGATGGGGGTCAGTCGATCGAAATCTTTCCGGTCTCGATCACCTTCTTCCAGCGGGCGAACTCCTGCTGCTGGAAGGCGGCGAACTGCTCGGGCGTGTTGGTGACCATCTCGAAGCCGATCGACGTGAACTGCTCGCGCACTTTCGGATCCTTGAGCGCCTCGACGAACGCGGCATGGGCCTTTTCGCGCACGGCGGGTGGCAGCCCCTTGGGTGCGACGATGGCCTGCCAGGAAGCGACCTCGACATTGGGCACGCCCGCTTCGGCCAGCGTGGGCACGTCGGGCAGCACCGGCGAGCGCTTGGCGCTGGTGATGGCCAGCGCGCGCATCTTGCCGGCCTTGATGTATTGCGACACGGCGTTGATGTTCTGGAACGAGGCATCCACCTGACCGCCGATCAGGTCGGTGTGGGCCGGTGCGCCGCCCTTGTAGGGAATGTGCACGCCCTTGGTGCCCGTCTGCTGCCAGAACAGCTCGGCGGTCAGGTGGTCGCTCGAGCCGTTGCCGGCCGAAGCGAAGCTCATCTTGCCGGGGTTGGCTTTCTCGTAGGCAATGACGTCCGCCACGGTCTTGTGCGGGGAGTTGGCCGGCACCACCAGCACGTTGGGCGACTGCACCGCCACGGTGATCAGGTCGAAGCCATGCAGCGCGTCGTACTGCAGGCCCTTGAGCAGGTGCGGCACGATGACCAGCGGGCCCAGGGAGGTCACGAGGAACGTGTAGCCATCGGGGGCGGCCCGCTGCACGAACGTGGCGCCGATCGTTCCGGTGGCACCGGGCTTGTTGTCCACCAGGAAAGACTGCTTGAACTTCTCGGTCAACCGCGGCCCCACGGCGCGTGCGACCTGGTCGGTCGAGCCGCCGGGCGGGAAGGGCACGACCAGGGTCACGGGTTTTTCGGGCCAGGCTTGTGCCTGGGCGCCGAGGGCCAGAATGCCGAGGGAAATGGCTGCCAGGAATCGTTTCATGATTTGTCTCCTAAATGGAAATGCGAACGTTGTCATTTTTGGTTGAAAGGTGAAGCACCGCCATAAACATTACAGGATCGACATGTTTTTATGATTTTTTTCAGTTGCGCTGTGTGCGCGCATTGGAAATGATATCGTTGTCATTTCCGGTCGGCAAGCTTTTCTGTTGGGGGTTTTCCCCTTGTCCGTGGCTGCCGCTGGCGTCCGGGACGTGCTCTGGAATGCAGCTGTGCACTGGCCACGGGCGGTGCCGTGGAATGCGGTATGGTCCTCGTCTTTCGCCCGACCGGTGTGCTCCGAAACCCATGAACGCCCCCTCCAACTTCAAGGCGGCCACGCTTCACGACGTGGCCAAGGCCGCTGGCGTGTCGTTGATCACCGCCTCGCGTGCGCTGAGCAATCCGGGGGTGGTGTCCGAGAAAACGAAGGCCCGGGTGCAGCAGGCCGTCGAGGCGACGGGCTACATCCCCAACCTGCTGGCGGGGGGGCTCAAGTCCCGCCGCAGCCTGATGGTGGCGGCCGTGGTCCCGGCGCTGTCGGTGTCGCAGTTCCTGCCCACCGTGCAAAGCCTGACGACCACGCTGGCTGCCGAGGGGTACCAGCTCATCCTGGGCCAGACCGCCTACGACGCCGAGCGCGAAGAGGCCGTGCTGAACACCATGATCGGCCGGCAGCCCGACGGGCTGGTGATGACCGGGCTGGTGCAATCGCAGCGCGCGCGTGACCGGCTGCGCCGATCCGGCATTCCCGTGGTGGAAACCTGGGACCTGAGCGACCGCCCCGTGGACATGGTGGTGGGCTTTTCGCACCTGAAAGTGGGCAGCGCGGTGGCGGGGTTCTTTCTGTCCCGGGGCTGGCAGCGCGTGGGAATCGCCACGGGCGGCGACCACCGTGCCATGCTGCGCCGCGAAGGTTTCGTTGCCACCCTGGGGCGGGACGTGCCGACCGCCACGGTGCCAGCACCCAGCAGCCTGGCGCTGGGGCGAAGGGCCCTGGCGGAGCTGCTGGCGCAAGAGCCGCGGCTGCAGGCCGTGTCGTGCAGTTCGGACACGCTGGCGCACGGCGTGCTCGTCGAGGCCGCGGCCCGCGGGCTGCGGGTGCCGCAGGACCTTGCCATCTGCGGCTTCGGCAATGCCGACTTCAGCGAGCACATGCTGCCTTCGATCACCACCGTGCATGTCGATGGCCCGGAGATCGGCCGGCTGGCGGCGCAACTGGTCATCGACCGTTGCCGGGGCAACGCGGGCCCGCAAACCATCTTCGATCTGGGCTTTCGCCTGATCGAGCGGCAATCGACGGCATCCGCCGGCTGAAGGGGCGGATGGTTGGGGCCAGGTGACGCTCGCACCCTTGCCGCCGCCACTGTTTCTGAGCACCATTCAGTTTCCGGGGCGTGGCCCTGCCGTACCCGCGTCCATCGCTCGAAAGCCGTCTTTGAAGAAATCTCCATCCCCCGACAGTGCCTCCGGCATGCGCCGCCAGCCCACGCAGGCGCGGGCGCGCCAGACCATCGAGGCCATCTTCGGCGCCACCGCCCAGATCGTGGAAAAGGAAGGCGAGGAGGGCATCACCACCAACAAGGTCGCGCAGGTGGCGGGCTTTTCCATCGGCACGCTCTACCAGTATTTCCCCTCGAAGGAGGCCATCGTGCTGGCCATGGTGGAGCGCGAGCGCAACCGCGTGCAGCAGCAATTGCGCGAGCTGTTGGACGAGGCCGTGGCCCAGCGGCGTGAGGTGCGGGCCGTGCTGCGCGATGTGGTTCGGCTGTTGGTGGCGGCCTTCGGCACCGGCGGCCATTCGCGGGTTCGGCGCGGCATGGTGCGGCTGGGCTGGCGCATCGACCACCACGACCGCGTGACGGCCGCGCTGCGCGAAGGGGCGGAGCGCAATGCCCTGGCGCTGGCCCGCCTGATCGAGGTAGGCGATACCTCGGTGCGCGCTCCCACGCCGGCCATGATGTTCGTTGCCACGCGCGCCATCATGGGCGCCATCCGCAGCGCCGCGCTGGAGGACTCGCCCCTGCTGGGGCAGCCCGCGTTCGAGGACGAACTGGTGCGCATGCTGTGGGGCATGTTGCGCGCCGACGCGGGGGATTAGCGCCACCCCCTTTTGCTGCCGTCGGCAGAGGACTCAGGAAGAAGGCACCGCAGCCTGCTGGGGGTAGAAGATGGGTTGCGCCGGATCGCGGTGCCAGTCGTACTCGGCGGCGAGGGCGGCCGTTTCGGCCACGGCACGGCCGGCCAGGCGAGCGACCAGGTGCCATGCCATGTCGGTCCCTGCGGACACGCCCGCCGAGGTCACGTACTTGCCCGCATCCACCCAGCGCGAAACGTTGTCCCACAGCACCGCGGGACCGAAGCCCGCCACCCAGCCGAAGGCCTGGTGGTTGGTGGTGGCCGGCCGCCCATCCAGCAGGCCGGATCGCGCCAGGATGGCCGCGCCGGTGCAGACCGAAGTGACCACGGCCACGTGCTGGTCCATGGCCTGCACCCATTGCAGCAAGGCCTGGACGGCGGCGGTGTCTGGGTCCATCAGCAAGGTGCCGACCCCTTGTCCGCCGGGGATCATGAGCAGGTCCAGCGGCTGCTCCAGCGCCTCGTCGCGGAACAGATCCGGCGCCACGCGGGGGCCGTTGAAGCTGGCCACCGGCGCGGGAACCGGCGTGGGGCTGGCACCGTTCGCGGCCGGCCTGCACTCGTTGGAGATCAGCACGATCTCGAACGGCAGGGCCGGCGCATCGGCATAGGAGGTACCGATGAAGCGTGCGATGGAAAACGCCTCGATGAAGCCCCACACGTCGAGCGGCTCGAACTGGGGAAACACCAGAATCCCGATGCGTTGGGTGCGTGGAAAGGCCGTGGCAGGTGTGGAATGGGATGCTGCAGGCATGGTCATTTGTTGGGAAAGAGTCCAATGGCAAGGTCGGCTCGCCCCCCCTCGTGGGGGCTGCCGTCGATGGGAAAACCGATCAGCAGGCAGACCGGCTGCCCCGCCGGGGGCGGGAGGGCATCACCTGCCAGGGAGACGAGAAACCGCTGACTGCGCTGTGGCTGCGCCGCGGTGAAGGCGCGCAGTGGGTGCACCGCGGAGCGCGGTGATCTCCCGTCGGCCACGCGCGTTCCCGGACGGGCAGATGCGGTCGATGTTGCCGGTGCATCATGAAGATCAGGTCCCTCGGGGCATCAGGCCCGAGAACGTGGTGATGGCCGGCGGCGACCGCGGTTTTCAGTGCGTTTCTCTTGCTGATCATGTGGAGGTTCTCCGGGGTCGGGGGGGCGTCGGGCCGTGAGGTCAGTGGTGGCCCTTGCTGGCCCCGCCAGCGCCGTCCGGCAAGGCCACCCGCACGATCTGCATCATTCCCTGGTCTTCGTGGTCCAGGATGTGGCAGTGCAGCACGTAGTCCCCGATATAGCGCTGGTAGCGCGTTCGCACGATCAGCGTGTACTTGCCGTTGGGCTTTTCCTTGGTCGCGATGTTCTTGACCCAGAGCGTGTCTTTCCACACGCCCTTGAGCGCGCGGTATTGCGGGTCGATGGTGCCGTCCGCCTTGTCGTCGCCGTCCGGTCCGGACACGTCCTTGCCGTCCGGGTCGAGGATCTTGACGATCTGAAACGGGTTCACATGGATGTGGAACGGATGGCTCACGAAGTCCGATTGCAGCGTCCATTCATCCACCCCGCCCAAGGTCAGCACGCGGTCGATGCGGTTCGGATCGAAGGGCTTGCCGTTCACCTGGAACTGGATCGGCTGGGCGTTCAGGTCGATGTTGAATGCGAGGGTCTGCGTGCCCGTGACTTCGCTGTCCTGCACGGTGGGGTGGGGCACGAAGCTGGTGAGCTTCAGTCCATCCTTCAATTCAGCGCTGACCTGGGCCCGCACGTCCGAGGGCAGGTTGACGGCGGCAGCGGCGGCCAGTTCCGCTGCAAGGTACGCCGAAATGTTCTGCGGAACGGGATTGCCGGGGGCGACCTTGCTCACGGTGCCGAGCAACTGGCGCGACGGGGGCGCCTGGTTCACGCTGGCCGAAGCGGGTGAGGCGGCGTCGATCACGCAGTAGTCGCCCGCCTCGGGAAACACCATCAAGGTGTCCCAGCGGTAGGCCGGCTGATACACCGTCTGCGTGCTGGGGATCGCCGCAGCGGTGGTCAGCCCGTCGGCTGCGATCAGGTGCTGGGGCAGCGGGGCGCCCGTGCAATTTTGTTCGATGTAGGCATCGTGCTCGCTGGCGCGCAGCGCCTGTGCGCTGCGTGCGCCCGGCCGCAGCTTGCGGAATTCCAGGTTGATGGTGTCGCGCACGCCGCCATGGATGGTGCGCCAGCGCTCGATCTGCCCGGCCTTCGCGCCCTCGAAGGTGGGCAGCACCTCACCGTTGATGCTGGTGTAGCGCCCAGAGGCCGGCCAAGACCCGGGGCCGAACTGGTCCTTGTCCTCCTTGTCCACGGCCTTGTAGTGCTCGATGCCACCGACGTCGCCTTCGTTGCAGCGGTAGGTTCCGTCCGGGTTGAACTGGATGCGGTTGTTCTTGTCGCGGCAGGCGTACTGGATCTGCTGCAGCACCAGCACCCGTTCCCTGAACGATTGGCGGGCGGTGGGCCGCAGCAGGGTGTCCACATCGCCCGTCTGCGTGGGGGTGGGCGGCCGGTCGCCGCGGATGACGAGGGTGCCCGCCATGCCGCTGGCCACCTGCAGCGCGGTGGAGCCATGGCGGTGCGTGTGGTACCAGAAGGTACCGGCGGGATGGTCCGAGGGAATGTTGTATTCGTACTCGAAGCTCACCGTCGGGTTGATGGAGATCAGCACGTTGTCTCCATTGCCTGCCGGGTTCACCCACAGGCCGTGGGTGTGCAGGTTGGTCCCGTTGAAGCAGTGCGGCGTATTGACCCCGTCGGTGAACGTGATGCAGCTCGGGTCGGGCGGCAACTGGTTGTTCAGGCGGATGCGGATGGTGTCGCCGGGGCGGATCTCCAGCATGGGCGAGACGAAAGGCGCCTTGGGATCGACGCGGGTGCCCTGGTAGCTGCGCAGGCGCACCTTGTCAAAGCGCTGCTCGGCCGGGTTCCAGAGCTTGCCGTCGGTGTAGACGACGTTCAGGTCCAGCGAGGCTTCGTGGAACACCGCGCGCGTAGCCGGGCCCGCTGCGAGTTGGAGCCTGCGAGGCGCCTTGCGCTGCAGTTCCAGCAGGGGTGGGTTGGACACCCGCCGCGGGGTGTCTGACTGGGCTTGTGCGGGCAGTGCGGCGGTGCACGCCAACGCCGTGGCAAAGGCGGCTGCAGACGCAGACGCGCACGCATTCCGAAACGCGAGTTCCATGGTTTTCCTCCCCCTCTTGCGGGTATTGCAAAGCCGAGGCGGCTGCTGGCTGCAGCTCTTGCCGTGTGATTGCTTTGTCCCAGTATGGCGGAGGCGCCTGGGGCGGGTCAACGCATTTCGACGGGGCTATTTTTGGCGCGGCACGCGGCCCATCAGGTAGAACTCGGGATTGGGCTGCATGCCCGCGAAGCTGGCCATGCGGTTCGACAGGCCGAAGAACGCGGTGATGGCCGCGATGTCCCAGATGTCCTCGTCGTCGAAGCCGTGGGCGTGCAGGGCGGGGAAATCCGTTTCCTCGATGGCATGCGACTGGCTGCACACCTTCATCGCGAAGTCGAGCATGGCCCGCTGGCGCGGGCTGATGTCGGCCTTGCGGTAATTGACCGCCACCTGGTCGGCCACCAGCGGCTTCTTTTCGTAGATGCGCAGAAGGGCACCGTGCGCGACCACGCAGTAGAGACACTGGTTGGCGGCGCTGGTCGTGGTGACGATCATCTCGCGTTCGCCCTTGGTCAGGCTGCCTTCCTCCTTGAGCATCAAGGCGTCGTGGTAGGCGAAAAACGCACGCCATTCGGCGGGTCGCCGCGCAAATGCCAGGAACACGTTCGGCACGAAGCCGGCCTTTTCCTGCACTTCGAGAATGCGGGTGCGGATGTCGTCGGGCAGGGCGGCGAGGTCGGGGAAGGGGTAGCGGCTCAAGGGTTGTCTCCGTTGTGTTGTGGCTGGCGCGAATAGCCGCCTGCAACTTATCACGGATGCCACTGGGTCGCGCGCATCCCTGTGGAGGAGGGTGGCGCTGAACTGCCCGCCAGCGCATAGGACAGCCGTGTGGCCGCTGCAGTGACCGTCTTGGCCAGCGCCTGCAGACGGGCTTCGGGCAGGCGTGATTCCGGCCCCGATATGCACACCGAGCCCATCAGCCGCCAATGCATGCCGAATACGGGCGCAGAGACGGTGGCCACGCCGTGCTCCCGCTCGCCGATGGACCAGTGGTAGCCACGCTGGCGGATGTCTTCGTAGTCCGCGCCGGGCTCGCCCGAGAACGCCAGGATCACCCGGCCCGGCGAGCCCTTGTCGAGCGGCAGGCCTTCACCCATGCGGGCATGGTGGCGCAGCGCCTGCGGACCCTCCACCCGCACGAGGCAGGTGCGCACATTGCCTTCACGCACATAGAACGCCGCGCTTTCGCCCGTGGCCTGGGTGAGCTCGCGCAAGGCAGGCTCCAGCACGTTCTGCACGTCGAACCCCGCCTGGTAGCGCGCCCCCAGCCAGCCCGCCGCCGGCCCGAGGCGCCAGTCGCCGTCCTCGCGCTGCACCATGAAGCCGGACTGCGCCAGCGTGCGCGCCAGGCGCAGCACGGTGGTCTTGTGCAACCCGCAGCGTCGGCTCAGCTCTGCGAGCGGCAGATGCGACTCGCCCAGGGAGAACGCTTCCAGCAACTGGAGGGCGCGTGTCACGGCGATGACCCCGACGGTTTCTTTCGCGGTGGCCGAAGAGGAGGACGTCGGGGCGGCGGGTGCTGCCTCGCCAGGCCCCTGCGGCGCTGCGGAGGAGGCCTTTGGCCTGCCGCTTGTTGCGTTGCTCATGGTGCAATATGTTTCGCTGTATGAAACTGTATTGTATGGGTTGAAACGTTTTCGTAAAGTCTTGGCAACGCCTGAGAACAAGGCGCGACAGGTCCATCACAACGGAGACAAACCATGCCAACTTTCTCGCTGACCCGGCGCGCCCTGGGCGCACCTTTGTCCATCGCCCTGCTGGGCATCACGGCACTGGCCTTTTCCGCCGGCACTGCGCAAGCGCAATCCGGCTACCCGAACAAGCCGATCCGCCTGATCGTGCCGTTCCCGCCCGGCGGCGGCACCGACATGATCGCGCGCACCGTGGCGCAGAAGCTGACCGAGCAGCACAAGTGGAATGTGGTGGTGGACAACCGCCCTGGGGCGGGCGGCAACCTGGGTGTGGATGCCGTGGCCAAGTCGGCCCCCGATGGCTACACGCTGGTCATGGGGCAGACCAGCAACCTGGCCATCAACCCCTCGCTGTATGCCAAGCTGCCCTACGACCCCTTGAAGGATCTGGTCCCGGTGGCGCTGGTGTCGTCGGCCCCCATCGTGATGGCCGCGCCCGCCAACTCGCCTTACAAGACGTTCGCCGATGTGGTCGCCGCCGCCAAGGCCAAGCCGGACGGTATCACGTTGGGTTACTCCGGCAACGGCACTGTCGCCCATCTGGCCGGTGAACTGGCAGAGAACGCCGCCGGCATCAAGTTGCGCCACGTGCCTTACAAGGGCGCGGCCCAGGCCATGACCGACCTGGTGGGCGGGCAGATCGACTTGTACATGTCGGCTGTGCCCACGCTGCTGGGGCAGGTGCGCAATGCCAAGCTGCGTGCGGTGGTGATCACGTCGCTCAAGCGATCCGACCAGTTGCCGCAGACGCCCACGCTGGCCGAGTCGGGCTACAAGGATTTCGAGGCCGCTTCCTGGTATGGCGTGCTGGCCCCGGCCGGCACGCCCGCCCCCATCGTGCAGCAGTTGAACAAGGCCATCAATCAGGCGCTGGCGCAGCCCGACGTGGCGGAAAAGCTCCGCTCCGAAGGCGGTGACGTGCTGGGCGGCACCCCCGAAAAGTTCGGCGCTCTGCTGAAGTCCGAAGTGCCCCGCTGGGCCAAGATCGTCAAGGATTCGGGCGCCAGCCTGGATTGACGCGGCGCCCTGCGAAGCCCCGTTTCCCACGCCCATCGAGCCCTCGCCATGCACCGCGAAAGCTTTGCCACGCCTGTGCGTTTCTCGGCCGGTAGCGCTGCGCCTCGCACGGTGCTGCCGAAAGACGCCTGCGACTGCCACGTGCATGTCTATAACGGCCGCTTTCCCGCGGCACCGGGCGCCAGGCTGCTGCCGCCGGACGCCTCGGCGCAGGACTACCGCGCGCTCCAGCAACGCATCGGCACCGCGCGCACCGTGCTGGTCACACCCTCGACCTATGGCACCGACAACCGCTGCATGCTCGAAGGCCTGGCGGCGCTGGGCCCGCAGGCGCGCGGCGTGGCCGTGATCGACGGCCACGAGAGCGACGCCCAACTGCAGCGCCTGCATGACGCCGGCGTGCGCGGCGCACGCCTGAACCTGTCGCTCGGCGTGTCTGGCACCGTGCAATCGCTGACGCCGCTGGCCTGCCGCATCGCGCCGCTGGGCTGGCACCTGCAATTGCTGATGGCCCCGGATCTGCTGGCGGCGCAGGGCGAGGTGCTACGCCGGCTGCCCGTTCCATTGGTCTTCGACCACTTCGGCCGCATTTCGCCGGCGCAGGCCGGGCAACACCCCGCACACGCGCTGCTGCAGGACCTGCTGCAGCGCGGACAGGCGTGGATCAAGCTGTCCGGCGGCTACATCGTGAGCGAACGCCAATCGACCGAAGACCCCGCCCTCGATGCGCTGGCCGCGAGTTACCTGCGCTGCGCGCCCGAGCGCGTGGTCTGGGGCAGCGATTGGCCCCACGCCACCGCATCGTCCGGTGCGCACCCCATGCCGGACGACGCGCGACAGGTGGATCGGCTAGTGGACTGGGCCGGCCAGAGCGGCGATGCGGCCACCCTGCATCGCGTGCTGGTGGACAACCCCGCCGCGCTGTACGGCTTCACGCCGCCTTCCTCCTTTGCCTGACCAAACAAGAGACAAGCACATGACCACCTCGATCCCTTCCTCTCCGAAGACCCGCCTCGCACGCCGTAGCCTGCTGGCCGCTGCAGGCGCCGCGCTGCTCGGCCCGTTGCTCACCCGCCCCGCGCTGGCCCAGGGCGACTGGCCCGCCGGCAAGATCATCACCTGGGTGGTTCCGTACCCGCCGGGCGGCAGCACCGATGTGCTCGGCCGCAACGTGGCGCAGCGCGTCGGCGCGGCACTGGGCACGAACGTGATCGTGGACAACAAGGCCGGTGCCACGGGCACCATCGGCGCGGCGTTCGTCGCCAAGGCGCCGCCGGATGGCTACACCCTGCTGGGCACTTCCATCGGTCCCCAGGCCATTGCGCCGCACCTCATGGGGAGACTGCCCTATGACCCGATCGCCGGTTTCGAACCCGTGATCACCATCGGCACCATTCCGCACATCCTCGTGGTCGGCGCCAACCAGCCGTTCAAGACCGTGGCCGATCTCGTGGCTGCGGCCAAGGCGCAGCCGGGCAAGCTCGCCTTCGCCTCCGGCGGCAACGGCACCATCCTGCAGATGCAGGGGGAGTTGCTCCAGCAGCAGTCGGGCGCGCGCTTCATCCACGTGCCGTACAAGGGCGACACCCCGGCGCTGCAGGACACGCTGGCCGAACAGGTGCAATTCATGTTCGCGCCTGCCGCCGCTGCATTGCCGCACGTGCAGGCGGGAAAGCTGCGTGCGCTGGCCGTCACGTCGGCGCAGCGCCTGAAGTCCCTGCCGACCGTGCCCACCATGGGCGAAGTCGGCATGAACGACTTTGTCGTCGAGCAGTGGCAGGCCGTGTTTGCACCAGCCAAGACCCCCGCCGCCATCGTGCAGCGCCTGAACCAGGAGATCGGCAAGGCGCTGAAGGACCCGGGCGTGGCCGCGCTGGCCGACAAGCTGGGCGTGACGTTGGTCGGCGGCACGCCCCGGCAGCTGGGCGACCTGCAGAAGGCCGACTCCGCCAAGTGGGCCAAGGTCATCCAGGACGGAAACATCAAGGCCGAGTGAGCTCGCTGCAGGCCAACGTTTCTTCCGTTTTTCTTTTTCTTCCCAACTCACTGGAACCACCATGAGCCAACTCCCAGAAGTCATCCGTGACATCGAGCGCGTCAGCGCCGAGGTCGTCGCCAAGGCCGCGACCTTCCAGGCCGCCATCCTGGCCGATGTGGCCGGACGCCGCGGCACCCTGCATGCCCGCGTGGCGCCCGTCCACCAGGACATGAAGGTGGCCGGCCCGGCCTTCACGGTCGAAGTGCGCCCGGGCGACAACCTCATGATCCACGCGGCCATCGCGCTGGCGAAGCCGGGCGACGTACTGGTCATCGACGGCAAAGGCGACCAGACCGCCGCGCTCATGGGCACGCTGATGCTCAGCGCCTGCAAGAAGATCGGCCTGGCCGGCGTGATCGTGGACGGTGCGATCCGCGACAAGCTGGAACTGCTGGAACTCGGTTTCCCGGTGTTCAGCGCCGGCTTCAATCCGGCCGGCCCCACCAAGTACGTGCCGGGCCGCATTAACCATCCCATCTCGGCCGGCGGCGCAGTGGTGAACCCGGGCGACCTGGTGGTGGGCGATGCCGATGGCGTGGTGGTCATCGAGCGTGCCAAGGCGCCCGCCATGATGGCGCTGGCCGACAAGAAGGTGGCCGATGAGGCCGCGCGCATCGAGGCGATCGCCCGTGGCGATACGGCCTCCAAATGGCTGCCCGCCGCGCTGCGCGCCGCCGGCGTGCTGAAGGAAGGGGAATCGCTGTGAGCGCCATCCTCGTGACCGGCGCCGACCTGGCGCAGCAGGCACTCGATCTGCTTCAGGATTTCGAGATCGTCTATGCCGGCAAGACACCCACGGAAGACGACCTGGTGGCGCTGTGCCAGCAGCATGACCCGGTGGCCATCATCGTGCGCTACGGCAAGGTGGGCGCCGCCGTGATGGATGCGGCGCCATCGCTCAAGGTGATCTCCAAGCACGGCAGCGGCACCGACACCATCGACAAGGTGGCCGCCAAGGCCCGTGGCGTAGAGGTCGTGGCCGCTGCGGGTGCCAACGCCGCGGCGGTGGCCGAGCAGGCGCTGGCCCTGTTGCTGGCCTGTGCCAAGTCGGTGGTGCAACTCGATGCCCGCATGCACGCCGGCCACTGGGACAAGGCCACGCACAAGAGCCTGGAGCTGGGTGGGCGCACGGTGGGCCTCGTGGGCCTGGGCGCCATTGGCCTGCGCTTCGCCAGGATGGCCGATGCGCTGGGCATGCGCGTGATCGGGTTCGATCCCTTCGCCAAGGACCTGCCGGCCTGTGTGCAGAGCGTGGACCTGGAGACGATCTGGCGCGAGTCCGACGCGATTTCACTGCACTGCCCGCTGACCGACGAGAACCGGGGCATGCTGAATGCGGCCACGCTGGCACGATGCAAGCGCGGCGTGATCGTGGTGAACACCGCGCGTGGCGGACTCATCGACGAAGCCGCCCTGCTGGCTGCCGTGCGATCGGGGCAGGTGATGGCAGCGGGCCTGGACAGCTTCGCCGTGGAGCCCATGGTGGCCAACCACCCGTTCCAGGGCGAGCCACGCTTCATCCTGAGCCCGCACATCGGCGGCGTGACGGGCGATGCCTACGTGAACATGGGCGTGGGGGCTGCCAAGAACCTGCTGGAGGTGTTGGCCCGCGCCCCGGCTGCCGTTGCCGCAGCCTCGTAACCAAGACCCGAGGCTGGGCACGCCAGCGTTGCGTGTCCGCTTTTCCCCGACCGGTGTGGGATGCCGGTTGCGCCACAACAAGAAGCCGCCGCCAGTGCGGCCCCTGACAGGAGACATTCAATGAGCGAGAGTTTTGAAACCAGAAGGCTGGCAGCGCCGGTGCGCAAGGCGCTGGCGGTTGCGCTGTGCATGGTGTCCGCCACCTGTTTCGCGCAGGCCGGTGGCTATCCTTCCAAGCCCGTGAAGCTGGTGGTGGGGTTTGCGGCAGGCGGCCCCACCGACGTGGTGGCCAGGGCGTTTGCTGACCATGCCAGCCGCGCGCTGGGCCAGCCATTCATCATCGACAACAAGCCGGGCGCCAACACCATCCTGGCTGCACAGGCGGTGGCCAGCGCGCCGGCCGATGGCTACACGCTGCTGTTCGGTGCGACCAACCACACGATGATTCCCGGGCTGTACAGCAACCGGGTGAAGTTCGATGCGGTGCGCTCCTTCCGCCCGCTGTGCACGGTGGCGACCAGCCCGACGGTGCTGGTGGTCGGCCCGGGCCTGCCGATGAAGTCTTTGGCCGATTACATGGCCAAAGCCCGCAAGGAGCCCGGCCGCATCACTGCCGGAACGGCTGGCATCGGCAGCTCGGGCCACTTCGCGACCGAGATGTTCGCCCGCTCCAACGGCCTGCAGCTCAACCATGTGCCTTACAAAGGCGCCGCACCGGTGGTCACGGACCTGATGGGCGGGCAGCTCGACAGCTCCTTCGCCACGCTGGGCTCGGTCCTGCCGCAGATCCGCAGCGGCAAGCTGACGGCGCTGGCGGTGGCATCGCCACAGCGTTCCGGCCTACTGCCCGACGTCGCCACCTTCGCGGAATCGGGGGGCGGCAACTACTCGGCCGACGCGTGGTACGGCGTGCTGGCGCCCGCCGGCATTCCCGAGCCGGTCGCGCAGGCGCTGGAACGCGTGGCCGCTGACTTCGCCAAGAGCGAGGCCGCTGCCGAAAAACTGCGTGGCCTGGGATTGGACGCCGAGTCCACCTGTGGCGCTGCCTTCGTGGCGCGGGTCGGGCGTGAAGTGGCCACCTATACGCAGATTGCCCTCGACCTGAATCTCAAGGCCGACTGACCACCGGCGTGCCTTCCAACGCAACTGTCCAGGGCCCGGGCCGCGTGGCTCGCGGCGGGTTGCGGTTTGCTTTTTCTCTGTCGCTTTGCCATTCGAACCAGGAGACCTCATGCGTGCTTTTGTCATCTCCCCCCTGATCGCCGCCTGCGCCCTTGCCGCCACCGTGGCACAGGCCGCTTTCCCGGACCGTCCGATCACGATCGTCGTGCCCTACGCCCCGGGTGGTGCTGCAGATGCCGTGGCCCGTGTGCTGGCCACGCGCATGGGCGCTCGGTTGGGTGCCAGCGTGATCGTGGACAACAAGGCCGGCGCCAGCGGCACGATCGGCGCGAGCTATGTGGCCAAGGCCACTGCCGACGGCTACACCATGCTGTACGACGCTACGCCGTATTCCATCAATCCGCACCTGTTCCCCAAGATGCCTTATGCCAGCACGGCGTTGCAGCCGCTGTCCCTGGTGCTGCTGGCTCCGAACGCGCTGATCGTGAAAGCCGACTCGCCCTTCAAAAACGTGAACGACCTGATCGCCAAGGCGAAAGCCGAGCCTGGCAAACTGAACTTCGCGTCGGGCGGTAGCGGCACCGTGCAGCGGCTGGCGGCGGAGCTGTTCCGCCAGAAGCTGCAACTGGACATGGTGCATGTGCCCTACAAGAGTGGTGGCCCCGCCATCGCTGATGTGATGGGCGGGCAGGTGGACTTCATGTTCGGCACCATCGCGGCCTCGTACCCGCTGGTGTCGGGCGGCAAACTGCGTGCACTGGCGGTATCGGCCCCCGAGCGGTCCAAGCGCCTGCCCGATGTGCCCACGGTGGCCGAGACCGTCATTCCCGGGTATGAGGCCTATGAATGGAACGGCGTGTTCCTGCCCGCGGGCACACCCGAGCCGGTGGCCGCCAAGCTGCAGCAGGCCCTGGTCGAGGTGCTGAAGGAAGACGAGGTGAAGCAGCGCCTCGCGGATCTGGGCGCCCAGGCGATCGGTTCCACGCCCGCGGAGTTCGTCACCTTCCTCAAGAAGGAAGACGCCAAGTGGGGCGAGGTGGTGCGCAAGGGCGACATCAAACTGGACTGACGGGCACCATGCACCTGCCTGCGATTCCCGCACCAGTGCCGCATTCCGCGGGGGTGAGCCGCCCGTCGCGCTTGCTGCCTGCGATGGCATGCGACAGCCACATGCACATTTTCGATCCGCGCTTTGCACCGTCGGTGCACTGGAAGCGCTTGCCGCCGGATGCGCCGGTGGCCGCCTACCGGCGGCTGCAGCAGCGCCTGGGCACGGCGCGTTCGGTGGTGGTGACGCCTTCCACCTATGGCACGGACAACGCCTGCACGCTGGATGCCCTGGAGCAGCTCGGCGACACCGCGCGGGGCGTGGCGGTGGTGGGCGCGGGCGTGAGCGATGCCGAACTGGGACACCTGGCCGCGCGCCGCGTGTGCGGCCTGCGGGTGAACTTCGTATCGCCGCAGTCCTGGGGTGCGACCACGCCCGAGATGCTCACCACGCTGGCGAGCCGGGTCGCGCGCCATCCGCACTGTGGTGGCTGGCACATCCAGGTCTTCGCGGATGCGGAGCAGATCGTCGCGCTGCGGCCGGTGCTGCAGGCGTTGCCCGTGCCGCTGGTGATCGACCATCTGGGCCGCATCGACCCGGCCGAAGGCCCGTCCGCCCAGGCCTACGGCGTGCTGCACCGGCTGCTCGACGGGGGCAACACCTGGGTCAAGCTTTCCGGTGCCTACATGCGTTCCACGGTGGGAGGCCCGACCTATGACGACACGCTGCCTCTGGGCCGCGCGCTGGTGCAGGCCGCGCCCGAGCGGCTGGTGTGGGGCAGCGACTGGCCCCACACCACCGAGCCGCCCGGCACGGTGAACGATGCCGATCTGGTGGATCTGCTGCACGCCTGGACAGGGTCGCAGGCCGCGGCGATGGACCGCATCCTGGTGGACAACCCTGCGCAGCTGTACGGGTTCGAAGCCGTCTGAAAATCGCATTCCGTTTCCTGCCCTGGCCCAGGATTTCGCCGGGACGGGTCATTCTTCAAAGAAAGCCGATCCCATGTTCTTGCTACAGGCCCCACAGGTCCGTGAACTGGAGCCGTTCACCTCGTTGCCCGATGCGTTCCGGCGCCCGGCGCGCAGCGCATGGGCCGATGCCAACCGCGGCGGCACCATCACCGATTCATTCCTCGAAGGCCCGGTGTTCGATACCGCCGGCCACCTGTACGTGACCGACATTCCATGGGGGCGCATCTTCCGCATCGACCCGCAGGGCGGCTGGAGCCTGGTCGCGGAGTACGACGGCGAACCCAATGGCATGAAGTTCCTGGACGCCAGCACGTTGCTCATAGCCGATTACAAGAACGGTCTGGTGCGACTGGATGTGGCGAGCGGCACCGTCACGCCTTACCTGGAGCGCCGAAACAGCGAGCGCTTCAAGGGCGTGAACGATCTGGTGTTCGATGCCGAAGGCAATCTTTACTTCACCGACCAGGGCCAAAGTGGCCTGCACGACCCGTCGGGCCGCCTTTACCGCCTGCGTCCGAACGGCCAGCTTGATCTGCTGCTGAATAACGTACCCAGTCCCAACGGCGTGGCGTTGTCGCCAGATGGCCGTGTGCTTTACCTGGCCGTGACGCGTGGCAACTGCGTGTGGCGCGTACCGCTGTTGCCCGACGGGAGCGTGGCCAAGGTGAGCCAGTTCTTCACCTCTTACGGCCCGAGCGGCCCGGACGGACTGGCGGTGGATGCACTGGGCCGTTTGCTCGTGGCCAATCCCGGACTTGGCTGGGTCTGGGTACTCAATGGCCGGGCTGAGCCGGTGCAGGTGCTGCGCGGTGTGCCGGGAAGCTCCACCACCAACTTGGCGTTCGGCGGTGCGGACCTGCGCACGCTGTATGTGACCGACTCCACCCATGGCTGCATCCTGCGCGCCGGAATGGAGGCATCGGGGCTGCCGCTGCACACCGGCGCAGCGCTCGACGGCTAATCCTGCCAGAGCAAGGAGCAGGGCGGGGAGAGCCATGCGCCCGCCGCTTGCCGCGCGCTTGTTGGCGAGGGCTCGGGTGCGGCTGATCATTTCGAAAAACTATTCCAGGCATGTGATTAATTGCCTTTTCCGGCGGGAGCCTTTTCTCTAGCATTCACCCATCAATCAGCCGCAAGAGGAATGCCCCATGAGCCAAGAGACCAAGTGCCCGTTCCATGCCGCCGCCGTCAATGGTGGAACCCTCAACAAGGACTGGTGGCCCAACCAGTTGCGCGTGGACCTGCTGCACCAGCATTCGTCCAAGTCCGACCCCCTGGGCGGCAGCTTCAACTACGCCGAAGAGTTCAAGAAGCTCGACTACGAAGCCCTTAAAAAAGACCTGCGCGCGCTCATGACCGACTCGCAGGACTGGTGGCCGGCCGACTTCGGACACTATGGTCCGCAGTTCATCCGCATGGCGTGGCACGCCGCCGGCACTTACCGCACGGGCGACGGCCGTGGCGGTGCGGGCCGTGGGCAGCAGCGCTTCGCGCCGCTCAACAGCTGGCCTGATAACGTCAACATCGACAAGTCGCGCCGCCTGCTCTGGCCCATTAAGCAAAAATACGGTCAAAAAATTTCCTGGGCCGACCTGCTGGTGCTGACCGGCAACGTCGCGCTGGAAACCATGGGCTTTCGGACCTTCGGTTTCGCCGGCGGCCGCGAAGACACGTGGGAGCCTGACCTGGACGTGTACTGGGGCAGCGAGAAGACATGGCTCGGTGGCGACGCCCGCTACGGCAAGGGTGCCCCAGGCGACGGCACCTTGGTGGCCGACCCCGCCATGCACGGCCAGGAAACCGACCGCACGGACAGCCAGGGGCGGAACCTGGAAAACCCCCTCGCCGCGGTCCAGATGGGCCTGATCTACGTGAACCCGGAAGGCCCCGAAGGCAATCCGGACCCGATCGCCGCCGCGCACGACATCCGCGAAACCTTCGGCCGCATGGCGATGGACGACGAGGAAACCGTGGCCCTGATCGCCGGCGGCCACACCTTCGGCAAGACCCATGGGGCCGGCGCGGCCGACCATGTGGGCGCCGAGCCCGAAGCCGCAGGCATCGAGCAGCAGGGCCTGGGCTGGGCCAGCAGCTTCGGCTCCGGCAAGGCCGGCGATGCGATCACCAGCGGCCTGGAGGTGACCTGGACCACCACGCCCGCGCAGTGGAGCAACAACTTCTTCGAGAACCTGTTCAAGTACGAATGGGAACTCACCAAGAGCCCGGCCGGCGCGCATCAATGGCAGGCCAAGAACGCCGAAGCCATCATCCCCGACGCGCACGACCCCGCCAAGAAGCGCCTGCCGACCATGCTGACCACCGACCTGTCACTGCGCATGGACCCGGCTTATGAAAAAATCTCGCGCCGTTTCCTGGACAACCCCCAGGCCTTCGCCGAAGCCTTCGCGCGGGCCTGGTTCAAGCTCACGCACCGCGACATGGGGCCGCGCGCGCGCTACCTCGGCCCCGAAGTGCCGAAGGAAGTGCTGCTCTGGCAAGACCCCGTTCCCGCGGTGGACCATCCGCTGGTCGAGGCGTCCGATGTGGCGGCCCTCAAGGCGCAGGTCCTGGCCTCCGGCTTGTCGGTGTCCGAACTGGTGGGCACGGCCTGGGCTTCGGCCTCCACCTTCCGCGGTTCGGACAAGCGCGGCGGCGCCAATGGCGCCCGCATCCGCCTGGCGCCGCAAAAGGACTGGGACGCCAACCAGCCGGCGCAACTGGCCCGGGTGCTGCAGGTGCTCGAAGGCATCCAGAGCGACTTCCATCGCGGCGCTGCGGGTGGCAAGCGCATCTCCCTGGCCGACCTGATCGTGCTGGCGGGGGCCGCAGGCGTGGAGCAGGCGGCCCAGAGCGCGGGCTTCGAGATCACGGTGCCGTTCTCCCCCGGCCGCACCGACGCGCGGCAGGACCAGACCGATGTGGAATCGTTCGCCGTGCTCGAACCCGTGGCAGACGGTTTCCGCAACTACCAAATGCGCCGCTACAGCGTGCCTGCCGAGGTGCTGCTGATCGACAAGGCCCAGTTGCTGACGTTGACAGCGCCCGAGCTGACGGTGTTGGTCGGCGGGCTGCGTGCCATCAACATCAATGCCAACGGAACCCGCCACGGTGTCCTGACCGCAACGCCCGGCTCGCTCACCAACGACTTCTTCGTCAACCTGCTCGATATGGGCACAGAGTGGAAGGCCTCGGCCCAGGACGCTGGGGTTTTCGAGGGCCGCGACCGCAAGACCGGCGAGGTCAAGTGGACCGGCACGCGCGTGGACCTCGTGTTCGGCTCCAACGCGCTGCTGCGGGCCCAAGCCGAGGTGTACGCCGGAGCGGACGCCAAGCGCAAGTTCGTGGACGACTTCGTAGCAGCCTGGACCAAGGTCACCGAACTCGATCGCTTCGATCTGGCCTGACCTGCCGCGTCGGCTCTGCTGAGCCGGCGCGCTTTCTTCGGGAAAAGCCCGCGGCTTCGACGCCGTGGGCTTTTTTGCATCCGTGTGCGGCAAAGGAGCCCTTTTGGACGCGGGAAAGGCCTGCGCCCCCTAAACTTGCTGCATCGCACAAAAAGCGGGAGATGGAATGCATTTCGACATCGTGATCGTTGGCGGCGGGGCGGGCGGCCTGGAATTGGCGGCACGCCTCGGGCGGGGCCTGGGGCCCCGGGTAGGGCGGGAGAAGGTGCTGCTGGTGGACCGCAGCCCGTTCCACATCTGGAAGCCCACGCTGCACGAGGTCGCCGCTGGCACGCTCGATGCCCACCAGGAAGGGCTCTCCTACACCGTGCTGGCCCGGCGCAACCATTTCAGCTTTGCCATGGGCGAGATGGCGGCCCTCGACACCGAGCGCAAAGGCATCACCTTGTCCGAGATTCGCGATGCGCAGGGTGAAGCCGTGGTGCCCCGGCGCACCGTGAGCTACACACGCCTGGTGCTGGCGATCGGCAGCGGCTCCAATGCCTTCGGCACGCCCGGCGTGGAGCACGCCTACCTGCTGGAGAACGTGCGCGATGCGCAGCGTTTCCATGCCGACTGGCTGGCCGCGTGCGCCCGCGCCTCGTTCTCCGAGAGCCGTGCGCTGGGCGTGGCCATCGTGGGCGGTGGGGCGACCGGGGTCGAGTTGTCGGCCGAACTGCTGGAGGCCCATGCCGAACTGCAGGAAAGCATGGGCGACGGCCAGCGCTTTCGGCTCGACATCACCTTGGTGGAAGGCGGCCCGCGCATCCTGGGCGGCTTGCCCGAAAAGATATCGGCCCAGGCCCGGCTGGCGCTGGAGCGCAAGCAGGTCAACGTGCGCACCGGCACGCGTGTGACCGAGGTGCGCCGTGGCGCGCTGGTCACCTCCGAAGGTAGCATTCCCGCCGAAATGATCGTCTGGGCCGCGGGCATCAAGGCCGCCGATGCCAACGCCCGCATGGGGCTGGCTGTGAACGGCCTGAACCAGTTCGTGGTGGACGACCGCCTGCGCACCTCGGTGCCCGGCGTCTATGCCTTCGGCGACTGTGCCGCCTGCCCGTGGGAGGGCGGCAAGACCGTGCCGGCGCGGGCCCAGGCCGCGCACCAGCAAGCCGACTATCTGGCCAAGGTGCTGGGCGCGATGCTGCGCGAGCGCGAGGTGACCGAGGCATTCGTGTACCGCGACTTCGGCTCGCTGGTGTCGCTGGGCGATAACAAGGGCGTGGGCAACCTCATGGGAGGCCTGATGGGACGCAACTTCTTCGTGGAAGGCCTCATCGCGAAGTGGATGTACATCTCCTTGCACTTGAACCACCACCGGGCCATCCTGGGCCTGGGCAAGACGGCCGTGCTCGCCCTGGCGCGGCTGCTGCAGCAGCGCGTGTCCGGACGGCTGAAACTCCACTGAGCGCGTGGGTTCAGCCGGGCGGGGCAGGCATGCCGGTTCCGAACCGGCCGCCCACCACCGTCCTGCGGCCCGCCTGCGCGCCTTATTTGGGGGTATATGTGATCTTCGTCACCTCGTAAGTCGAGGGCCTGCCGTTGGAGCTGGACGTGGCGATCTTGATCGTCCGGCCCTGGTAAGGGCCTTCTGCGACCACCCAGGTCTGGAAGTTGGCCACGGCGCGCCCGGTCGGCCCCACCGTGACGAAGTCGTTGTTGAATTTGCAGACGTTGAAGGTGCCCATGGCGGTCTGCAGCGACTCTCTGCCCACGTACGTGAACTGGTCCTCCACGGTTTCCGAATAGGAGCTGGGCGCCGAGCCCGCCTTGGGCACGATCGTGAACTGGTTCTTGTGGTTCCGCTGGACGGTCTGGCCGGGCTGCATGTCCAAGGGCGTGGACACCGGTGGATCGTAGACCTGCGTCAGCACCTGGGTGGAGGTGTCGGAGACGACGCCGTACGCCAGTTCGCTGCTGGCCGTGCGGTCGCGGAACAGCCGGTTGTTGCCGAGGGAACCGGTGGACTGCGGCGTGAACATGACCGGTTTCGCACCCGCGAAATCCTGCCGGCCTCCGGTCGTCGTGGTGCTGGTGGTCGTGAGGTCGGGTTGCCCGTCCATCTTCGTGAGCCCCTCTTCGACGAGCACGGTTCCCTCGTTGAAGTCCGCTGCGTTGTAGCAGGCGGCGGAGCTGCTGCCCGAAGGTGCGGGGGTTGGAGTGGGGGCCGGTGCCGGAGCGGGTGATGGTGCCGGCGATGGCGATGGCGATGGGGCGGGTGCCGGCGTGGGCGCCGGCGCCGGGGTGCCGCCGGGCGGGGTGGTCACGTCGCCTCCGCCTCCGCCACCGCCACACGCGGTCAGGGAGGCTGCAGTCAATGCGGCGAGGGCGGCGAAAGCGGCTACCGCGCGGAGCGAATGGGAACTGGTGGGCATGGTCTTGGAATGGGTTGCCCTCTGCGGCGCCGCGCACCATGCGCCGCACCGCCGACGGGCAGGTTGGGATGCGCAGACGGTATCCGCCACCCCTTTGCCGCGGTACCCCACCCAGGGAGCGCAGATGAAAGCAAGTGTTAGTAGGGGTATCCCTGATTGCCGACCGTCATCCCGCCATCAGCTTCTGCACCAGATCGGCCGCTGTGGAGGCTGCGTATTTGCGCATGAGGCGCGCGCGGTAGATTTCCACCGTGCGGTGGCTGATGTCGAGCGCGCGGCCGATCTCCTTGGAGGTCAGGCCGTCCAGCAGCCGCGCCGCCACCTCGCGCTCACGGCCGGTCAGTTCGGCCTTGACGGACCGCTGCGAGCTGAGGTCTTCGAAACTCCAGATGCCCGATTCATGCGGGGCTTCGCGGTTGAGCGCCCGGCCCGAGACATGGCACCAGAACACCTCGCCGCTGGCCCGCTTCATGATGCGGTTGTCGGCATAGTGTCCCCGCGCATTCAGGATGGGCTCCATGTGCTTGCCCAGGCGTTCGTATTCGTCCGCGCTGGGATAGAGAATCCGGAAAGACTGGCCGATCAGCACCTCGCGCGAGGCGCCGAACATCTCGCACACCTGGCGATTGCAATCCACCATGGTGCGGTTGCGCGAAATGACCAGACCCACCGGGGCCATTTCGAAAGCGAGGCGGTAATCGGCGACATCCATGGAAGTATTTAGGGAGAACTACGTAGCGGGGTACGTAGTATCGTAGCGGCCATCCAACCTGATGTTGAGGAGTCTCCAATGAACAAGCTTTTTCCCACCGCGGCCGAGGCGCTCAAGGGCGTCGTGGCCGGCGGCCAGATGCTGGCCGTCGGCGGCTTCGGGCTCTGCGGCATTCCCGAGGCGCTGATCGACGCCCTGCGCGACAGCGGCGTCAAGGACCTCACCGTCATCTCCAACAACGCCGGCGTGGACGGCTTCGGCCTCGGCAAGCTGCTGGAAACGCGCCAGATCAAGAAGATGATCTCTTCCTACGTGGGCGAGAACAAGGAATTCGAGCGCCAATACCTCGCCGGCGAGCTGGAGCTGGAATTCACCCCACAGGGCACGCTGGCGGAGAAGCTGCGGGCGGGAGGCGCCGGCATTCCGGCCTTCTTCACCAAGACCGGCGTCGGAACCATGGTGGCCGAGGGCAAGGAACTGCGCGAATTCGACGGCGAAACCTATGTGATGGAGCGCTCGCTGGTGCCCGATGTGTCGCTCGTCAAGGCATGGCGCGCCGACAAGTCCGGCAACCTGCAATTCCGCCTGACCGCGCGCAACTTCAACCCCGCGGCCGCCACGGCCGGCAAGGTCTGCATCGTGGAAGTGGAGGAGGTCGTGGAGACGGGCGACATCGCGCCGGACGATGTGCACCTGCCCGGCATCTACGTGCACCGCATCGTGCACAACCCCAACCCTGAAAAGCGCATCGAAAAGCGCACCGTGACCGCCGCGCCCGTCGATGTGGCCGCTGCCAAGGTCGAGGCCCAGGCCGTGATCGCGCAGGCCGCTGCCACCAGCGAAGCCGTGCCCACGGTGACGGTGCCCGTCAACAAGAAAGAAGGAGCCTGAGATGCCCTGGACCCAAGACCAGATGGCCGCGCGCGCGGCACAAGAACTCGAAGACGGCTTCTACGTGAACCTGGGGATCGGCATCCCCACGCTGGTGGCCAATTTCACGGGCGACAAGGAAGTGTGGCTGCAGTCCGAGAACGGCATGCTGGGCATCGGCCCGTTCCCCACCGAAGACGCCGTGGACGCCGACCTCATCAATGCCGGCAAGCAGACCGTCACCACCATCAAGGGCTCTTCCATCTTCGGCAGCGACCAGTCGTTCGCCATGATCCGGGGTGGCAAGATCAACCTGTCGATCCTCGGCGCCATGCAGGTGAGCGAGAAGGGCGATCTGGCCAACTGGATGATCCCCGGCAAGATGGTCAAGGGCATGGGCGGTGCGATGGACCTGGTGGCCGGCGTCAAGCGCGTCATCGTGCTCATGGAGCATGTGGCGCGCAAGAAGGACGGCACCGAAGACCTCAAGATCCTGCCCCAGTGCACGCTGCCCCTCACCGGCGTGGGCGTGGTGGACCGCATCATCACCGACCTGGCCGTGATGGACGTCACGCCCAAGGGGCTGCAGGTGGTCGAACTCGCGCCGGGCGTGACCTTCGAAGCGCTGCAGGCCAAGACTGGCGTCACGTTGCTGCCGGCCTGAGGCCGTCCTGTCGGCACGCCGGACAGGGCCGGCAGCCGGCCTGGTTCTTGAAGGCCCCCGGGCTTCCCGCCGGCCTGCCGCAGGAAGCCGCCCCAGCGCTGCCCAAGCCTGAGGGCAGGCCGTTGCTAGCACAGCAATGGCCTTCTTTGAATAGGTGAAATCGGCTAAATGTCAGCACAAGTAACAGCGTGGCTGATATGCTGGCCTATTGCCGCGCGCGCCAGACGGTCGTCTGCGCGTGCTGAACCCTGATCTGTGAAGGACCTGCCATGCTGTCGACCCCCGCTTCCGCCTCTCCCCGCCATGCCACGGGTGCCGCCGCCAACGCAGCGGAGTACCTCACCTTCCGTCTGGGGCAGGAGGAATACGGCATCGACATCCTGCGTGTGCAGGAAATCCGCTCGTACGAGCAACCCACCCGCATGGCCCACGCGCCGGACTTCATCAAGGGCGTGATCGATCTGCGCGGCGTGATCGTCCCCATCGTCGATCTGCGGCTGAAGCTGCGTTGCGCGCAGGCCGAGTACACCGATTTCACCGTCGTCATCATCCTCAACGTGGGCGGCACTGTGATGGGCGCCGTCGTGGATGCGGTGGCCGACGTGGTTCCCCTGCAGGCCGAGGCCATCCGGCCCGCGCCGCAGTTCCAGGGCGAGGTGGACTCGGCCTTCGTGACCGGCATTGCCAGCGTCGGCGAGCGCATGCTCATCATGATGGACATCGAATCCCTGCTCAGCAGCGCCGAGATGGGGCTGGTGCGCTCGGCTGCCGTGGCGTAGCCCGCTGCCAAGGTCAGCAGCGTTTGCTATATTTTTTGTAGCGATATGCCCTAGTGGATATTGCGCTGGAGGGGCTTTTGACTCTTGAACCCGGCCGGCTGTGCCGCCGCCACGGGCTCAGTTCTGGCCGGGTCGGGCGCCTGCGCTTTCACGCGCTTCGGGTCACCGGCCCGTCTTGAACGGGTTGCGCGACTGCAGTTCCTCCAGGTACTGCGCCACGCCTTCTCCCTCGCGTTCCAGGAACCGGTCCACGGCCTCGGCAAAAGCGGGATGGGCGAGCCAGTGGGCGCTCGTGGCCTGCACCGGCAGCAGGGCCCGCGCCATCTTGTGCTCGCCCTGCGCTCCGCCCTCGAAGCGCTGCACGCCGTGCGCGATGCACCACTGCAGCGGCTGGTAGTAGCAGGCCTCGAAATGCAGGCAGTCCACCCGCTCCAGCGCCCCCCAGTAGCGGCCGAACGCCACCAGTTCCGGGTCTTTTGTGCCTTGTGCCCTAGTATCGTTTGCCCCGACTGCTATCAAACTGCTAGCAATGGGGTGTCCGCCACGTTCGGCGATGAACAGCACCCAGGCCTCGGGCATGTCGGCGGCCATGCGGGCGAAGAATTCGCGCGTGAGGTAGGGCGGGTTGCCGTGCTCCAGGTAGGTGCGCTCGTAGCAGCGGTAGAAGAAATCCCAGTTGGCTGTCGTGATGTCGGTGCCCCGCATCCAGCGAAACGCCACGCCCGCGTCGGCTACCCGGCGCCGCTCCTGCCGGATCTTCTTGCGCTTGTCCTTCGACAGGCTGGCCAGGAAATGGTCGAAGGATTCGAACGGCCGTTCGCCGGCAGGCGGGGGCGCTTCGCCGCTGGCGTCGGCCATCGGCCGGGGCCCCTCGCTCCCGGACGGGGGCGCCCCCTCGGCCGGCGAGGCGATCGCGCTGGCTCCGAGCGGGGGCGCCGCGTTCGTCCAATGGAATTGCACCGTGTGCCGCAGCATCAGCCCCGCCGCCTGCGCGGCCTCGACGTCCTGCGGCGCGGTGAACAGCAGATGCAGCGACGACAGGCCCGCCTCGTCGCACCACTGCACCAGCGCCCGCACCAGCGCATGCCGCGCCACCGCATCCACGGCCAGCAGCCGCGCGCCGGGCACGGGGGTGAAGGGCACGGCCACGACGGCCTTGGGGTAGTAGTCCATGCCGTGGCGCGCATAGGCGCCGGCCCAGCCCTGGTCGAACACGTATTCGCCGTAGGAGTGCGGCTTGGCATACACCGCGCACGCGCCCTGCAGCACCTCCTCCCGCCAGAGCGTGCAAAACACGGGCGTCCAGCCGGTTTCCGGCACCGCGCTGCCGCTGCTGTGCAGCGCCGCAAGGTAGGCGTGGCGCATGAAGGGGGTGGCGTGGGGCTGGGCGGCCAGGAGCGCATCCCAGGCATCGGCATCCACGTCGTCGGGAGACGGATGCAGGCGCAGGACGTAGGCGGTATCGGCGGGTTGGGACAAGGCGGCGTGCGGTCGTTGGAAGGTGGCCGCCATCATGGCCCAAACCGGGCTGCGCCGCCGCAGGGCGGGTATGGCATCCACACCGGCCCGGGTGCCTAAAAAGAGGGCACGGGGACATTCCTTCAGCCCTGATAAGGACTTAGGCTCGCCTTACAGGGCAAGCCACGACTTATCCACAGAGTTTTCCAGTGCCCGCGGCGATAACGCAGGGCCTTGTGGCACCAGGTGCTGCCGTGCGTGACACGGGTGACATAATCGTCCGAGTCCTTTTTCCATCCCCGTATGCCATTCGTCATCAGCGTCGCCCAGCTCAATTTCGTGGTGGGCGATCTGCCGGGCAATGCCCGCAAGATCATCGCCTGCGCCCAGCAAGCCCATGCGGCCGGCGCGCGCCTGCTGCTCACGCCCGAGTTGTCGCTGTGCGGCTATGCCGCCGAAGACCTCTACCTTCGGCCCGCTTTTCTGTCGGGTTGCGAGGATGCGCTGGCAACGGTGGCGCAAGAAACGGCGCGATTCGAGGGCTTGGCCATCGTGGTCGGCCATCCGCAGCGGGCCGAAGCGGATGGCGAAGGCCTTTGCTACAACGCGGCCAGCGTGCTGCGCAACGGGGTGGTCGAGCAGACCTACCTCAAGCAGGAACTGCCGAACTACGACGTGTTCGACGAGCGGCGCTACTTCTTGCCGGGCGACGGCTCTTGCATCTTCGACGTGGAGGGTGTGCGCGTCGGCCTGCTGATCTGCGAGGACGCCTGGTTCGAAGGCCCCGCCCGCCGGGCGGCGCAGGCGGGGGCGCAGTTGCTGGTCACCATCAACGCGTCGCCGTTCCACCTGGGCAAAAGCGCCGAACGCGAGCAGATCATGCGCGAGCGGGTCACGGAGACCGGCCTGCCGCTGGTCTATGCCCACCTGGTCGGTGGCCAGGACGAGGTGCTCTTCGAAGGGCGCTCCTTTGCCCTGCAGTCCAACGGTTTCGTGGCCGCGCGCGCGCCGGGCTTCGAGGAAGCCTGCTTTCCGGTCCGCGTGGACGTCGCGCAGGGTGCGATCGAATTGAAGGCCGAGGTCGCGCCGCTGCCCGCGCTGGAGTCCGATCTGTGGAGCGCGCTGGTCATGGGCGTGCGCGACTATGTCGGCAAGAACAGCTTTCCCGGCGCGCTGCTGGGGCTGTCGGGTGGCATCGATTCCGCGCTGGTCCTGGCCATCGCCGTGGATGCGCTGGGCGCAGAGAAGGTGCGCGCCGTGATGATGCCCTCGCCCTACACCGCGGACATCAGCTGGATTGACGCGCGCGACATGGCCGAGCGCCTGGGCGTGCGCTACGACGAAATCTCGATCGCCCCGCAATTCGAGGCGTTCAAGGCTGCGCTGGCGCAGGAGTTCGCCGGCCTGCCCGAAGACACCACCGAGGAAAACCTGCAGGCGCGCATCCGCGGCACATTGCTCATGGCGCTGTCCAACAAATTCGGTGCGGTGGTGCTCACCACCGGCAACAAGAGCGAGATGGCGACCGGCTACTGCACGCTCTACGGCGACATGGCAGGAGGCTTTGCCGTCATCAAGGACGTGGCCAAGACGGCCGTGTTCTCGCTGGCGCGCTGGCGCAATGCCAACGACCCCTTCGGAACCGGCGCGCAGCCCATTCCCGAACGGATCATCACGCGCCCGCCGAGCGCCGAGCTGCGCCCCGACCAGAAGGACCAGGACAGCCTGCCGCCCTACGAGGTGCTCGACGCGATCGTCGCCCGGTACATGGAGAACGACGAGCCCATCGATGCCATCGTGCAGGCCGGCTACGACCGGGCCGACGTGGAGCGCGTGACGCGCCTCATCCAGCTCAATGAATACAAGCGCCGCCAGGCGCCGGTGGGCATCCGCATCAGCCGCCGCAGCTTCGGCAAGGATTGGCGCTATCCCATCACCAACCGTTTCCGGGCGTGAGCGATCGACGACGACGCGGCCTTGAGCATCCCTCGCATTTCACCTTTCCAGGAGTTTCCGCCATGAAAATGATCACCGCCGTCATCAAGCCCTTCAAACTCGAAGAAGTCCGTGAAGCCCTGGCCGAGTGCGGCGTGACGGGCCTCACTGTCACCGAAGTGAAGGGTTTCGGCCGCCAGAAGGGCCACACCGAGCTGTACCGTGGCGCCGAGTACGTGGTGGATTTTTTGCCCAAGGTGAAGGTGGAAGTGGTCGTGAAGACCGACGACGTGGACCGTTGCGTGGACGCCATCGTCAACGTGGCGCGCACGGGCAAGATCGGCGACGGCAAGATCTTCGTCACCGCCGTGGAGCGCGTGGTGCGCATCCGCACGGGCGACCTGGACGAAGCCGCCGTCTGATGGTCGATGCCGCGCCTGGGTGGCAGCACGGTCGTTGCCGGTAGGCCCGGCGAGATTCACCCCCGGCGCATCAGATCACCGTCCGCAGTGGAACCGGCTGCGCGTTCTGCGTGCCGGCGGCCTCGACCAAGGACTGCAGGAGGCTTTCGCGGTCGGAGGAGGCCGTCATCAGCCCCATCTGCCAGTCGCTCATGAGCCCGCTGGCCACGCTGGTTTGCAGAAATGCCAGCAGCCCGTCGTAGTAGCCATCCACATTCAGCAGGCCGATGGGCTTGTCGTGGTAGCCGAGTTGGCGCCACGTCCACACCTCGAACAGCTCTTCGAACGTTCCGATGCCGCCTGGAAGGGCCAGGAACGCGTTGCAGCGCTCGGCCATCATGGCCTTGCGCTCGTGCATCGTCTCGACGATGTGCAGTTCATCGCAATCCCGGTTGGCCAGTTCCTTGTCCACGAGCGCCCGGGGAATCACGCCCAGCACGCGACCACCGGCGCGCCGTGTGGCCTCGGCCACCGTGCCCATCAGGCCGCTGCGACCGCCGCCGTAGACCAACTGGCCGCCATGGCGGCCGATCCATTCGCCGACGGCGATGGCCGATTCGGTGAACAACGGGTTTTCGCCCGGGCGCGAACCCAGATAGACGCACAGGGAAAAAGACGGCTCAGCCATGGAAAAACCTCTGAAACAGGGCTGCAGCCCAGACGCCTGAGCACAGCAACACACTCAATAAGACGGCAGCGCTGCCCATGTCCTTGGCGCGCTTGGACAAATCGTGCAACTCGGGGCCGATGCGATCAATGGCGGATTCGATGCCGGAGTTGAGCAGTTCGGTGATCAGCACCAGAACCACCGTGCCGGCGAGCGCCGCGACCTCCAACCAGCCACGGCCCAGCCAGAATGCTGCGGGCAGCAGCACGAAGGCCATGCATGCCTCCAGCCGAAAAGCCTTCTCGCCCCAGCCGGCCTGAAGGCCCTGAACCGAATACTTTCCGGCATGCCACAGGCGGTGCAGGCCGGTGCGGGCTTTGTGGGGGTGGGGTGTGAAGGGGGCAGACATAGGCCAGGCATTTTCGCCGGCCTGTGTGGCAGTTATCGCATCCGGCGAAAGAAGTTGTCGGCTTACTTTTTGGCGTGTTCGAAATGCACAAGCCGCGTGCCGGCCCAGATGTCGTGCCAGAACTGCCGCTCCGGCTGAAAGCGGCTCAATAACGCCCAGACCGCCACCCATCCCAGCAGAATCACCGCCGACTCGCCACCGGACAACTGTAACGGCGCCATGGCCGCCAGCGGCGGCAAAAACCACAGCCAGCTCAGCGCGTAACGCGCGAGGGCCCGGGTCTGCGTGATGGGCCGTCCCAGCCGGTCCACCACCCGGATGTGCCAGGTCTTCATGGCCAGCGTCTGTCCTCTGGCCCAGAACCAGACGAAATAGATGCCGAAGACAACGAAAAGGAATCCCTGGAGCGCATGGCGGTTGTCCAGCGCATTGCGTGTCTGGCTGAGCGTGCCGAAAAGATAGCCTGCAATGAACACCACCCCGAACATCAGCATGCCCTCGTAGAGCCAGCAAGCCATGCGACGGCGCAGCGAAGGGGTCGTGCCGTTCATCGCGGCGCGGGAAACGTCATGGCTGACCATGGTGCTCTGAGACGAAGAAGCAGACATGGCGGTATCACTGAGGCGGGTGGAGCGGGGTGTTGTCCTGGGGCGGGGCGGCAGGGGGGGCTGCCTCGGCGGCCACCGGCTCTGCGCCGCTCAGTGGCGCCAGGGGCGACGGAACAGCGATCGGCACCGAAATTGGGGCTGTTTCCACTGGGGGCGTCACACTGGCCGCGGGGACCGATACCGGCAATGCCTGGGTGGGATGGAACTCGCTCACCGGCGGAATCTTGGGGGGATTGGGGCGGTTCGCATTCGCGACCGCGGCGGCAGGAACGCGGGCCAGCTTGCGAGGGGCCACGGGCCGGATCGCCGTGGCCGCGCCGGTGGGCCGAGGGGCTGCACGGGCCGCCAGTTGCTTTTTTTCCTCGGTAGGAAGGGCTTGGTACGCCTCCCACTGGGCCCACTTGTCATCCACGGCCAGTTTCTTGGTGGCGGCGTAGTTCAAGCGGGCCTGACTGCGCTGCTGAAGGCTGAGGTTGGCCCAGTCGGCCATGCGCCCCAGCATCTTTTCGCGCTCTTGCGGCGACAAGGTGGGAAAGCTCGCCGACAGCGTGATCCAGCGTCGTTTTTGCGCTTCGCTGAGCAGGTTCCAGCGGGAAGCGAGGGGGGCGAGCGCTTCCTTTTGCGCGGCCGTCAACGATTGCCATGCAGACCCCGAGCCCGCGCTGTCAGGGTCCTGAACCCGAAGCTCCGGCCCGCGGGCTGTGTGTTTGCTGGCCAGCGCCTCGGCCGGCATGGGCGCCACCGGTGCCATTCCCACCTGTGTCCAGGCTTGCCAGCCGCCCGCGACGAGCGCGCCCAGCAAGACAAAAGCCAGCACGGCGGCTGGCATCAGGCGGGGGGCATCCAAAGGGCTGGTGGGCATGCAATCTGCAATAAGGTCAGTGGGTTGGGTTGGCGGACGTCTTGAGGAATTGAAGGAATCCCGGATCGGCATAAGCGGATGGCGGAAGATCGTCCGTGAGCAAGGCGGCGTCCACCTCTGCCACTTCGTTCACCCCTTTTTCGTCCTGCGAGACATTGATGACGACCAGCCCAACGAGCAAAGCGGTGATCGGAACGGCCGACACCAGTGCGCGCCACCAGCTGCCGCCCTCGCCACCCCAGCCCAGCACCGCGCTGTTGCCGGACGCCAACACGGCGGGAGTCGTCTGTCGCACCGGCGCCACCACCTTGCGTTTCGCAAGGGCCTGCACCCGTGCAGCACGGAGCCGTTCGGAAATATCGTAGGGAAGCTCGGCCGTGCCATCGGAGAGACGCGCCGTCACACGGCGTGCAAAACGCTCTGCGGCAATCTCCGCAGGATGGGGTGAGGACTGGTAATTCATAGTTCGATTCCTTTCGCCTTCAGTGCTTTGCTGAGGGTCTGGACGGCACGAAAACAGTGCGTTTTGACGCTGCCCTCCGAGCAGCCCATCGCAGCCGCCGTTTCTGCAACGTCCATCTCTTCCCAGTAACGCATCAAAAACGCCTCCCGTTGACGGGCCGGCAACTCTTGAATTTCCGCTTCGATGTCATGAAAAACCTGGGCACGCCTGACCAGATCTTCCGCGCTTTGGGCTGTCTCGCCTCCTTCGGGACCCGAATAGGCTTCCAGTAGATCGAACTCTGCACCGTCTTCTCCCGGGCCTTCGAAGTCGCTCATGCTGGAAAACAACGCATTGCGTGTCTTCTGGCGCCGAAACCAGTCCAGCGTGCAGTTGGACAGAATGCGCTGAAAGAGCATGGGCAACTCGGCCACCGGCTTGTCACCATAGTGCTCGGCCAGTTTGAGCATGCTGTCCTGAACGATGTCCAGTGCCGACTCCTCATTGCGTACGTGATAGAGCGAGCGTTTGTAGGCCCGCTTTTCTACGCTTTTGAGGAAGTTGGAGAGTTCTTGTTCGGTAGCCAAGACAAAGGTGCCCGCTGATCGGGGCTTGGGGTTCGTTGGCGACAAAGGCCAGCGCGTGGATTGCCGAGTTTATCGCATCGACTTCAAGTCTTTTGGGCCTGCCGTGCCCAGAATCCATGTTGCAGTGCCATAATCCGGCCTGCAATTCAAAAGGCAAACGGGTTTCGGTCCGGCGCAGCAATCATCTCGCCCATGTCCGAAGCCTCAAGTTCCAAGTCGGCTCCACAAGAGTCCGCACGAGGGGCACCCAAGGTTTTTCGTTAGAGAAATTCGCAAAGGTTGATCATGGAAATCTCCAAGGCCGAAATCACTTCGGCGGCCGCTGCCACGCAGGGCGCTTCGCATTCCCCGTCCCAGGACCTCATGGGGTCCGAAATCCTCATCAAGTCTTTGCAGGCCGAAGGCGTGCAATTCATCTGGGGCTATCCGGGCGGCGCGGTTCTCTACATCTACGACGCGCTCTACAAGCAAGAGACCATTCAGCACGTGCTCGTGCGCCACGAGCAGGCTGCAGTGCATGCTGCCGACGGCTACGCCCGTGCCACTGGTGAAGTGGGGGTCGCCCTCGTCACTTCCGGCCCCGGATTGACCAATGCCGTGACCGGAATCGCCACGGCCTACATGGATTCCATTCCCATGGTCATCATCTCCGGACAGGTGCCGACGGCCGCGATCGGGCTGGATGCCTTCCAGGAGTGCGATACCGTGGGCATCACGCGCCCCATCGTGAAGCACAATTTTCTCGTCAAGGATGCCCGCGATCTGGCCATGACGATGAAAAAGGCCTTCCACATCGCCCGCACCGGCCGGCCTGGTCCGGTGGTCGTCGATATCCCGAAAGACGTCTCCTTCAAGAAGGTGGCCTACAACGGGTATCCGCAGAGCGTCGAAATGCGCTCCTACAACCCTGTTCGCAAAGGACACGGCGGCCAGATCCGCAAGGCCTTGCAGTTGCTGCTGACCGCCAAGCGGCCATACATCTATACGGGTGGTGGCGTTTTGCTGGGCAATGCAACGCAAGAGTTGCGCACGCTGGTGGACATGCTGGGTTATCCGGTGACCAATACCCTGATGGGATTGGGCGCCTACCCCGCGAGCGATCGCAAGTTCCTCGGCATGCTGGGCATGCATGGCACGATCGAAGCCAACAACGCCATGCAGAACTGCGACGTGCTGCTGGCAGTTGGCGCACGGTTCGATGACCGCGTCATCGGCAACGTGAAGCACTTCGCGCAGAACGACCGCAAGATCATCCATATCGACATTGATCCTTCGAGCATTTCCAAGCGCGTCAAGGTCGATATTCCCATCGTTGGCGACGTCAAGGATGTGCTGACGGAGCTGATCACCATGGTCAGCGAATCGAGCACGCGGGCCGATGCCGGTGCCTTGGCTGCCTGGTGGGACACGATCGAAGGCTGGCGCAAGCGCGAATGCCTCAAATACGATCGCAGCAACAACGAGGTGATCAAGCCGCAGTACGTGGTCGAAACCCTCTGGAACATGACCAAGGACGCCGACACCTATGTGACCTCCGACGTGGGGCAGCATCAGATGTGGGCGGCTCAATACTACCGATTCGATGAGCCGCGCCGCTGGATCAACTCCGGGGGGCTTGGCACGATGGGCGTGGGTATTCCTTACGCCATGGGCATCAAGCTGGCCAAGCCGGACGCCGAAGTTTTCTGCATCACGGGCGAAGGCTCGGTGCAGATGAACATTCAGGAGTTGTCCACCTGCCTGCAATACAACACGCCCATCAAGATCTGCGCGTTGAACAACCGTTACCTGGGCATGGTGCGGCAATGGCAGGAAATCGAATATTCCGGCCGGTACAGCCACAGCTACATGGATGCGTTGCCCAACTTCGTGAAGCTGGCAGAGGCCTATGGCCACGTGGGTCTGTTGATCGAACGGCCGCAAGACGTGGAGCCCGCGTTGCGTGAGGCGCGCAAGCTCAAGGACCGCACGGTTTTCATGGACTTCCGCACTGATCCCACGGAGAACGTGTTCCCGATGGTTCAGTCTGGCAAGGGCATTACCGAAATGCTTTTGGGATCGGAAGATCTTTAAGCCTAATCGCTCTTCAGCGCTTTGCCATAAAGCGTTTCCAGCTATTCTTTGAATAGCAATATCTCCAACGACGAATCTATTGCCTGCCGAGCTTGGCGCTTACCAGCGCCAGGGGAGGGCAGCGAAAAGAGGAATCTGCACCCATGAAGCACATCATTGCCGTCCTGCTGGAAAACGAACCCGGCGCGCTGTCCCGCGTCGTCGGCCTGTTTTCCGCACGGGGCTACAACATTGAATCGCTGACCGTGGCTCCCACGGAGGACGCGTCGCTTTCGCGCATGACGATCCAGACCACGGGGTCCGATGACGTGATCGAGCAAATCACCAAGCATCTGAACCGCCTCATCGAAGTCGTGAAGGTGGTCGACCTGACCGAGGGCGCCTACACCGAGCGAGAGCTCATGATGGTGAAGGTGCGTGCCGTCGGCAAGGAGCGCGAAGAGATGAAGCGCATGGCAGACATCTTCCGCGGCCGAATCATCGACGTCACCGAGAAGAGCTACACCGTCGAGCTGACGGGAGACCAGTCCAAGAACGATGCGTTTTTGCAAGCCATCGACCGCACCGCCATCCTGGAAACCGTGCGAACCGGCGCCAGCGGCATTGGCCGCGGTGAACGCATTCTGCGTGTCTGATCCATTCCGCTTATTTCCTCACCTTTTTTCAACACCCCCTCATCGATTCAACCTGGAGCCAACATGAAAGTTTTCTACGACAAAGACTGTGACCTGAGCCTGATCAAGGGCAAGACCGTGGCCATCATCGGCTATGGCTCGCAAGGGCATGCCCATGCGCAAAACCTGAACGACAGCGGCGTGAAGGTCGTGGTTGGCCTGCGCAAGGGCGGGGCCTCGTGGGACAAGGTCGGTAAGGCTGGCCTCAATGTGCTGGAAGTGAACGAAGCGGTGAAGGCTGCCGACGTCGTCATGATTCTGCTGCCCGACGAGCAGATCGCCGAGGTCTACACGAACAATGTGGCCCCCAACATCAAGCAGGGCGCATCGCTGGCCTTCGCGCACGGGTTCAACGTGCATTACAACCAGGTCGTGCCCCGCGCTGACCTGGACGTCTGGATGGTGGCTCCCAAGGCTCCCGGCCACACCGTGCGCAACACCTACACCCAAGGCGGCGGCGTGCCCCATCTGGTGGCGGTGCACCAGGACAAGTCCGGCAAGGCTCGTGACCTGGCCCTGTCGTACGCCATGGCCAATGGTGGCGGCAAGGCCGGCATCATCGAGACCAACTTCAAGGAAGAGACCGAGACCGATCTGTTCGGCGAACAGGCCGTGTTGTGCGGTGGCGCGGTCGAATTGATCAAGATGGGTTACGAAACCCTGGTCGAAGCCGGCTACGCACCTGAGATGGCTTATTTCGAGTGCCTGCACGAGCTCAAGCTCATCGTGGACCTGATCTACGAAGGCGGCATTGCCAACATGAACTACTCGATCTCGAACAACGCCGAGTTCGGCGAGTACGTGACCGGCCCGGAAGTGATCAATGCCCAGTCGCGCGAAGCCATGCGCAACGCCCTGAAGCGCATCCAGAACGGCGATTACGCCAAGATGTTCATTCAGGAAGGCCGCCTGAACTATCCATCGATGACGGCTCGCCGCCGCAACACGGCCGACCACAGCATCGAAGTGGTGGGCAACAAGCTGCGCGCGATGATGCCCTGGATCGCCAAGAACAAGCTGGTGGATCAGACCCGCAACTGATCGCCGCCGCGTGCCTGCGGTCTCGGCCGTGGGCACCAAGATTGCAAAGAGGCCACTTCGGTGGCCTTTTTCTTTGGCTTCTCGTGGTGTGTGCAGGCACTACACTCCGCTGTCCGCAGATCGCAGGGATCCGGCAGAGGTACTCTAATTTTGATAGCTGTTTGCGCTGAAGGCGTGGGCGCTGGAGGTTCATTTGATGCACGAGGGCAATGATTTCGCCAATGACACGCCCCTGGTGGTGCGCAAGCGGCGAAAAGGCATCTACATACTGCCCAATCTGTTCACGTTGGCGGCGCTTTTCGGGGGGTTCTATGCCATCGTGATGGCCATGAATGGCCGCTTCGACCTTGCGGCCGTCGGTGTGTTCTGCGCCATGGTGCTCGACAGCCTGGACGGGCGCGTGGCCCGGATGACCAATACGCAGAGTGCCTTTGGCGAGCAGATGGACTCGCTCTCCGACATGGTGTCTTTCGGAGCTGCGCCAGCGCTCATTGCCTATGAGTGGGCGCTGAAGGGGCTGGGACGCTGGGGATGGATCGCCGCTTTCGTCTATTGCGCCTGTGCGGCCCTGCGATTGGCCCGTTTCAATGTGAACACCGGCGTGGTGGACAAGCGGTACTTTCAAGGCTTGCCATCGCCGGCCGCCGCCGCATTGGTGGCCGGCTTCATCTGGTTGTTGACGGAACTGGGTGTGCGCCGCGGCGAAACGGGCTGGATGAGTTGGTCGCAGGTGACGTGGACCATGTTCGGCTTCACGCTGTATGCGGGCCTCACGATGGTGACCAATGTCCCGTTTTACAGTTTCAAAGACATTCAGATGAAGAAGAGTGTGCCGTTCGCCGTCATCGTTTTGATCGCGCTGGGTATCGCCATCATCAACATCCACCCACCCACCGTGCTGTTCAGCGTGTTCGTGCTGTATGGCCTGAGCGGATACTTCGTCTATGCGTGGCGCAAGGCGAAAGGGCAGCACAGCAGCGTGATCAGCATGTCCACTGACGAGCCGGACGAACGTGGCTTGCACAAGTGATTGCGCCGCTGCGTCAGGCTGGTGTGCTACATTGCGCCGCATGAAAACGCTGGCACTGCCGCTGCTATCGCTATTCGCTTTCGGGCGAAGACGCTAGCGCACAGGCGCTCTTCTTGCAAAAAGGCCCGTATGCATCCGCAGCGGGCCTTTTTGCTTTGCGTGCCAGAATTTCAACGTTGCGGCCCCCACCATCTCTGGAGAAACACAATGGCAGACAAGCTGATCATTTTCGACACCACGTTGCGCGACGGCGAGCAGTCGCCTGGCGCATCCATGACCAAGGACGAGAAGCTGCGCATTGCGCGCCAACTCGAGCGTCTCAAGGTCGATGTGATTGAAGCGGGGTTTGCTGCCAGCTCCAACGGGGATTTCGAGGCGGTACAGTCCATTGCGCAAGCCATCAAGGACTCGACCATCTGCTCCCTGTCCCGCGCGAACGATCGTGATATTTCGCGCGCGGCGGAAGCGCTGAAAGGGGCCAATAGCGCACGCATCCATACGTTCATTGCGACGAGCCCGCTGCACATGGAGAAGAAGCTGCGCATGACCCCCGAGCAGGTGCTGGAGCAGGCCAAGCAGTCGGTCCGATTCGCCCGCAACCTGATTGGCGACATCGAGTTCAGCCCGGAGGACGGGTACCGCAGCGAGATGGATTTCCTGTGCCGCGTCCTGGAAGCCGTGATCGCAGAGGGCGCCACCACGATCAACGTGCCCGATACCGTCGGCTATGCCGTTCCCGAGCTGTATGGCAACTTCATCAAAACCCTGCGGGAGCGGATTCCCAACAGCGACAAGGCCATCTGGTCGGTGCATTGCCATAACGATCTGGGCATGGCGGTGGCCAACTCTCTGGCGGGCGTGAAGATCGGTGGTGCCCGCCAGGTCGAGTGCACGATCAACGGGCTGGGCGAGCGGGCAGGCAACTGCTCGCTGGAAGAGATCGTGATGGCCGTCAAGACGCGCAAGGACTACTTTGGACTGGAACTGGGCATCGAGGCTCAGCACATCGTGGCGGCGAGCCGCATGGTCAGCCAGACCACGGGGTTCGTCGTGCAGCCGAACAAGGCCGTGGTGGGTGCCAACGCTTTCGCTCATGCCAGCGGCATCCACCAGGATGGCGTGCTGAAGGCCCGCGACACTTACGAGATCATGCGCGCCGAGGATGTGGGCTGGTCTGCCAACAAGATCGTGCTGGGCAAGCTGAGCGGCCGCAATGCCTTCAAGCAGCGTTTGCTTGAATTGGGCGTGCAGCTTGACAGCGAAACTGATGTCAACAGCGCCTTCGCCAAGTTCAAGGAACTGGCAGACCGCAAAAGCGAGATCTTCGACGAAGACATTCTGGCGCTGGTCAGCGGTGAAAGTGCTGCCAACGAGCAGGAGCAATACGGCTTCGTGTCGTTGTCACAGCACAGCGAAACCGGCGAGCGCCCGCAGGCCACCATCGTCTTCACGGTGCGCGGCAAGGAGGTGCGGGGCCAATCGGACGGCAATGGGCCCGTGGATGCTTCACTCAAGGCCATCGAGTCGCACGTCAAGAGCGGAGCCGAAATGGTGCTCTATTCGGTCAATGCCATCAGCGGTTCGACGGAGAGCCAGGGGGAGGTGACGGTGCGGCTGCAGAACAGCGGCAGGGTGGTGAACGGGGTGGGCGCAGATCCCGACATCGTGGTCGCGTCAGCCAAAGCCTACATCAGTGCGTTGAACAAATTACAAAGTAAAGCCGATCGAGTCGCCGCACAAGGCTGACCATCGAATTTATAATTCATTCACTTTATTGAAAGGTCGCGCAAGGTATTGATCTTGCGCGACTTTTTTCGATTCTGTACACTGACAAACACTATTTACCGCTTGGAGCATTCTGATGCACGTACGCCCTCGCGCTTCTTCTCGTTTTTTTCGCACCGTCGCATTCCTTGCGATGAGCATTGCGCTCACGGCCACCTCGGTGCACGCGGCAGAGCGAAAGAAGGTGCAGGTCAAGAAGCAGGCTGCATCCTCGACGGCCAAACAGCGTCCTGTGGCACGCTCTGCCACGGTGGTTTCTCGCAAAGCCGTGACCCGTGTCAAGGCCACCACTCGCGCATCCGCGCGCAGCGTGAAGGCTGCCACGCGCATGGTGGCCGTCCCTGAAAAGCTGTCCTTCGGGCAAGTTGCAGGCCTGCATTCCCTCACCGACCCCCTGGATTTGAAGTCCAGCGTGGCCTTGGTCATCGACCAGGAGACCAACGAAGTCCTGCTGAGCAAGAACGACCATGCCGTTCTGCCGATTGCATCGTTGACCAAATTGATGACCGGGCTGCTTGTATCGCAGGCCCACTTGCCGATGGATGAGCCCATCACCATCACGCAAGACGATGTGGATACCGAGAAGTTCAGCAGTTCCCGCTTGGCCGTGGGCACGACCCTCACGCGGGGCGAGATGATGCATCTGGCCCTCATGTCCAGCGAAAACCGGGCGGCCCATGCCCTCGGCCGCACCTTCCCCGGCGGGCTGGAGGCTTTCGTTGCGCAGATGAACGCGAAGGCGAAGCTGCTGGGCATGACGGATACCCGTTATGTGGAGCCCACGGGCCTGTCCAGCCACAACCAGTCCAGTGCCCGCGATCTGGCCACCTTGGTGAACATTGCCCATGGCGATCCCATGCTGCGCGAACTCACCACGTCTCCCAGCTATGAAGTGGCCGTGGGGCGCCGCACGCTGCAGTACAACAACACCAATAGACTCGTGAAAAGCCCGGCTTGGGACATCGGCCTTCAGAAGACGGGCTATATCTCCGAAGCGGGTCGTTGCTTGGTGATGCAGGCCCAGATATCGGGCCGCAAGCTGATCATGGTTTTCCTGGACTCGGCAGGCAAGTTCAGCCGCCTGGGTGATGCCGAGCGCGTGCGCAATTGGGTGGAAAAACTGCCTTCCATCGGCGGTGCGCCCACTCTGCACGCCATCGGCACGAAGCCTTGACGCTGCGCGGGCCCCGCCTGTTTTGAATGGCAGGGCTTGAGATCAGGAGAGGCGAAAGACCAAAGGCGATCCGACCCCTTTGAAAAACGCGCATTGCTTGCAATGCGCGTTTTTTCTTGGGGCTCGCTAGGGGGCAGCTGATTTGTCGCGCCGGTTGGTCGAATAGCCCAAGGCCTGGGAAATTTCGCTGGCAGTCGCCTGGAGCTTGGGCAACCAGTTCTCATCCAGTCGATCCGCGGGCGCGGAGATCGAAAGGCCTGCGACCAGATGGGCCTGATCGTCATACACGCCCGCTGCCATGCAGCGCACGCCGAGTTCGAGTTCCTCGTTGTCTCGCGCAATGCCGTATTGGCGGGCTTTGCCCAGTTCGCGCTCCAGGACCGGCAGCTGCGTGATGCTGTTGCGGGTGTGCCCCGACAGACCGGTGCGCATCGCATAGGCCCTCACCCGTTGTGGGTCGTCTGCGGCCAGAAACAGTTTTCCCGTCGAAGTCAGGTGCAGCGGCGCTCGGCCACCGATGGCCCGGACCACCTGCATGCCGGAGCGTTCACTGTAGGCACGCTCGACATACACGATCTCATCGCCCTGGCGCATGCTCAGATTGACGGGCTGCTGGATCAGCTTGTGCAGGTTGCGCATCGGGGTCAACGCCGCATCGCGCACGCTCAGGCGCGCTTTCACCAGGTTGCCCAATTCCAGCAACCGCATGCCGAGGCGGTAGCTGCCGGATTCCGGGCGGTCCACAAAGCGGCCAATGGTCAGGTCGTTCAGGATGCGGTGGGCCGTGGAAGGGTGCAACCCGGTCTTCTCGCTGATTTCCTTGAGGGAAATCGCCTCCTCACGCGAGGTGAGCACGTCGATGAGTGCAAACATGCGCTCCAGCACCTGGACGCTGGGTTTGGCAGGCGCGCCGGCATCGTCTTTTTTCATGGTGATGTGTGTTGACGAGAAGCGCGCATTTTATCTTGTGAAATGCAGGGCGGCCGTCTTCACCACCTCAGGGCGCGAGTCTCCATTGGCCATCGATCCGCAACTCGTGGGGCAGGAAGCGCGCCTTGTAGTTCATCTTCGGGCTCTCTTCGATCCAGTAGCCCAGGTAGACATAGGGCAGATCCAGGGTGCGCGCCTGCTCGATCTGCCAAAGCACGTTGTAGGTGCCGTAGCTGCAGCCGGGATCGGGTTCGTAGAACGTGTACACGGCCGACAACCCGTCGTCCAGCACGTCCAGGATCGAGACCATCCGCAATGCACCGGGCGCACCGTCCACGTCGGGTTCGCGGAACTCCACGAGCCGGGAGTTGACCCGGCTCTGCAGCAGGAACTGGGTGTACTGGTCGATGCTGTCGTGGTCCATGCCACCACCGCAGTGGCGCAGGTTCTGGTAGCGCAGATAAAGCTGATAGTGCTCGGGCACGTAGCCCAGGCGCAGAACACGTGCCTGCAGAGTGCCGTGCTTCGCCCACGCGCGGCGCTGGCTGCGATCAGGCTTGAAGGATTTGGTCAGCACGCGCAACGGCGTGCATGCCTGGCAGCCATCGCAGTAGGGTCGGTAGGTGAACATGCCGCTGCGGCGAAACCCCCGCGCCACCAAGTCCGAATACACGTCGTTCTGGATCAGGTGGCTGGGTGTGGCAACCTGCGAGCGCGCCTGCCGTGCAGGCAGGTAGCTGCATGGATAAGGCGCGGTGGCGTAGAACTGCAAGGTGTGCAGCGGCAGATCGTTGAGTTGCGTCATCCCGGGTTCCCGGTAGGGTGCATCAGCGCAGTCCAGTATACGGGCTCGAATTTCCAGGAAACCGGTGCTTCCAGGGATGCCTGTGCAACGTGGTCGAGGAACCGGGCGCGATCTATTTCATGTGCACCGAAGGATGCCAGATGGGCCGTGTTCTGCTGGCAGTCGATGAGTGCCACGCCGTGGTGCCGGCACAAGCAGACGAAAGCTGCGAGCGCGACCTTGGATGCATCGGTCGCGTGGGCGAACATCGATTCGCCAAAAACAGCCTTGCCCAGCGCAATGAAGTACAGCCCGCCGACGAGCCTGCCGTCGACCCACGTTTCCACACTGTGCGCAAAACCGGCGGCGTGGAATGCACGATAGGCGTCCACCATCTGCGGCACGATCCAGGTGCCGTTCTGGCCCGACCTTGGCGTGCCGGCACAGGCCTTGATGACCGCGCCGAAGTCATGGTCCACGCGGATTTCGCACTGCGGCGAAACGCGGAATTTCTGCAAGGTGCGGCGCAGCGACCGGTGCAGCCGAAATTCCGCCACGGGCAGCACCATGCGGGGATCGGGGCTCCACCAGAGCACGGGTTGCCCGGGGCTGAACCACGGGAAAATGCCTCGTTGGTAGGCACTTTTCAACTGGGCGACGCTGAGATTCCCACCAGCGGCCAGCAGTCCCGGGGCCGCGGATTCGCTGCCCCAGCTGAGCGCCACGCTGGGAAATTCGTCGCCGGGTTGCAACCAAGGCAAATGATCGTCAGCCATGCACAGGGAAGAATGGAAGAAGCAACGCATTGTCGCCGAGTGCGCAGGGCTGCGGGAGGCCTTCGGATCGGTTCGGCGGAGACTGCTTGGATGGAGTCGATCCGAGCCTGCCTTCAGCAGGCGATGGCAAAAAGGCCATCCCCGCGGATGGCCTTTCACTGGGGCGAGTGGCGGCGCTCGGGCCCCTGCTTCATCCGATCAGGGAATCAGGCGAACCTGCTCCACCTCGAGCTCCATTTTGCGGATGCCCTTGTCGACCTCTCCCACCAGTTCCACCCGCTGCTGGGCACTGATGGGTTGGCCTGCCGGAAAGCGTTTGTCCGAAATCTCGACGGGCATGCGGCCGCTGTCGTCTGCGAAGGTGTAGTTTTTGCCACCGTCATGGGACACGATGCGGCCTTGCAGGCGGACGTGCTGGTCGTCCGTGGCGGTGTCGAGCAGTTGCTTGACCGTCATCGTGGGCACCGAGGTGGGCCCGGTGTAGCCGCTGCCGGCTGCCGGTGCTGCAGCACGTTCGCCTGTGGTGGGACCGGTGTACTGCGCCATGGCCGGTGCGGCGGCGCCCAGCAGGCCGAGGGTGAGAACGAGCGCGGTGGTGGTTTTCTGCATGGCTTCACTCCTTTGGGATGGTTGAATGGCCTGCGGGTTGGGTGACCCGCAGCAAGTAACCACAGAGGATGCCGAAGCGGCAGAGGGCGGGGTGTAGGCGATGGCCGGACGGTCGATTCGGTCGATGTCGGCAATGCCTGGCCAAAAAATCAAGGGACCGGCAGACAACAAAAAAGCCCGCTATCGATGAAATAGCGGGCTTTTGTACAGCCTGGAAGGCTGTCTATGGCTCCTCGACCTGGGCTCGAACCAGGGACCTACGGATTAACAGTCCGGCGCTCTACCGACTGAGCTATCGAGGAATATTCGGTATCTGACTAGCGATGTAAAAGGCCCTGCGTACACATGCAAGGCCTTGATGATCTTGGCTCCTCGACCTGGGCTCGAACCAGGGACCTACGGATTAACAGTCCGGCGCTCTACCGACTGAGCTATCGAGGAACAAGACTTAGATTATATACACAAAAAGTGAGCAAATTCGAAGAACTGCGGCTGCCTGATGGATCGGGTTGAAGGTTGCTTCCCATGGGCCCTCAACGGGCCGGCTCCGGCCGCTGCCACAGCCAGGCGAGCACGCACGCCATGCACAGCGAAGCGCTGATGGCCACCCAGCGGGGTGCGTGGCTGAAGACGAGCACGGCCGCCGCGAGCGCCATGAGGATGCTGGCGCTCCACTTGGCGCGGCGGCTCACCTGGCCGCCGTTGGCCCAGTCGCGCAGCATGGGGCCGAAAAGCGGGTGGCGCCAAAGCCACGCATGCAGCCGGGGCGAACTGCGAGCCGCCGCCCAGCCGGCCATGAGGATGAACACCGTGGTCGGCAGGCCGGGCACGAAGATGCCGATGATGCCTGTCACCAGGCTCAGCACCGCAAAGCACAGCAGCAGCCAGCGCACCGGCAGGGGCAGCGGGGCAGGGCGGGGCGGCGGCGGTGGCAAAGGCGCTGGCGGGGGCGGGGGCGGCATGCCTGGATTGTGCCTGCGGCATGGGGCCGGTCGGCGCGCTATGCTGCGGTCACTTCGACGCTGACCGTCGGCCCTTCTTTTCATTCCCATGACCGTTCAAAACATTCTCAAGATGGGCGATCCGCGCCTGCTGCGCGTGGCCCAGCCCGTGACCGAGTTCGATACCGACGCGCTGCACCTGCTGGTGCGCGACATGCTGGACACCATGGAGGCGGTCAATGGCGCCGGCCTGGCAGCCCCGCAGATCGGCGTGGATCTGCAATTGGTGATCTTCGGTTCGGACCGCAAGAACCCCCGCTATCCCGACCGACCCCTGGTGCCGCGCACCGTGTTGCTCAACCCGCAGATCACGCCGCTGGGCGACGAGGAGGAAGAGGACTGGGAAGGGTGCCTGTCCGTTCCCGGCCTGCGCGGCAAGGTGCCGCGCTGGTCCCGCATCCGCTACCAGGGCCTGGACCCGTATGGCGACCCGATCGACCGCACGGCGGAGGGGTTCCATGCGCGCGTGGTGCAGCACGAATGCGACCACCTGATCGGCAAGCTCTACCCGATGCGGGTGCGCGATTTCACCCAGTTCGGCTATACCGAGGTGCTGTTTCCCGAGCTCGCCGACGCGGAGGACGACTGACGGACCTGGCAAGCGGTGCCTCGGAAAAGATGAATGGAATGGGCCGCCAGTGCAAACAATACTAGGGCATTGTGCTATCAAATAAGTAGCATCGGATGCGACGGACCCCGGTGGCCCTTCATTCGGACAACGCGTTCAGCAGTTCGGTCTCGATCTGGATCTGCCGCGCGTTGCTCTGCAGTTCCGGGCCGTGCACGAGGAAGGTGTCTTCCACCCGCTCGCCCAGGGTGCTGACCTTGGCCAGTTGCACGCTCAGGTGGTGGCGCGAAAGGATGCGCGCCACCAGGTAGAGCAGGCCCGCCCGGTCGCTGGCGGAGATGTTGATGAGCCAGCGCTGGGCTTTCTCGTCGGGGCGCAGCGTGACGCGCGGGGCCACGGGAAAGCTCTTCACGCGGCGTGAGACGCGCTTGCGCGCCGGCTCGGGCAGGCCCGCGGTTTCGTCCTCGATCGCGCGGGCGAGATCGCTCTCCACCATGTGCGTGAGTTCGCGGTAATGCCCGGCCTGCTCCGAGGCCACGACCTGGAACGTGTCGAGCGCGCAGCCATCGTGGGCGGTGTGCACCCGCGCATCGAGGATGCTGAAGCCCGCCCGGTCGAAATAGCCGCAGATGCGGGCGAAGAGGTCGGGCTGGTCGGGCGCATAAACCGCCACCTGCAGGCCTTCGCCCGCCAGCGACTGCCGCGCGCGGACCACGGTGCGGCCGGTGCCCACGTAGCGCGAGAGGTGGCGCGTGTGCCAGGCGATGTCGGCGGCTTCGTGCCGCATGAAATAGCCCACGTCCAGCGTGTCCCACAGCTTCTTGTGCGCCTCGAACGGCTGGGCCTGCAGCGCCAGCATGACCATGGCTTCGCGCTTGCGGGCCTCGATTTCGGCGGCGGCATTGGGGGCGTGGCCGCCCAGGGCGCGCAGCGTGGCGCGGTACAGGTCTTCCAGCAGCTTGCCCTTCCACGCGTTCCAGACCTTGGGGCTGGTGCCGCGGATGTCCGCCACGGTGAGCAGGTACAGCGCGGTGAGGCGGCGCTCGCTGCCCACGCGCTGGGCGAAAGCGCCGATCACGTCCGGATCGGACAGGTCCTGCTTTTGCGCGACCTGGCTCATGGCCAGGTGCTCGCGCACCAGGAACTCGACCAGCGCCGCGTCTTCCTCGTCCACGCCGTGCTGGCGGCAGAAGTGGCGCACTTCCTCGGCGCCGATCTTGGAGTGGTCGCCGCCGCGGCCCTTGCCGATGTCGTGGAACAGCGCCGCCAGGTACAGCAGCCACGGCTTGTCCCAGCCGCCGGCCAGCTGGGAGCAGAACGGGTATTCGTGCGCATGCTCGGCCATGAAGAAGCGGCGCACGTTGCGCAGCACCATCAGGATGTGCTGGTCCACGGTGTAGACGTGGAACAGGTCGTGCTGCATCTGGCCCACGATGCGGCGAAACGGCCAGAGGTAGCGGCCCAGCACCGAGGTCTGGTTCATGAGCCGCATCGCATGCGTGATGCCCGAGGGCTGCCGCAGGATCTTCATGAAGGTCGCGCGGTTGACCGGGTCGCGGCGGAAGGCGCTGTCCATCGCCCCGCGGGCGTTGTAGAGCGCGCGCAGCGTGCGCACCGACAGGTCCTTCAGCCCCAGCGTGGTTTCGTAGAGCAGGAAGGTTTCCAGGATGGCATGGGGGTGCTTCTCATACAGGTCGTCGCTCGCCACCTCGACGAGGCCGGCCTTTTCGAAGAAGCGGTCGTTGATGCGGTGCAGCTCGTGCGTTGAGGGGCTGAGCCGCTCCTCGATGTTCAGCAGCAGGATCTGGCTGAGCTGCGACACGGCCTTGGCCGCCCAGTAATAGCGGCGCATGAGGGTTTCGCTCGCGCGCATGGCCAGGCGCTTGCCGTCGGGCGAGTGGGAGCGGTAGCCGAACGATTCGGCCACGGCGGTCTGCAGGTCGAACACCAGCCGGTCCTCGTGGCGGCCGGCCACGGCGTGCAGACGCGCGCGGATGAGGAACAGCACAGCCTCGTTGCGCTCGATCTGGGCCACCTCGAACGGCGTGGCCATGCCGTTGGCGGCCAGTTCGCGCCAGTCGCGTCCCAGGCCGGCCGCGCGGGCGACCCACAGCACCGTCTGCAGGTCGCGCAGGCCGCCGGGTGATTCCTTGCAGTTGGGCTCCAGCGAGTAGGGCGTGTTTTCGTACTTGGTGTGGCGCTGGCGCATCTCCAGCGTCTTGGCGATGAGGAAGTCCTGCGCGTCCATCTGCGCGTCGTAGCGCTGCTGGAACGCGGCGAACAGCGGCGCACTGCCGCAGACGCGTCGGGCTTCGAGCAGCGAGGTCTGCACGGTCACGTCGGCCGCGGATTCGGTCAGGCACTCGGCCACCGTGCGCACGCTGGAGCCGATCTCCAGGCCCGCGTCCCAGCAGCTGCCGATGAACGATTCGATGCACGTGGACAAGGCGCAGCCGGCCCTGGGCGTGGCGCCGTCCGGCAGCAGGACGAGCACGTCCACGTCGGAATGGGGAAAGAGCTGCGCGCGGCCGTAGCCCCCCACGGCCACCAGCGCCAGGTCGTCCGGCATGCCGGCGCGCTGCCACAGCTGGCGCAGCAGGCGGTCCGCCAGGGTGGAGAGCTTGTGCAGCAGGGTGCGAACGCCGCGCGTGGAGGCGCCCGTGGATTGCAGCGACGCGAGCAGGGTGGCCTTGTCTTGGCGGTAGGCGTCGCGCAGGGTTTGCAGGTCGGTCATGGACGGCGGCGGGGTGGCGGGTGCGGGTAGAGCAACGGAGCGGTGGGCAGGTTAGCACCAGACAAGCAAGAACCGTGCGCCCGGCCGCCGCGCGGCCGGCCCGCGCGCCGTGTTCCGGTCAGGTCTTCGTGGCGGTCACGAAGGCCGGCAGCGGTGGCGAGCCGGCCGACAGGGTCAGGACTTCGTAGCCGGTCTCGGTCACCAGCACGGTGTGCTCCCACTGCGCCGACAGGCTGCGGTCCTTGGTCACGATGGTCCAGCCGTCGTTGCCGAATTCCTTCACCTCGCGGCGGCCGGCGTTCAGCATGGGCTCGATGGTGAAGGTCATGCCGGGCAGCAACTCATCCAGCGTGCCGGGGTACCCGTAGTGCAGCACCTGGGGCTCTTCGTGGAATTTCTGGCCGATGCCGTGGCCGCAGAACTCGCGCACCACCGACAGGCCGTGGCCCTCGGCGTACTTTTGGATGGCGTGGCCGATGTCCCCCAGGCGGGCGCCGGGCTTGACGCGCTGGATGCCGATCCACATGGCGTCGAAGGTGAGGCTGCACAGGCGCTTGGCGGCGATGGAGACGTCGCCGATCAGGTACATGCGGCTGTTGTCGCCGTACCAGCCGTCCTTGGTGATGACGGTGACGTCCACGTTCATGATGTCGCCCTTCTTCAGGGGCTTGTCGTTCGGGATGCCGTGGCAGACCACGTTGTTGATCGACGTGCACAGCGACTTGGGGTAGGGCGGATAGCCCGGCGGCTGGTAGCCGATGGTGGCGGAGATGGTGCCCTGCTGCGCCATGCATTCGGCCGCGAGGCGGTCGATTTCGTTCGTGGTGATGCCAGGCTGGATGTGGGGCGCGATGTAGTCCAGCACTTCCGAAGCCAGTCGGCATGCCTCTCGCATGCCGGCGATGCCTTCGGCGTCTTTGATGGTGATGCTCATGGGGCCAATTATCCCATCGGCGCTTGGCCGATGCGGGCCACGCGGGCGAAGGCCTCGTCGGCGATGCGATCCGCCCCCGGTAAAATGCCGGGCTCAGCATTCTCCGCACCCTGCCCAGCCGGCCCCAGTCAGCGGCCGGCGGTTCAGGGTGGGGCCGCACCTTTTCCATCACCCAACAGGCCGCCGAAGTGATCTCGCCGACATCGTCCACGAAGCCCTCCTTGCACCTCAGCACGTTCGAAGGCGGCAACGCCCTCAGCGCCTTCCGCATGCGCCAGCTGCTGCCCGCGCTGCAGGCCATCCACGATCGCATCACGGGCATCGCCGCCCGCTTCGTGCACCTGGTGGCCACCGACGCGGTGCCCACCCCGGCCGAAACCGATCGCTTCGCCGCGCTGCTGACCTATGGGGACCCCTACGGCGGCCCGGCCGATGGCCCGGCCATCGTCGTCACGCCGCGCCTGGGTACGGTTTCGCCCTGGGCGTCGAAGGCGACCGACATCGCGCACAACTGCGGCCTGGCGCTGCGCCGCGTGGAGCGCATCACCGAGTACCGCCTCTCGCTCAAATCCGGCCTGCTGGGCGGCACGCCCACGCTGACCGACGCGCAGCGCGGGCAGATCGCCGCGCTGCTGCACGACCGCATGACCGAGTCGGTGGTGTGGGACCGCTCGGGCGCCGAGGCCCTGTTCACCGAGCTGCCGGCCGCGCCGATGGAGTTCGTCGATGTGCTGGGCGGCGGGCGCGCGGCGGTCGAGGCGGCCAACGCCCAGTGGGGCCTGGCGCTGGCCGACGACGAGATCGACTACCTGGTCAACGCCTTCCAGGGCCTGGCGCGCAACCCCACTGACGTGGAGTTGATGATGTTCGCGCAGGCCAACAGCGAGCACTGCCGCCACAAGATCTTCAACGCGCAGTTCACCATCGACGGCGAGAAGCAGGACAAGAGCCTGTTCGCCATGATCCGCAACACCCACCAGCTGGCGCCCCAGCACACGGTGGTGGCGTATTCGGACAACGCTTCTGTCATGGAAGGCACGCGCGTCGAGCGGTTTTTGGCAAAAATGCCCGCCAGTGCAAATTCCACTAGGGCAGTGTGCTATGAAAAGAGTAGCGTCACCAACCACATCCTGATGAAGGTGGAAACGCACAACCACCCCACGGCCATCTCGCCGTTCCCCGGCGCTTCCACGGGCGCGGGCGGCGAGATCCGCGACGAGGGCGCCACCGGCCGCGGCTCCAAGCCCAAGGCGGGCATGACCGGCTTCACGGTGTCCAAGCTCTGGGGCGGCGAGTTCGGCAAGCCCGAGCACATCGCCAGCCCGCTGCAGATCATGGTGGAAGGCCCCCTGGGCGGCGCGGCGTTCAACAACGAGTTCGGCCGGCCCAACCTGCTGGGCTATTTCCGCGAGTACGAGCAGTCGGTGGGCGGCGTGGACCGCGGCTACCACAAGCCCATCATGATCGCTGGCGGCCTGGGCACCATCGATGCGGGCCTCACGCAGAAGATCGAATTCCCGGCCGGCTCGCTGCTGGTCCAGCTGGGCGGCCCGGGCATGCGCATCGGCATGGGCGGCAGCGCGGCCAGTTCCATGGCCACGGGCGCGAACGCGGCGGAGCTCGATTTCGACTCCGTGCAGCGCGGCAACCCCGAGATCGAGCGCCGCGCGCAGGAGGTCATCAACCACTGCTGGGCGCAGGGTGCGGCCAACCCCATCCTGGCGATCCACGACGTGGGTGCGGGCGGGCTGTCCAATGCCTTCCCCGAGCTGACCAACGACGCCGGCCGGGGCGCGCACTTCGACCTGCGCGCGGTGCAGCTCGAGGAGTCGGGCCTGGCCCCGAAAGAGATCTGGTCCAACGAAAGCCAGGAGCGCTACGTGCTGGCGATCGCGCCGCAATCGCTGGAGCAGTTCCGCGCGTTCTGCGAGCGCGAGCGCTGCCCGTTCGCCGTGATCGGCACGGCCACCGAACACCGCCAGCTGGTGCTGGAGGACACGGCCGCCACCGGCGATCAGAAGCTGCCGGTGGACATGCCCATGGAGGTGCTGCTGGGCAAGCCGCCCAAGATGCACCGCGACGTGAAGACCGTGCAGCGCGAATTCGCGCCCATCGATCTCACGGGCGTGGCGCTGCAAAAGGCGGTGATCGACGTGCTGGCGCACCCCACGGTGGCGAGCAAGCGCTTTCTCATCACCATCGGCGACCGCACGGTGGGCGGCTTGTCGCACCGCGACCAGATGGTGGGCCCCTGGCAGGTGCCGGTGGCCGACTGCGCCGTCACGCTGGCCGACTTCCAGGGCTTTGCCGGCGAGGCCATGAGCATGGGCGAGCGCACGCCGCTGGCCGCCATCGACGCGCCCGCCTCGGGCCGCATGGCCGTGGCCGAGGCCATCACCAACTTGCTGGCCGCGCCCATCGAACTGCCGCGCGTGAAGCTCTCCGCCAACTGGATGGCCGCTTGCGGCGAGCCCGGCGAGGATGCCGCGCTGTACGCCACCGTGAAGGCCGTAGGCATGGAGCTGTGCCCGGCGCTGGGCATTTCGATCCCGGTGGGCAAGGATTCGCTGTCCATGCGCACCCAGTGGAAAGATGAAAGCGGTGCGAAGAAGGTCACCTCCCCCGTGAGCCTGATCGTCAGCGCCTTCGCCACGCTGGCCGACGTGCGCGGCACGCTCACGCCGCAGCTGGACGCGGCGCAGGACGACACCACGCTGGTGCTGATCGACCTGGGCCATGGCAAGGCCCGCATGGGCGGCAGCATCCTGGGCCAGGTGCTGGGCCAGAGCGGCGACGTGGCGCCCGACCTGGACGACGCGCAGGACCTGGTGCGCCTGGTCGATGCCGTGAACGCGCTGCGCGCCAAGGGCCAGATCCTGGCCTACCACGACCGCAGCGACGGCGGCCTGCTGGCCGCGGTGGCCGAGATGGCTTTCGCCGGCCATGTGGGCGTGGCGCTGAACGTCGATCTGCTCGTGACCGAGGGCGACGGCATCAGCGACAGCCGCATGGAGACGGGCGACGCCAAGAACTGGGCCTCGCAGGTGAGCGCGCGCCGCGAGGAGCTGACGCTCAAGGCGCTGTTCAACGAAGAGCTGGGCGTGGTGCTGCAGGTGCGCACCGCCGAGCGCAACGAGGTCATGCAGACCCTGCGCGAGCACGGCCTGTCCCGGTCCAGCCACTTCATCGGCAAGACGCGGCCTGCCTCGTCCACCATGGACGCCGGCAAGGGCGAGTTGCAGGTGTGGCGCGATGCCAAGAGCGTGTTCAGCGCCAGCCTGTCCGACCTGCACCAGGTGTGGGACGCGGTGAGCTGGAAGATCACGCAGCAGCGCGACAACCCGACCACGGCCGATGCCGAGCATGCCGCCGCAGGCGTGCCCAATGATCCGGGCCTGCACGTGGCGCTCACGTTCGACCCGGCCGAGGACGTGGCCGCGCCGTTCCTGAACCTCGCGCGGCCGAAGGTCGCCATCCTGCGCGAGCAGGGGGTCAACTCGCACATCGAGATGGCCTATGCCTTCACCGAGGCGGGCTTCGAGGCCTACGACGTTCACATGACCGACCTGCAGACGGGCCGCGCGCAGCTGTCGGACTTCGCCGGCGTGGTGGCCTGCGGCGGTTTCAGCTACGGCGACACGCTGGGCGCGGGCATCGGCTGGGCGCGTTCGATCACGTTCAACCCGGTGCTGTCGGAGCAATTCCAGGGCTTCTTCGGCCGCAAGGACACCTTCGGCCTGGGCGTGTGCAACGGCTGCCAGATGTTCGCCGAGCTGGCCGACATCATTCCCGGCGCCGAGGCCTGGCCGCGCTTCACCACCAACCAGAGCGAGCGCTTCGAGGCGCGGCTGTCGCTGGTGGAGGTGCTGGAGTCGCCCAGCCTGTTCTTCGCCGGCATGGCGGGCAGCCGCCTGCCGATCGCCGTGGCGCACGGCGAGGGCTACGCCAACTTCAAGTACCGCGGCGACCCGGCCCAGGCCATCGCCGCCATGCGGTATGTGGACCACCACGGCGCGGCCACCGAGCAGTACCCGTTCAACCCCAACGGCAGCGCGGGCGGCCTCACGGCGGTGACCACGGCCGATGGGCGCTTCACGGCCATGATGCCGCACGCCGAACGCGTGTTCCGCAATGTGCAGATGAGCTGGACCAGCGGCGACCGCAGCGCGCTGAGCCCGTGGATGCGCATCTGGCGCAACGCGCGCCGCTGGGTGGGATGAGGAAGGCCGAAAAGCCGGGAGCGCGCCCGGCGCGCTCCGGCGGCCTGTGTGCTCGTGCCGTCTTCGGCGTTCAGGTGCGGCGGTACACCAGCAGCCTGCCTTTGTAGGCGGGTGCATCGTCCAGCGCGGCGCGGTCCAGCCGCTCTTCGCGCAGGCCGAAGCCCTGCGCGGCCATCTGCTTGCTGAAGGCGGCGCGGTTGCCCCGGTCCGGGTCCACGATCCAGACCTGGGCCGCGGGGCCCGCGTGCAGGTCGATGAAATGCGCGAGGCTGGCGCGGGCGTCGCGTTCGTACAGCAGGTCGCTGCCCATGATGAGGTCGAACAGCCCGTGCACCGGGCCGCCGTGCGCCTGCGCGAGCGGACTCTCGTCCTGCTGCGGCGGGCCCAGCGCTTCGCCGCTGCCCCACTGGCCCTGGCGGTACTTCATGGTGCCCATGCCGTTCAGGCGCAGGTTCTCGCGCAGGAAGGTGCCGGCCAGTGGGTGGCAGTCGCTCGCGGTCACGTCGGCGCCTTGCCGGTGGCACACCAGGCTGGCCAGCGCCAGGCCGCAGCCCAGCTCCAGGATGCGCTCGCCCGCCTGCACGGGCCGGGCCGCCATGCGCGCGGCCAGTTGCGCGCCCGAGGGCCACAGCAGACCGAAAAGGGGCCAGGCGGCGGAGGAGATGCCCAGGGTTTCGGCGTCGCCGAGGGGGTCGGAGAACTGCTGGCGGTCCAGCAGGGAGCGGATGACGAGGTCGTCGACGCCGGCGATGGCGATGTTTTCTTGCTTGGTCAGGTAGCCTGGCATGCTGCGGGAGCGAGAGCCCGCGTGCAGGACCCCGATATCGGTGGGAAGGCCGCCAGTATGCGCCTTGCACCGACACGGACCCATCGCAGGGCGTTGCTATAGTAGGCGCCGCCTGGGCGATGGGCGCCTGGTTTTTCGGCCGGCATGCCCGGCCCGCGCGGCGCTCCCGTGGCCTTGCCGCCTCTCGCGCCGTGGCCCACGGACCCGCTCCCTCCCTCGATTTTTTAAGGATTCCCATGGCCGGTGCCAGCCTTTTGACGCTGCTCGACGATATCGCCACCGTTCTGGACGACGTGGCCCTGATGACCAAGGTCGCTGCCAAGAAGAGTGCCGCCATGGCCGATGACGTGTCCGTCATGACCAAGGTGGCGGCGCAGAAAACCGCCGGCGTGCTGGGCGACGATCTGGCGCTCAATGCCCAGCAGGTCACGGGCGTGCGCGCCGATCGCGAGATTCCCGTGGTCTGGGCGGTGGCCAAGGGCTCGCTCGTCAACAAGGCCATCCTGGTGCCGGCCGCGCTGCTGATCAGCGCCTTCATTCCCTGGGCGGTGACGCCGCTGCTCATGGTGGGCGGCGCGTTCCTGTGCTTCGAGGGCGCGGAGAAGCTGGCGCACCGGTTCCTGCCCCACGGCGATGCCCCCAAGGAAGAGGCGGGCCGCGAGGCGCATGCCCTGGCCAACGCCAACCCAGCGGTGGACATCGCCGCCTTCGAGAAGGACAAGGTCAAGGGGGCGGTGCGCACCGACTTCATCCTGTCCGCCGAGATCATCGCCATCACGCTGGGCACGGTCGCCAGCGCCCCGTTCGGGCAGCAGGTGGCCGTGCTGGCCGGCATCGCGCTCATCATGACTGTGGGCGTGTACGGCCTGGTGGCCGGCATCGTCAAGCTGGACGACCTGGGCCTGTGGCTCACCCGCAAGACGGGACGCGCTGCGCAGGCGCTGGGCCGCGGCATCGTGGCCGCCGCGCCCTGGCTCATGAAGGTGCTCTCGGTCGCCGGTACGGCGGCCATGTTCCTCGTGGGCGGCGGCATTCTGGTGCATGGCGTGCCCGCCATCCACCACGCGGTCGAGGGCCTGGCCGCATCGGCGGCCCAGTGGCCGGCGGGCGGCCTGTGGCGCGTGCTGGTGCCCAACCTGCTCAATGCGGTGGTGGGCATCGTGGCCGGTGCCGCCGTGCTGGCGGTGGTCACGCTGGTGCAGCGCATGCGGGGCAAGGGCGCGCACTGAGAGCGGGGAGAAGAGGGCGCTTTCAGGCCCTCGCGGCCCGCGGCACAACCTGCCGGCGGTTTGATCCATGGCAAGGCCGCCCGGGCCGTTTGCCGGCCCAATGCATGCACGGGGGTCGTCCCCGTTCAACGCATCGAGTTTCCGTATGAAAAAAAACCTGCTGGCCCTGGCCGTGCTGTGCGCATTGACCTCCGGCGCCGCCTTCGCGCAAACGGCGGAAGGCCCCTGGCTCGTTCGTGCGCGTGCCGTGAACCTGGATTCCTCCAACAAGGACAGCACCGGCCTGGGCCTGTCGATCAACGACAAGACGCTGCCTGAAGTCGACATCTCCTATTTCTTCAACCGCAACATCGCCGCCGAGCTGGTGCTGACCGTGCCCCAGAAGCAGCGGCTGTCCTCCAGCGCCCTGAACGCGCAGATCGGCACGCTCAAGCACCTGCCGCCTTCGCTGATGCTGCAGTACCACTTCGACACCGCGGGCTTTCGTCCCTACGTGGGCGCGGGCGTGAACTACACGCGGTTTTCCAGCGTGCGCCTGCCTGCCGGCGTGAGCATCGACAAGAGCAGCTGGGGCGGCGCCCTGCAGGTCGGCGTGGACATTCCCCTCACCAAGAACCTGGTGCTGAACTTCGACGTGAAGAAGGTCTACATCCAGACCGACGTGTTCGCAGCCGGTGCCAAGCTGGGCACCTTAAAGATCGATCCCGTGCTGGCCGGCGTGGGCCTGGGCTGGCGATTCTGACCGCGGGCCGCGGGTGCGGCCACTGACAGCCTGGTGGGGAAAGCCGGCGCGTGGCGCCGGCTTTTTTCATGGGGCCGTGCCGGCACCGAACGGCCCCGAGCCGCCCGCATGCCCCCACATGCGCCGCCACAGCGCGGCGAGGGCCGTGCCGATGTCCGGGCGCTGTCCGCGCAGCGCCACCTCGGGCTGGCCGGCATCCAGCTGCGCGGGCGTGCCGAGATCGAACTGGAAGCTGTAGTCGGGCTCCTGCCCCATGCGCAGATCGGTCACGAAGACGCGGCCGTCCCGCGAACGCATGCGATAAAAGCCGTGGCTGAAGCGCGCCACCCGCTGCACGTCCGGCACGGTTCCGTAGCGCTGGATCAGCGGGGTCCCGCGCTCGTGCACCGTCCATTGCATGGGCCTGTTGCCGTCGGCCAGGGCATAGAAGCCTTCGGCATATTGGGTGGGCGTGACCGCCACCACCCGCCACAGCAGGGTGTTGAACGGGGTGGGCGTCACCAGCACCGTCTGCACCGGCAGGCCCTGCGTGCGCAAGGATGCCATCGCCACGCCGGTGACGTGCTGCTGCACGCCCGCGCTCCACGCCAGGTAGAGCGTGCTGAGCGCCAGGCCCCAGCGGTTCCAGCGGGCCCCGACCGGCGGGCCGCTCGCCAGCGCGGCGACCACGCCGACGATCAGCGGCACGGTGTACAGCGGGTCGATGATGAAGATGCTGCCCACCCCGTACGGGTGGCTGGTGAACGGCTTCCAAAGCTGGGTGCCGTACACCGTCATGCCATCCAGCAGCGGGTGGGTGACGAGCGCGAGCCACATCGCCAGCCACCACCTTCGCCAGCCGGCCTGCTCGCCATGCAGGCGGGCCACGAGCGCGCCCAGGGGCAGCGAAAACAGGCTGAGGTACAGCAGGGCATGGCTTTCCGCCCGGTGCTCGACCATGTTGGCAATGGCGTTGCCATGGTCGATGAACGCGTCCAGGTCCGGCAGCGTGCCCGCCACCGCCCCCCACAGCGCGGCTTTCCAAGGGGCGGTGCGCCGGCCCATCACGGCGAGCGAAACGGCGGAACCAAGGGCGATCTGGGTCAAGGAATCCATGGCGGCGAAGCAGGCCGTGGTAGCCGGCCGGTGGTGTCGATCGGCGGAGTGTGGCGCAGCCGCGCGGGCGCGCCATGGGGCCTGCGAAAAAAACCGTGCGGTGGCGGGGATGATGGCGATGCGTGTCCTGGAAAGCGCAGCCGATGTGCTGCCGGATGGCGCTGATGGATTTGCGGACGTGTCCTACATCCGGGTGGCGGGGCGTCTGTAATGCTCTGTTACATGGCCGTTTCAGGTTGCCGAAGAGCGATCGGAGAGGGCCATGCGTTGCAGCCGCGCCGCCCCCGGTGCGCCGCGATCCGACAGACCCATCCCCCGAGCGACATGCAGAACACACCGCACCACGACATCCTCCAGGGGTTGGCCCGCCGTCCCGCGTGCATTTCCCCCAAGTATTTCTACGACCAGCGGGGCTCCCAGCTGTTCGAGGAAATCACCCGATTGCCCGAGTACTACCCCACCCGCACCGAGCATGCGCTGATGCGGGCGCACGGCGACGACATCGCCCGTGCCGTGGGGCAGGGCGGCACCGTCATCGAACTGGGCGCCGGCAACTGCGAGAAGGCGCGCACGCTGTGCCGCCTGCTGCAGCCCGAGCGGTTCGTGGGCGTGGACATCTCGGCGGACTTCCTGCGCGAGGGCGTGGCCCGCCTGTGCAGCGACCTGCCCGCACTGCAGGCCCATGCGGTGGCGGGCGATCTGACCCGTCCCATCCAACTGCCCCCGGACATTCCCCGCGCACGCCGCGTGGTGTTCTACCCCGGCTCCTCGATCGGCAATTTCGACCCGCCCCAGGCGCTGGAACTGCTGTCGCGCATGCGTGCGCTGGTGGATGCCGATGGCGCACTGCTGATCGGCATCGACCTGCCCAAGGACGTGGACGTGCTGCAGGCGGCCTACGACGATGCCGCCGGCGTCACGGCCGCGTTCAACCGCAATGTACTGGCCCATGTGAACCGGCTCATCGGCAGCGATTTCACGCCCGAGGCGTGGGAGCACCGGGCCTTCTTTAATGGGGAGCAGTCGCGCATCGAAATGCACCTGGAGGCCCGCGAGGGTGCGCAGGTGCGCTGGCCCGGCGGAGGGCGCGACTTTGCCGCGGGCGAGCGCATCCACACCGAGAACAGCTACAAATACAGCCTCACGGCCTTCCAGGCGCTGCTGGCGCGCGCGGGTTTTTCGCGCGCGCAGGCCTGGACGGACGAGCGGGGCTGGTTCGCCGTGGTGCATGCCCAGCCATGAACTTCGCCACCCGCTCCCCCCATGCCGTGGCGCCCTGCACGCTGAGCGCCCGCTACGCCGAGGTGCGCCGCGCCTCCATGGCCCTGGCGCTGCCGTTGTCCGACGAGGATTGCTGCGCTCAATCCATGCCCGACGCCAGCCCTGTGAAATGGCACCTGGCGCACACCACTTGGTTCTTCGAGACCTTCATCCTGGAGCCGAACGAGCCCGGCTTCGCGCCGTTCCACCCCGCCTTCCGGGTGATCTTCAATTCCTACTACAACGGCGTGGGCGACAAGCACCCGCGGCCGCAGCGCGGCCTGCTCACCCGGCCCGCACTGCCGCAGGTGCTGGCCTACCGGGCCGACGTGGACGGCCGCATGTCGCGCCTGATGGCCGAGCGGCCGGACGACGCCGCGCTGGCGGCCTTGGTCGAACTGGGCCTGCAGCACGAGCAGCAGCACCAGGAACTGATCCTCACCGACGTCAAGCACCTGCTGTCGTGCAGCCCGCTGTGGCCGGCCTACCGCCTGCCGGGGCATGCACAGGCACAGTCGCAGCAGCAGGCCCAGCCCTCACCGGCCGGCGGCGTCGCGCTGGCCTGGCAGCCCTTTGCAGGGGGCGTGTGCGAGATCGGCCATCCGGGCGGTGACCGGGGTGGCTTCGCCTTCGACAACGAAGGGCCGCGCCACCGCGTCTACCTGCAGCCGTTCGAGCTGGCCAACCGGCCGGTGACCACCGCCGAGTACCTGGCGTTCGTCGAGGACGGCGGCTACCAGGAGTCCGCCCACTGGCTGGCCGAGGGCTGGGACTGGGTGCGGGCGCAGCAACTGTCGCACCCCATCTACTGGCAACGCCAGGGCGCAGCCTGGTACGAGTTCACCCTGGCCGGGCCGCGCCCGCTCCAACCCCACGCACCCGCGGTGCACCTTTCGTATTACGAGGCAGACGCTTATGCACGGTGGGCCGGTGCGCGCCTGCCCACCGAGGCCGAATGGGAGGTAGCGGCCACCTCCCAGGGCGTGCAGGGGGCGAACGCTGCCAGCGGCCACTTTGCCGACGGCGGCACGTTGCACCCGCGGCCGGCCTCTGATGCCGGGCGGGGCCTGATGCAAATGTTCGGCGACGTGTGGGAGTGGACGCAGTCCAGCTACGCCGCCTACCCCGGTTTCCGCGTGGCCGAGGGCGCGGTGGGCGAGTACAACGGCAAGTTCATGGTCAACCAATACGTGCTGCGCGGCGGCTCGTGCGCCACGCCGGCCGGGCACGTGCGGGCGACCTACCGCAACTTCTTTCCCGCCACCGCGCGCTGGCAGTTCTCGGGGCTGCGGCTGGCTCGGGATCTGTGACGGGATTGATTTGCTATTGAATTAATAGCGGTATGCCATAGTACTGATTGTGCTGGAGGCCAAAAAGACCATGGATCGCATGGGGGCGGCCGCCGTCCGCCGTCCTGGCCACGTGGCGGTCACACCGCCTGCAACGCCTGCGCCAGGTCGGCCTGCAGGTCCTCGATGTGCTCGATCCCCACGGACAGCCGCACCATGCCTTCCGTGACGCCGGCCTTGGCCAGCTCGCCGGCATCGAGCTGGCGGTGCGTGGTCGATGCGGGGTGGGTGGCCAGCGAGCGGGCGTCGCCGATGTTCACCAGGCGCGTGAAGAGCTGCAGCGCATCCAGGAAGCGCGCACCTGCCGCACGCGGGTCCGTGCCTTCTTCCGAACGCAGGCTGAACGACAGGATGCCCGACGCCCGCCCGCCCAGCTGGCGCTGCACCAGCGCGTGGTCCGGGTGGTCCGGCAGGCCGGCGTAGCGCACCCACTCCACCTTGGGATGGCCTTGCAGCGCACGCGCGATGGCCAGCGTGTTTTCGCAGATGCGATCCATGCGCAGCGCGAGCGTCTCGATGCCCTGCAGGATCAGGAACGCGTTCTGCGGGGCCAGGGCCGCGCCGGTGTTGCGCAGCGGTACCACGCGCGCGCGGCCAATGAAGGCCGCCTCGCCCAGCGCCTCGGTATAGACCACGCCGTGGTAGCTCACGTCGGGCTCGTTCAGGCGCGGAAAGCGCGCCTTGTGCTTCGCCCAGGGGAACTTGCCGCTGTCCACGATGGCGCCCCCCACGCTGTTGCCGTGGCCGCCCAGGTACTTGGTGAGCGAATGCACCACGATGTCGGCGCCGTGTTCGATGGGGCGCAGCAGGTAGGGGCTGGGCACCGTGTTGTCCACGATCAGGGGCACGCCATGGTCGTGCGCCACCTTGGCCAACGCCGCGATGTCGGTCACGTTGCCCAGCGGGTTGCCGATGGATTCGATGAAGATGGCTTTGGTGCGCGCGTCGATGTGCTGCGCGAAGCTGGCCGGATCGCGCGGGTCGGCAAAGCGCGTGGTGATGCCCTGCTGCGGCAGCGTGTGGGCGAACAGGTTGTAGGTGCCGCCGTAGAGCGTGCTGGCCGAGACGATGTTGTCGCCGGCTTCGGCGATGGTCTGGATCGCGTAGGTGATGGCTGCCATGCCCGAGGCCACGGCCAGCGCGGCGATGCCGCCCTCCAGCGCCGCGACGCGCTTTTCCAGCACGTCGTTGGTCGGATTCATGATGCGCGTGTAGATGTTGCCCTGCACCTTGAGGTCGAACAGGTCGGCGCCGTGCTGGGCGCTGTCGAAGGCATAGGCTACCGTCTGGTAGATGGGCACGGCCACCGCCTTGGTGGTGGGGTCGGGCGACTGTCCGGCATGGACGGCGAGGGTTTCGATCCGCATGGGTTGTCTCTTTCTGGGGTGACGGGAACAGAGTGCGTGAAGCGCAGGCAAGGCCTGCGCAACGCGGTGCGGGCCATTCTTGCACCGCGTGCCCGGCGTCCGAACAACGCATTGGCTATGTGCTTATTTCGGCCAACAAAAGGGTGGTGTCAGCGTTCGCATGGCGGGCACAGTTTTGAGTTCGGGCAGCCACCGTGTGCGAAACGCGTCCGGTACTCTGGAATTATTTTCACCATAAAGCATGGCAGGCAAAAACCGATTCCTGACGAAAGGTCGGCAAGGGGCCGATATGGGTAATGGTTTGGACTGTGTGGTTATGCGGTTGACATTGGAGTCAATGCCAGATCAGCATGGGTGACCCTTGACATTCGGCGGTCGTTAATCCGATCAGATAACCTGAAAAAGCCATTTCATCTTGAAACAAAAAATACGCATAGAAAATACTTATTACCTCTTTTGAAAAGGCGATAGATCGCTATCATCCGCGCCACTAAATCAAGAGAGGGAGCGGTCCAAAGACCGTCAGCCAATGACACGCCGCGTCACGATCCAAACGCCATTGGGAGAACAGCTGCAGTTTCGCCGCCTGCAGGGCCGGGAATCCTTGAGCGAGCTGTTTGCGTTGGATGTGGACCTGCTGAGCGAGAGCAAATCCCTCGACCCCAAGGCGTTGCTGGGCAAGCACGCCACGGTGGAGGTGGAGACCGAAGGCGGCGGCCGGCGCTACCTGGACGGCATCGTCACCCGGTTCGGCCTGCAGGGCGAAGACCACCGGTATTACTCCTACCGCCTGCGCTTGAACCCCTGGCTGTGGCTGGCCACGCGCAAGAGCGACTTCAAGATATTCCAGAACAAGACCGTCCCCGACATCATCGAAGAGGTGCTCGGCAAATACGGCCACCCCCTGCAAAAGCGGCTCACGCGGGCGTATCGCAGCTGGGATTACTGCGTGCAGTACGGCGAGACCGACTGCGCCTTCGTCTCGCGCCTCATGGAGCACGAAGGCATCTATTACTACCACCAGCACAGCGCCGGCCAGCACATCCTGACCCTGGCCGACGACATCGTCGCCTCGCACAGCCCGCTGCCCGGGGCGGCTGTCATCCCGTTCTACCCGCCCGAGAAGGCCGCCGTCGCCGACAAGGAGAACATCCACGCCTGGGAACTGCACCAGGCCATCCATTCGGGGCGGCACTACAACGACGACTACGACTTCAAGAAACCGCGCGCGGACCTGTCCAACATGCGCCAGACCCCGCCGGGGCATGCGCACGACGCCCACGAAATCTACGAATGGCCGGGCGGCTACACCGAATTCGGCGACGGCGAAGCCTATGCCCGGGTGCGGCTGCAGGAAAGCCTCACCGGGCACAGCACCGTGCGGGGCCAGTCGCGCCACCGGGCGCTGGCCCCGGGCTACACCTTCACGCTGGAGAACTACCCGCGCGAGGACCAGAACCAGGCCTACCTGCTCACCGGTCTCGAATACCACTTCAAGGAAAACCCCCAGGTCAGCGCTGCTGCGCCGGGCCCCAAGGGCACGGCGCAGGAAGAAGGCTCGTTCCAGCGATTCACCCTGCTGGCCCAGCCCACCAGTGTGCCCTACACCCCCGCGCGCACCACGCCGAAGCCCAGGACCACCGGCCCGCAGACCGCCGTGGTGGTCGGCCCGCCGGGCGAGGAGATCTGGCCCGACCAGTACGGGCGCGTCAAGGTGCAGTTCCACTGGGACCGGGTGGGTGCCATGAACGAGAACTCCAGTTGCTGGGTGCGGGTCTCCAGCAGCTGGGCCGGCTCCGGCTTCGGGGCTATGTTCATTCCTCGCATCAACATGGAAGTCGTGGTCGACTTCCTCAATGGCGACCCGGACCACCCCCTCATCACCGGCTGCGTGTACAACGCCGACAACATGCCGCCGTGGGCGCTGCCGGGCAACGCCACGCAGTCGGGCATCAAGACCCAATCGAGCAAGGGCGGGGCCTTCGGCGACGGATTGAAGAATGGGGCGGGCGATGCCAACGCCATCCGCTTCGAGGACAAGGCCGGGGCCGAGCAATTGTGGCTGCATGCGCAAAAGGACCAGCTCACCGAAGTGGAGAACGACGAGGACAAGTGGGTGGGCAACGACCGGCGCAAGACCATCGACCGGGACGAGACCAACGTCATCCACCGCGACCGCACCGAGACCGTGGACCGCAACGAAAAGATCACCGTGCACGGCTGGCGCACCGAGGAAGTCGATGGCGACTAGACCATCACCGTCCACTCCAACCGCACCGAGCGGGTGGACCACGACGAAAAGATCAGCATCGGCGACAACCGAAGCGAGGACGTCGGCATCGACGAGACGGTGAGCATCGGCAAGAACCGCAGCAAGACCATCGGCAAGAACGAGAAAGACCAGATCGGCAGCAACTGGACCATCCAGGTCGGGAAGATGAAAACCGAGACCGTGGGCATGGTGGCCCTGCAGAACGTCGGCATGGCCAAGATGATGAACATCGGCATGGCCTACAGCGTGAACGTCGGCATGGTGCGCAACGACCTGGTGGGCATGCACTGGAGCCGCAGCGTGGGCAAGGACGACAGCGTGAGCGTGGGCGGGGACCGCAGCGCGCAGGTGACGGGCGGCGACAGCCTGCAGGTGGGCAAGGCGCTGGCCGTGAAGGCGCAGCAGATCACGCTGGAGGCGGACCAGGAGATCACCCTGCGCTGCGGGGCCAGCACCGTGCGGCTCACGCCGGCGCTGATCGAAGTGCTGTCCAGCCTGGACAAGCTCAACTGCTGAGGCGGGCCGGCGGGGGCTGCCCTGCATGGCCTTCGCGCGCTGGCGCGGCCCCAAACCCGATGCGATGGCCGGAAGCCCCGAGGCGATTGGCGCAAAGACCTTACCTCTCCCCCTTGCCTGAACCCGGCAAACGATCCCAAGAAAGAGCGACAGCATGAGTGGCAAACCAGCGGCACGGCAAAGCGACATGACCCAAAAGGGCGGGCCGATCGTTCAGGGCTCGGCCACCGTGCTGATCGGCTCGGCGGGGGGCGTGGCGTGCTCCGTGTGCCCGGGCGGCATGGCGGTGGGCAGCCCCGTCAACCCGGCGCTGGGGGCCAAGGTGCTGATGGGCGGGGACGAGCTGGACTTCAGCCTGCCCGGGCCGATGCCGCTCGTGTGGCAGCGCCAGTACAGCAGCTACGTCAACGAAGAACATGGGGCGGCCTGCGGGCTGCTGGGCTACGGCTGGAAGCTGCCCATGGAGATCGCCGTGCGGCTGGAGGCAGGGCGCACCGTGCTGCTGGACACCGGGGGGGCGGGCCATCACCTTCGGCGAGCCGCTGGCGCCCGGCGAAGCGCTGTACAGCGCCAGCGAAGACCTGTGGCTGATGCGAGGTGGCGGTGCAGGCAGCGCGTTGCCTGCCGGCGCGCCTGCCTCGCGCATCCCTAGCGAACTGCAGCCCTGGGCCTGGCAGCCGCGCTGGGCCCACGTGCCCCAAGAGGCCCGGGCCGACGCGCGGTGCGTGATCGCCGCCTCGGGCAACGGAACCACCGCGTGGCTGCTGTGGCCGGGGGTGGACGGGTGCCACCGCGTGGGCCGGGTGCTGGACCGCTTCGGGCGCAGCCAGCACTACGGATACGACGAGCACGGGCGGCTGGCCGGCATCACCGACGGCAGCGGGCGGCGCTATGCGCTGCACTACAACCGGGAGCGGGAGGGGGCTGCCGCCGCGGCCCCAACCACCGCCACTACCACCGCCACCGCCCACCCGCTGCTCGGCCCGGACAGCGGCGAGCGCCTGACCGGCGTGGACTGCGTGCACAACCCGCTGGATGCGGCCTGCACCGGCCCGGGCTACCGGGTGCCGCTGGTGCGCTACCGGTATGACAGCGCGGGCGACCTGGTGGAGGTACTGGGGCGGGACGGCCAGCGCACGCGCGAGTTCGGCTACGACCGGGTGCACCGCATGGTGCGCCACCGGGTGCGCAGCGGACCGCTGCACACCTACGTCTATGAAGACCAGGGCGTGGCCATGCCCCGGCCCGGCGCCCGCGTGGTGGAGCAGCACAACGAGCAGGGACTGTCGTACCTCTTCGAATACCGCGATCCCCCCGCCATCCCTCCCGCCACCCCGGCTGCGATCGGCGAGTCCGAGACGGACCCCGACACCCCAGTCCCCGACACCCCGCAGCCCATGCCGCCGTCCATGCCGCAGCCCGTGCCGGTGAGCGAAGTGCGCGTGCGCGACAGCCTGAACCGGCTCACCCGCTACCACTTCGAAGGCGCGGGCGGAGACAAGCGCCTGGTGCGGCTCGTGCTGCCCGATGGCGCCGAGCAGCGCGACCGCTACGACAGCGCGGGCCGGCGCGTGGCGCACACCGATCCGCTGGGGCGCACCACCTGGTGGCGCTACGACGGCGCCGGGCGGCTGCTGGGCACGCAGCACCCCGACGGGCGCAGCACCCGCTATCGCTGGGGCGAGGCGGGCTCGGCGCAGGACGGCCTGCTGCTGCAGAGCGTGGGCCTGGGGGCGCTGCCAACCCACATGGACTACGACGCCTGGGGCCGGCTGCGGCAGGTGACCGTGGGCGATCCCCAGGGCCTGGATGCCCCGGCCCTGGCCACCCGCTTCGAATACGCCCCCCTCACGGCCGAGGGCGCCATCGACCCCGCCACGCAGCCCTGGTGCGACCAGCCCGTGGCCGTCATCGACGCGCAGGGCGGGCGCAAGGAACTGGCCTACAACGGCTGCGGGCAACTCACGCGCCACACCGACTGCTCGGGCCGGGTGCATGCCTGGCACTACGGCGCCTTTGGCGAAGTGCGCGAGAGCATCGATGCCCTGAACCAGCGCACGCGATACCAATACGACGGCGCGGGCCGGCCCACCCGCGTCATGGCGCCCGACGGCTCGCAGGTGCAATACCGCTGGGGCCCGAACGGCCAATTGCAGGCGGCCACGCACAGTGCGCAGCCCGTGGGGGAGGGGGATGCCGCGGGCCACAGCGCCTTGCCCAGCACCTCCGTCACCTACGGGCACGACCTGTGGGGCCGCGTCGTCGCGCAAACCCAGGCCGGCCAGGGATTCGCGCTGCGCTACGACGTGGCGGGCCGTCTGGTGGAGCTCATCAACGAGAACCAGGCCGTCACCCGCTTCGTGCACGACGTGCAGGACCGGCTGGTGCAAGAGGTGGGATTCGACGGGCGCGTGCAGGTCTATGGCTACGACGCGGCCGGCCAGCTTGTGCGCAAGAGCGATGGGCACGGGCAGGGCCACCACCCGGGCGTGCAGGGAATGGTTGGGCAAGGAATGGCCGGGCAGGGGACGGCTGCCCAAGGGCTGGGCGCCACCGTGAGGAGCCGCAACCACCACGATGCAGGTGGACGCATCGTGGCCCGTGTCCTGGTCCGCTCCCCGGGCCTGCCAAGCGCGCAGGGCAACGACGCCAGCGCCCATGACCGCGGCGAGAGCCTGCAGATCCAGGCCTACGAGTACGACGACCGCGGCGCCCTCGCCGTGGCCCGCACGTGGAGCGCGCACCTGCCCTGGGCGGCAGAACAAGGCCGCGCCCACCCCCAGACCCTGGGCGAGCAATGGCTGGACGTTCCCGCCCCGCTGCTGCAAGCCCTGCTGGCCCTGGGCGCAACCTCTGCCGCAGAGCCCGATCCGGCCCTGGCCGAAGCCGCGCAGCGCCTGCAGGCCGAGCGCCTCATCGCCGACACGCGCGTGGCCCTGGAGCGCGACGCCTTCGGCCGGGCCACGGGCGAGGCGCAGACCCTGTACCGGCAGGCGCATGCCGCGCCCCTGCGGGGCGGCGAACCAGAGCCCGAGTTCGAACACCGCATCGCGCACCGCCTGGGGGCGCTGGGGCAGCGGCTGGGCAGCCAGCTGCAGGGCCTGGGCGAGCTGGACTGGCTGGCCTACGGCTCGGGCCATGTGCACGGGCTGCTGCTGGACAAGACCCCGGTGCTGGCCATCGAACGCGATGCGCTGCACCGGGAGGTCGCGCGCAGCGTGCAGCTGGAGGGCGGCGCGCAACGGGTCCATGCCGCAGTCACCCAGACCCGGCGCCTGGACCCCATGGGCCGGCTGCTGCAGCAAGACTGGCAAGGGCTGCCCTCGGCAGGCGCGGCGCAGGCACCGGGCCCGCTCGCCGCCCTGGCCGTGCGCCGCTACACCTACGACGCGCTGGGCCAACTGGTGGGCGTGCAGACCCCGTTGGATGCCACGCGCTACCACTACGACGTGCACCAGCGCCTGACCGGCGTGGCGCATGCGGTCGCCGACACCGTGCAGCAGCGGCGCTGGCGGCTCGATCCGGCGGGCAACCGGCTGCCGGACCCCTCGGGCCAGGAGGCAACCCCGGGTGCGGACCGCCAGGACTGGGCGAGCCAGGTGCAGCAGAACCTGCACGACCCGGGCTTCGATCTGCTGCAGCCGCAGGGCGGTGCGCCAGGCCGCGCGGGCGGGCCGGTGCAGCAGTGGCCGGGCAACCGCATCGGCTGGAGCAGCGCAGCGGAAGGGGGCACCCTCCATTACCGCTACGACGCCTTCGGCAACCGGGTGCAGGCGCAGCACGCCGATGGGCGCACGCTGCGGCTGGAGTACGACGCGCTGCACCAGTTGACGGCGGTGTTCGAGCAGGCGCCGGGTGAGCCGGGCTGGACGCCGGTGGCGCGCTACCGCTACGACGCGTTCGGGCGGCGTCTGGGCAAGACCGTGGTTCGCGAAGGACATCAGGAGACTACCCACTACGGCTGGGACGGCGACCGGCTGGTGCACACGCAGGATGGGCAAGGCATCCGGCACACGGTGTACGAGCCGGCCAGCTTCGTGCCGCTGCTGCAGCTGCAGCGCAGGCAGGGGGCCAAGG